>JBMZEV010000090.1:0-2374 GCA_049615065.1 Porticoccaceae bacterium | reverse complement strand
GAAATAGCGATCTGAATCGGTGAGCGATCGACAATAGATGGAAAAATCACAGTTGAGTAACCAGGATCATCGACCACATTAGACAGCATATGCGCCTGTTGAGCATGCTTAGATACTTCTCGATTAAGCTCAGGATCATTGGTGGCAGCAATGACTAGCACTGCATCAGGATTGTTTTCTATATAGTGCTGTTGGTATGGCGCGGTAATTAACTCAAGATTATGAATGCCTTTTTTGGCATTGATATCTTGCATTTCAATCAAATCAGCACAGAACTCTTTAGCCACAATGGTAATAAAGGCATCGGCCTCAGCAACAAGCCGTACTTTGCGCAAAGCGATTTCGCCACCGCCAACAACAATAACGCGTCGGCATTTTAGATTATGAAATAGCGGTAAGAAATCCATTAGCTTATATGGGTCAATCCGCCCATTAGAGGCTGTAACACTTCAGGGATGGCAATAGAACCGTCGACTTGCTGGTAGTTTTCCATAACTGCAATCAAAGTGCGTCCCACAGCTAGCCCTGAACCATTAATGGTATGAAGAAATTCAGTTTTACCCTCAGGGTTTCTAAAACGCGCTTTCATTCTACGCGCTTGGAAGTCAGTAAAGTTACTGCAAGAGGATATTTCGCGATAGGTATTTTGAGATGGCAACCATACTTCAATATCATAAGTTTTAGCGGATGAGAACCCAAGATCGCCGCCACATAAAATCACCGTGCGATAAGGTAGCCCAAGTTTTTGCAAAATGGCTTCAGCATGACCAGTCAACGCTTCATGAGCCTCATTAGATTGATCGGGATGAACAAATTGCACCATCTCGACTTTTTCAAATTGATGCTGGCGAATCATACCGCGAGTATCTCTTCCGCTACTCCCCGCTTCACTGCGAAAGCACGGCGTATGTGAAACATATTTAATCGGCAAGTTATCAACAATTTGATTGCGGTGAATATTGGTTACTGGCACTTCAGCGGTGGGAATCAAATAATAATTGCGCTCATCATCAAGCTTAAACAGATCTTCTTCAAATTTTGGTAGCTGACCTGTACCAAATAAAGATTCTGAATTGACAATGTAAGGTACATAGACTTCTTTATAGTCATGCTGTTCAATATGAGTATTGAGCATAAACTGGGTTAATGCACGATGAAGTCTAGCTAATCCACCGCTCATTTGGGCGAATCTTGAGCCAGTTATTTTAGCTGCAGTATCAAAATCGAGACCGTTTAAATCAGCGCCTATGTCTACATGGTCTTTGATATCAAAATCAAACTGCCTAATGGTTCCCCAGCGACGAATTTCTACATTATCATCTTCATCTTGACCCTCTGGGACATCTGCATCTGGAATATTTGGGATTCCCTGAACAAGTGCATCTAATTTAGTTTGAACATCAGACAAAGCGGCATCAGCGTCAGCACTTGCCTTTTTAAGTTCCTCACCCTTAGCTTTTAAAGGCTCAATATCTTCGCCCTTAGATTTAGCTTCACCGATAAGTTTACCCATGCTTTTGGAATAGTAGTTGCGCTCTTGCTGAATAGCTTCAGCCTTAAGTTGTAGCTCCTTGCGCTGTGATTCAAGTGATAGAAATTCATCGCAATCAAGCTCAAAGCCTTTTATTGCAAGGCTTTTGGCAATGGTGTCTAGCTCCGAACGCAGTAGTTTCGGGTCAAGCATAATCAGTTCCTTAAAACAGTCGTGTTAGCCAGATGGCAAATATAATAGCTATTAGGCACAGAGCTACAGTTGAAATAACATAAATCAGCGCCATTATTTGACCGCTATTTTGCCACAGACTGATAGCATCAAGCGAGAAAGTTGAAAAAGTTGTGAAAGCACCTAAAAAGCCAATCATTAAAATATGCCGCGCTTGATCAGGTAAGCCACCCTTTTCCACTATAAGCACATATAAAACGCCCATTAATAAACTTCCCGCAACATTAACTGAAAGCGTGGCATAGGGAAATTTATAGCTAGTGACGGGGAATAAACAGATGCTTACCCAGCAGCGGCATACAGCGCCTAAAGCGCCTCCAAGGGCAACGGAAATCCAGTGCATTAGGTTTTTTCCTTTTTTTGCTTATCCAAACTGCGAAGATGGTTTAATTTTTCGGCTATTTTAACCTCTAGTCCGCGATCAGTGGGAAAATAATACTGTTTATTGCCCATTTCTTGCGGCATATAGTTTTCACCGGCGGCATAACCACCTTCTTCATTGTGTGCGTAGCGATAATCTTTGCCATAATCTAACTGTTTCATCATTTTTGTCGGTGCATTACGCAAATGCAATGGCACCTCATAACTCGGCTTTGAGCCAATATCAGCCATTACTGCTTTGAACGCTGTATAGACCGCATTGCTTTTAGC
>JBMZEV010000089.1:0-2392 GCA_049615065.1 Porticoccaceae bacterium | reverse complement strand
GATTTATCTCTTCATCCGTAAGAGTGCGCGAACTGTGCTGAAAGGTCAAGCCTAAAGCTATACTTTTTCCTTTAGTTTCAACATCTTTGCCATGATAAACATCAAATAACTTTAAATCACACAAAGAGTCACCCGCCACTGCTTTGGCTTCATCGATTAACAACTGCGCCGGTGTAGAGGCATCAACCATAAAGGCTAAATCTCGGCGAACTTCTGGGAATTTGCTGACTTCTTTAGCCTTTATATCACCAAATTCATTGATCTTGCCTATATCTACATGGAATATATAGAGCGGCTTAGCAACCTCTAGCTTTGACTCTACGGCAGGATGTAATCGCCCTATCCATCCCACAGACTCACCATTTGAAATAACCTCTGCTGTCTGCCCAGGATGTAATGCGGGGTGAACTGCTGCACGGAAAGAAAGTTTTTCAACGCACTGATTATCACTAAGTATAGCCTCTAAATCACCCTTTAGATCATAAAAATCAACCTGCTCTTTACCACTTGTCCATCCTATTGGCGATCTTGAACCACAGATAAGCCCACCTAGCGCAAGATTTTGTTCAAGCCCTGCCACTGCATCCTTACTTTTTGAAGGAATAAAGCACTGCCCTACCTCAAATAAACGCACCCTTGGTTGCTGTCTATTAAGGTTATGTATGGCAGCACTTACCAGACCAGGCCACAGACTAGTACGCATCACTGAAAGATCTTGGGAAATCGGATTACTGACCTTTACACCCTGACGATCTGGATCTAATGTTTCGAGCAGTTGGGGATCTACAAAGCTATAGGTAATAGCTTCTTGATACCCTAGAGACACCAAACGATCCCTAAAGTGTTCAAGTGGCTTAATCGCTTCTTTGCTGGCAGAAATATCAACCGCCATTGCCGGTGTTGTGACTGGCAAATTGTTATAGCCATATACTCGAGCCACTTCTTCAACCAAGTCTTGCTCAATGGCTAAATCAAAGCGCCAGCTAGGTGATTGCCATACGCCTTTATCAGCATCGCGCTGCTCTTGGGTTAAACCAAGGCGCGTTAACATATCATCAACAGTATCGGCATCAATACTAACACCCAATTGTTGAGCCAAATGCTGGTCGCGCAATTCAATACTGGCGGGTTTTGGCAAATAGTCTGTCGCTTCGTCTGTGGTTATTGGCCCAGCATCACCGCCACAAATGTCTAGCATAAGAGCAGTGGCGCGCTCTAGCGCCTGTATTTGCAACTCTGAATCCACACCGCGCTCAAAGCGATGAGATGAATCTGTATGCTTGCCGTAGTTTCTTGCTTTACCGGCTATAGCCACTGGATCAAACCAAGCGCTTTCAAAGAATATATCTGTGGTGTTATCTGATACCGCTGATGCTGCACCGCCCATAATTCCCGCCATAGCCAGTGATTGAGCCTGATCGGCAATCACTAGGGTATCTTTGGCAACCTTGACCTTGCTGTCATCTAATAGCTCTAGGGTTTCACCCTGCCCCATACGCACAACAATATCGCCTTCTAGCTTGGCTAGATCAAAGGCATGCATGGGCTGGCCTAATTCGAGCAATACATAGTTGGTTATATCAACGGCTGGACCTAGGGTTCTTATTCCACTTCGACGCAGACGCTCTTGCATCCACAATGGCGTTGGGCAGGTCAAATCGACCCCGCGAACAATGCGTCCAGCATAGCGTCCACAGGCTTGAGGTGCGTCTATAGTGACATTTAGAGCATCTTTGATTGTTGGTGCAACTGCATCAATTTGAAGCTGTTTTACCGGCTCCGAATTAAGTACGCCTACCTCGCGAGCTAGACCGCGGATACTTAAGCAGTCTGCGCGATTTGGGGTTAGGTCCACTTCAATTATATTGTCGTTTAAATCGAGATACTCGAGTAGATCTTGTCCTACTGTAGCATCTGCTGGAAGCTCCCATAGCCCAGAATCATCATCCCCTAGGCCTAATTCAGTTTGACCACAGAGCATACCTAGAGATTCAATACCACGTAGCTTGGCTTTTTTAATCTTAAACCCTTCGGGTAGTTTTGCCCCGACCGTGGCAAAAGGTACTTTGATCCCAACTCGGGCATTGGCTGCACCGCAGACAACCTGAAGATTTGCATCGCCATTACCCGCCACCTGACAAACCCGCAGCTTGTCGGCATCTGGGTGCTGTTCGACGGCAATAATTTCACCAACCACTACACCACTAATATCGGGTGAAGCTGACTCAACGGCATCGACCTCAAGGCCTGCCATGGTAATCTGTGCAACCAATTCTTCGGTTGAGATTGAGGGGTTTACTGATTGACGTAACCAGGATTCACTAAATTTCATAGATACCCCTACCTAAAATTGCTTAAGAAAACGCAGATCATTTTCAAAAAATAATCGCAA
>JBMZEV010000088.1:0-2413 GCA_049615065.1 Porticoccaceae bacterium | reverse complement strand
CAGTGATTGGCGATGGCATTGATCTTATTTTTTGCAATAGAGATGAAGCGCTAGCTTTTACAGGATCTGCTAATTTGAGTAAGGCAGCAGAGTCTCTCAAATCCTACGCCAAAACTTTTGCTATTACCGATGGCGCAAAGGGCGCAACTGTTTTTGATGGCAGCAGTCTTGTGCAAGTACCTGGATTGAAAGCAAAGGCTGTTGATACCAATGGTGCCGGGGATATGTTCGCCGGTGTATTTTTATATGCCATTACATCAGGTGCAAAGTATTTAAAGGCCGCAGAGTTAGCCAATCAAGCAGCGGCTATGGTGGTTGAGCGATTTGGGCCCAGACTTAAGCAAGCGGATTTTGACGCATTGAAAATTAATTAGTTCAGTCACTTTAGATAAATTTTGATAGAATATTAACGAATTAAACTAACTTACTAAAAGAATAAACTATGTGTGGAATCGTAGGTGCGGTCGCAGAGCGACCCATTACTGAAATATTAATTGAAGGTCTTAAACGCCTTGAATATCGCGGCTATGATTCCGCTGGTGTTGCCGTGCTCGATGATCAGGGCGTTACCACCTGTATTAAGCGAGAAGGGAAGGTTGAAGCGTTGGCAGCAGCTATTAAAGAACAGGCTCCTACAGGGACTACAGGTATAGCTCATACGCGCTGGGCAACCCATGGTGTTCCCTCAGAGCGCAATGCCCATCCGCATCAATCGGGCAATCGTTTTTCTGTGGTGCATAATGGCATTATTGAAAATCATCATGAGCTTCGTGAGGAGTTGACAGCCAATGGCTATAAGTTTACTTCGGATACAGATACCGAAGTTATAGTGCATCTGATCCACCAGCTATCCGCTGAGCACGCCAGTTTAAGATCAACGGTTTTTGCCGCTAGTCAACGGTTGGTTGGCGCCTATGGCATGGTGGTTACAGATAGCCAGACGCCCGATGAGTTGGTTGTTGCGCGCTCTGGCAGCCCTTTGGTAATTGGTTACGGAGTCGGTGAGCACTTTGTAGCCTCTGATCAATTAGCGCTGTTGCCTGTTACTCAGCGTTTCGCGGTGCTTGAGGAGGGCGATGTAGCGCAAGTTACTCGAACCGAGGTTAATATTATTGATGCGTCTGGTAAGGATGTCGAAAGAGAAATTGAAGTATCCAATATCTCGTCGGATGCCACTGGTAAAGCTGGCTACAAGCATTATATGCTTAAAGAGATTTTTGAACAGCCAGAAGCTATACGCAGAACCCTTAAGGACCGCTTAATAGAGGGTAAGGTAACCCCTGATGCCTTTGGTAAGGGGGCGGAAAAGCTATTGAGTAAAATTAAGCATGTACAGATCGTTGCCTGTGGAACCAGCTATAACGCGGGAATGGTGGCGCGCTATTGGATTGAACAGCATGTCGGTATTAGTTGTAGCGTAGAGATAGCCTCAGAGTTTAGATACAGGCAGTCATTCGTCCATAAAGACTCCCTGCTAGTAACACTCTCGCAATCAGGTGAGACAGCGGATACCTTGGCGGCATTGCGGCTGGCTAAGTCATTAGGTTACCTTGCCTCATTAACCATATGTAATGTTGAAACCTCCAGTCTGGTTCGAGAATCTGACCTGGTCTATCTGATGAAAGCAGGCCCAGAGATAGGGGTAGCCTCAACGAAGGCCTTTACTGTTCAGTTAGCTGCTTTGTTGATGCTGTGTACTTCAATCTGTCAGTCACAGCAGGCAAATACGAAATTTCAACAGGATGCTATTGAGGCATTATTGGCTTTGCCGGCACAAATGGAGCGTGCTTTTGGTTTAGAGCAACATATCAAGGACCTATCGGAGCAGTTTGCTTACAAGCAGCATGCGCTTTTCCTTGGGCGAGGTGATCATTACCCCTTGGCGATGGAAGGTGCTTTAAAGCTCAAAGAAATATCATATATTCATGCAGAAGCCTATGCTGCTGGTGAGCTAAAGCATGGTCCTTTAGCTCTAATCGATGCTGATATTCCGGTAGTGGTGGTGGCGCCAAACAATGATTTATTGGACAAATTAAAATCGAATATTGAAGAGGTTCGAGCTAGGGGCTCGATAATGTATGTATTTGCCGATAGTGATGACCAGTTTAAAAGTGAAGAGGGCCTAGAGGTGGTGAATATGGCCCATGCTAACGCCTTGATAGCACCCATGCTGTTTATTATCCCGCTGCAGTTTTTATCCTACTATGTTGCGCTAGTAAAAGGCACTGATGTTGATCAGCCAAGGAATTTGGCAAAATCAGTGACTGTGGAGTAGTCCCAGCTTAATTAATTTGACAAGGAAAGAAATAATGCAGCCACATGTGAAAAGTTTTATTAAATCAATTGTTATTAATGCAATTATGTGGGGCGTTATCTTTTGGTTCTTTTGGGAATTTATTCTTTGATTGTTTTT
>JBMZEV010000087.1:0-2979 GCA_049615065.1 Porticoccaceae bacterium | reverse complement strand
AACCTGTGACGACAATTTTAGGGCTGGATAGCCTCGGTCAATGGCTGACCGAGTTCGGCACTGCACGCAATATTACTTTGACTGCTATTTTTATGCTGTTGACCGGTTTAATTATTAATGCTGGCGTCGAGCAGGGTATTGAAAAGTGGTCGCGGCGATTAATGCCTTCGCTGCTTATTCTTCTGCTTGCACTCATTGCTTATGTGCTCACTCGAGAGGGTGCTATTGAGGGTCTACGACATTACCTAGTACCTGATTTTTCCCAGATGACTGATCCCGACTTGCTGGTTAGCGCGTTGGGCCAAGCTTTCTTTTCTATGTCGCTGGGGGTTGGCACCATGCTTATTTATGGTTCCTATATTCGCTCCAATGCCAACCTGCCCTTGGTGGGTTCTCTGGTTACCCTAGCTGATACCGGCATTGCCTTTTTGGCCGGATTGCTTATTTTACCGGCGATGTTTGTGGCGCAAAATTTGGGCGTTGTGATTTCTGCTGATGATGGCAGTTTAATTGGCGGACCAGGGCTGATTTTTCAGGTCTTGCCTGCTTTATTTGATTCGATGGGTGGTATTGGACTATTGGTTGGCTTGGCATTTTTTGTATTAATGTCTATTGCTGCGGTTACATCATCTATTTCTCTGCTTGAGGTACCGGTTTCCTATGCGGTTGAAACTCACGAAGTTTCACGAAAAAGAGCAACTTTGTGGCTAACTTCGGCGATATTTGGCATAAGTGTTGCTATCTGCTTGAATTTTAATATTGCTTTTGATGCTATTATTAGCCTGACCACGGAATGGGCGCAGCCATTAATTAGCCTATTAATCTGTTTATTTGCCGGCTGGGTATTTTATCGAAATGCTATTTTGCAGGAGATTAAACAGGGCAAAACCGATGCGGAGCATTCGCTGTTTTGGAAGCTATGGCCTGTGTATGTAAAACTTATCTGCCCTGCCCTTATTGCTATTATAATCCTTCAGGGGCTTTAATGCAGTTTTAGTAGTCGGCTATTTTTAGAAAACTGCCCGCGCAAAAATTCCATTTGGTCGCCGCGTATTCGTCGACTATTGAGTAGCGCTAAATACTCTGCATTATTGGGCTTAAATGGCAGTGCAATTAACTGCATATTGGCTTCTTCAGGGGTTCTATCGGCTTTGTGCTGATTGCAACGACGGCATGAGGACACCACATTTTCCCAGCGATCCTTCCCCCCTCTTGAAGTGGGGTGAATATGATCTCTGGTCAGCTGTGCCGATGGGAAGTCTCGACCGCAGTAGAGACATAAATAGGCATCGCGGGCAAATAATGTGGGATTACTTAGCGGGCTATTGGTGCGCGGCCGCGCCATCTGTTCGCCACCGCAGGCAATGATACTCGGCAGGTCTACCTTGGATCTCTGCCCTGTAAGTCTGGACACCCCGCCCTGAACAGTGCGCACTATATCTCCAAGAGTCCAAGACACTATGTCTCGGGCATAGAGGCAAACGGCTTCCTCCCAATGAAGCCAGTCAATCGGCTGCCCTGCCAAGTTAAGTCGAAGAATTCTGGTATGCATAATCAATTAATCCTATGAATAGTTTACGGCAACAAAAAAGCCCCGCTGCGATGGCAACGGGGCTCTGAGTAAAACTGGCTATAAAAAGTGCTAGGGGTAGTCTTCCCTGTCGACTCAAATAGGGTCGACGCTTGCAGCTAATTAGTGTTATTCGTTGATAGCTGAACCCAAACCTCCTTAATAATTATTTCTATTGTGAACAGCCTTAAGCTGTCTGTCAATTATACGCAGTTCCAATTGACCGTTGTGGCATTGTGGGCTAGGGTGACACCCTGTTGTGACATTTTGATGATCTTGGTGGTGAATTGTGTCAAAAGAAAAGAAAGCGGTGGATTTTGAACAACAACTGGCGTCCCTTGAAGGCCTGGTTGAGTCTCTTGAAAGTGGTGAGTTAAGTCTTGAGGAGTCTTTAAAATCCTTTGAACAGGGCATTAAAGTGGCCCGCGACTGTCAGGCGGCACTTAAACATGCCGAGCAAAAAGTTGAGGTGCTAATGCGTCAAGGCGATTCCATTGTTAGCCAACCATTTGAAGATCAAGAATAGTCTTTCTTATGACTGACAAGCTCGATCAACGCTTAAATTCCTATACCCAACGGGTGGATGCTCAGCTAGAGCAAATTCTTCCACCGCCCTCTGGCCCTGCAGCTAAGCTTTATAAAGCCATGCGCTATTCGGTGTTTAATGGCGGCAAACGTGTACGCCCTGCATTGTGCTTTGCGGCGGCTGAGGCTATAGGTACTAGCAACGATAACACGGCAAAGGTTGCAGCGGCTGTTGAGATGATTCATGCCTACTCGCTGATCCATGATGATTTACCGGCGATGGATGATGATGATCTACGCCGCGGCATACCCACCTGTCATATTCAATTTGATGAGGCTACGGCTATTCTTGCCGGCGATGGCTTACAGTCGTTGGCATTTAAGCAACTGACTGAGCTAGCTGATTTACCGGCATCAATTAATTTGCAATTAATAGCCATACTCTCTGATCTGGCGGGCTGTAATGGCATGGTCAGTGGCCAGGCAGTGGATTTAGCCTCGACTGGCAAGCAATTAAGTGCCAATGAGTTGAACTATATGCACAGTCATAAAACAGGGGCATTGATTGAGGCCAGTGTAGTAATGGCAGCCTTAGCCACCAATAGTGCAACCGAAACTCAGATAGCGGCACTGAAACAATTCGCTAGCGCTATTGGTTTAGCATTTCAAATACAGGATGATATTTTAGATGTTGAAAGCTCTACCGAACAGCTAGGCAAAAGTCAGGGCTCTGACAGCGCTAATCACAAGGCAACTTACACCTCTATTTTGGGCATTGAAAAGGCCCGATCTGACGCTGAAAGACTTTATCAGTCCAGTATTGATGCTTTAGATATTTTTGCCGACAGTGCCGATAGTCTTCGCGCCTTGGCTAAGTTTATTGT
>JBMZEV010000086.1:0-3042 GCA_049615065.1 Porticoccaceae bacterium | reverse complement strand
GAGGATGGTGGTCAGGTAACGGTCAAGCTTTCTTATCTGGCAGATAATCCTAACACAACGGGTATTGGCTTTAGAGTTAACTTCGATAGCAATATTCTTAGTTTGAATAACGTTTCTGATGTATTTAGCGGAGCTATCGCTTCTGGTGAAGTTAATGCAGAAGGAAATGCTTTGGACTTTGGTTGGGCTTCATTATTTGGTCAGTTCCCAGGTTCTTCTGAAGCTGAGCTAGCTACAATTACTTTTGACATTACAGAGAGATCATCAGGCTCTGCAGTTATAGATATCTCAGAAACAAGTACTGCAGCAGGTTATCTTTTTGATGGCCAGTCTCATCTCGTGGTTATTTCACCTTAGCATTAGAAATTAAGTGAATAATGATTTGTGCCATATTTGCAATAAAAAAGGGCCCATGGGACCCTTTTTTAAAAGACAAATGCTTAAGGCATAATTTTGGTAAATGACTTAAAACCATCTTGCATTTGAATATACCATTGTGGCACTGATGGTCCATCACCGGCGCGTTTAATTTTAGGATGCCTTTTGACAACATCAGCCAAAAGCTGATCATTTTCCGGTTCAATATCGACAAAAAAGATATGTTTACCGTTCTTAAGTGCCTTTTCAAATCGAGCAAAGCGGTGATTTTTACGCTGTATACCGATAAAGCCAAACTCCCAAGTAAAGAACCCGACCATAATTATGAATAAGAAAACAAATGGAATCCAAGTGACTTTTTCTGCCCAACCAGTTAATGCAACCACATAAAGCATTAGGGTCGCAGCGATAACACCGACAACTGCACCTATTTTAGTGCTGTGAACAACATCTGTGCGAAGAACAGCCTCGACTTCATTTAAATTTGGGTGTGCTGCCACTTCAGCGTCATCCAAACTTAGAACATGGGAATGGGCCGCTGAGATACCTACAGTTTCAAGCTCAACTTCCAGTGATTCGAGATCATCTAAGTCATTACTAATGTAAAAATGTCTAATCATAGTAGTACCCTCAAACCTTTGTAATTATTTTATTTCCAAGGTCACAAATTAATATGCCTTAGTTAATCTTCTCTACGACAAGAATTTGAAACAGGATTAGTACTTAAAACCATGAGAAAAGCGTAAGACCCTTATGTTGAGTCTAGATTAATGGTGAAATATTTTTTTATTGAAAGGGGTTTTATGACTACCATCCATAGTAGTCAATATCTGTGTGTATTGTGATTAACCCTGCATTACTAATTTTGGAGTTCGGTCAGCATTGTAAATACCCCAGTGTTTTTCTGGTTCCAAGGGGTCTGGAGAGCCTTTCCAGTTTTCATCAAAGGCTTCAAAGAAATACACCAGTATTTGTTGTTCCTGAGCCCAGTTCATTAATTGATGGAAATACTGTTGTTGAAAATCCTCATTCACATTGTGGCTTTCAATGCCGCGACCATTTGAATGGGTCGCCCAACCCGCTTCAGTAATAATAATTTGCTTGTCGGGATAGGCATCCTTTACAGCTTGATAGTTAGCTATGGTATAAGCCAAGCCCTCATCAATACTTTTAAATTCCCACACTGGGTAGGTATGAATTGAGATAACATCGAGTTCATCTGCGAGTGGTCTTAGATTTTCAAGCCATGGGACATAGTTTTCACAGAAGGTAACCGGCTGTGATACCTGGGATTTAGTCTGCTTTGCATAGTTAATTAAACTTTCGGTAGGAACCAAATGATCAGTCCAGCCAACAGCAGCTTCATTACCTATGGATACCGAGCTGATAATAGTTGGGTATCTGTTAGCTAGCTGAATAAGTTCATCAATTTGTTGTTGATTATGTTGCTTATTGCTGTGCAATTGCTCTTCAGAATAGAACCCTCCCCAAGGGCAATTCTCATTGCTTACTTCAGCTGTCACGTAGGCTCCCAACATGACATCAAAGGGAAGTTGCTCATTCTCAATAACATGCAGAATGGTTTTTGAGTGTTCATCGCTGCCGTAGAGTCGCAGTGATTTCCAATCATTCTTAAGGATCATCAAGTCTTGCTTAACCTGATCATAGGTTGGAAATTCACCGTTGTCTGGACTCTGTCCGTCGCGATACCCCGAATAGCAAATAGCCTTCGCAAAAGGCAGTATATTTTTAGTCATAATTTTTATTTTGAATATTTTAAATTTTCGTTTTTATCCCACAAACCCCAGTAGGCGCCGACATCACCCTCGGCACCAATTTTCCATGCTTCATCGAAGGATGAAAAATAGAACATTTCTATATTTTCCGCTTCCGTCCACTGTTGGCTATTGAGGAAATACCTAATCGCATTTGCTTCAGATGGCACAGCGCCATGAAAACTTTGTCCACGATTTGGCCAACCAGTTTCGGTAATAATTACTTTTTTGCCGCCAGCAGCTTTGATGGTTCTTTGATACATATCTTTCATATACAGCAAAGAGTATTCAATTGGACAACCTTCCCAGAAGGGATAACAGTTGGCCAGAATAACATCGCAAATTTCTGTTACCGCAGGACGATCTTCAAATTCATAATAAGCATCTACATAACCCACAGGTAAATTAGGCACTGCTTGCTTCACTCTGGCAATATACTCGAGCAGTTGCTCTTCAGTTAAGTCGTCACGATATAAAACCTCGTTGCCAACAGCGCAAACGTCAACATAGCCTTGTTGGGCTAGTTTGATTAACCCCTCAATTTCTAACTCATTTTTTTCAAGGTTATCACCTAGCCATGCTCCGACAAGGGTTTTTAGTCCCATTTGCTTTGCAACGATAGGAACATTCTCATTACCCAGGCAACAAGAAAAAGAACGCACCCAACTAGTGTGAGGCTTTAATATGGTCATGCGTTCTGTTATTTGTTGGATATCCAGTTGATCACCGGGTTCTTGCCCGTCACGATAGGCACTAAAGCCTATGCCATGGATGCCAGAATCTAAGCAGCGTTTAAAATATTCCTGCATTTGCACTTGGCTAAGCTGTGAAATATCTATTCCTGTGAGGGATAAGATTTTACCTTCTCGTTTGGACATGAATTGATTAA
>JBMZEV010000085.1:0-3090 GCA_049615065.1 Porticoccaceae bacterium | reverse complement strand
GTAAAAAGCGTAAGCGAGCCCAAAGCTCACCTAAACCTTTCGAATTACCCATAGTTGCAGCATCTGCTCTGGCCATAAAAACTTACTCTTCTACCTTGCCACCAGCAGCTAGGATTGCCGCTGCTGCGCCTTTAGTAGCACCAATACCCTTTAGGGTAATTGCTTTTTTAATTTCACCAGAAACAATCACCTTAGCGCGACTAATATTGTTATTGATTAGTCTGGCTTTTAGTAAGGCTTCCATATCAGCCACATCACCTTCGATAAGGTTTAGCTCAGACAAACGGATTTCCGCAGTCACTGCCGCTAATCGCGATGTGAAGCCATATTTAGGCAAGCGCTTTTGAAGTGGCATTTGACCGCCCTCAAAACCTGGACGAACCGAACCGCCAGTTCGAGACTTTTGTCCCTTGTGACCACGACCGCCAGTTTTACCAAGACCGCTACCAATTCCGCGACCACAGCGTTTACCTTCTTTAATTCTACCCGGAGCCGGGCTTAGGGTGTTCAGACGCATCTTACGCTTCCTCAACCTGCAACATATAGTTAACTTTATTGATCATGCCACGATTAGACGGCGTATCTTCCACAACCACTGTGTGGTGCATACGTCGTAAGCCCAAACCACTCAGGCAAGCCTGATGATTTTTTAATCGCCCAATTGCACTCTTAACTTGAGTGACTTTTACTTTTTTTACTTTAGCTTTAGCCATGATCTACTTCCAATCACCGAGACGCTTTAAAGCGCCAACTATTTCAGAATTTCTTCAACAGATTTGCCGCGCTTTGCAGCAACATCGTCTGGAGACTTCATATCTCTAAGAGCATTAAATGTTGCTCTAACAACATTGACTGGGTTAGTAGAACCGTAACATTTCGATAGTACGTTCTGAATACCCGCAATTTCCAACACAGACCGCATAGCACCACCGGCAATTACACCAGTACCCTCTGATGCAGGCTGCATATAAATTTTAGAAGCAGAGTGCACGCCTTTGGTTGCATACTGAATGGTTGAACCATTCAGCGCCACATTAATCATATTTCTACGAGCAGCTTCATTTGCTTTTTGGATAGCAGCTGGAACTTCACGCGCCTTACCGCGCCCAAAACCAACTTTACCATTACCATCACCAACAACAGTTAAAGCAGTGAAAGAGAATATACGTCCACCTTTAACAGTTTTAGCAACACGGTTGACCTGTACCAGCTTTTCTAGCATTCCTTCAGCTGCAGCGTCTTTTTGTTCTGTAAGAGCCATATCTTTTACCTATTAAAATTCAAGGCCGGCTTCACGCGCGGCGTCTGCCAGTGCTTTAACACGGCCATGATATTTAAAACCGCTACGGTCAAAAGCAACTGCTTTAACACCAGCAGCAACTGCACGCTCTGCTACAAGCTTTCCAACAGCCGCAGCTGCAGTTACATTACCCGTACCTTCGGACTTAAGGTCCTTATCTAAGGTTGATGCACTGGCGAGAATTTTTGCGCCGCCTTCAGCAATAACCTGCGCATAAATATGACGCGGAGTACGGTTGATGCATAGACGCGTAACGCCCTGCTCGCGCATCTTCATTCGTGATCGTCTTGCTCGACGCTGACGTGATATTTTCTTATCGCTCATGGTTTTAACCTATTACTTCTTCTTGGCTTCTTTACGTCTTATATATTCGCCAGAAATCTGTACACCCTTGCCTTTGTATGGCTCTGGTGGACGGAACGCCCTGATTTCAGCGACGGCCTGACCCAATTTTTGCTTGTCAGCAGACTTTAATAGAACTTCTGTCTGACTTGGCGTTTCTGCAGCTACACCCTCGGGTAATTCATAGACAACTGGGTGAGAAAAACCAAGTGTAAGATTTAATTTCTTACCTTGTACCTGCGCCCTGTAACCTACACCGACCAAATCAAGCTTGGTCTCAAAACCCTGAGTGACACCAACAACCATATTATTCACAAGCGCTCTGGTAGTACCAGACATGGCTCGTGCAAAGTTATCCCCAGAGCGAGCGGCAAAGGTTAATACATTATCACCCTTCACAATCTCAACTTGAGGATTAATGGCCATCGCCAATGTTCCTTTTGCGCCTTTAACAGAAATATCAGAGCCACTTAATGTGACTTCAACACCCTGAGGTAAGGCTACTGGATTATTTGCAACTCTAGACATTATTGTTTCCTATCAGAATACTGTGCAAAGAATTTCACCGCCAATTCCGGCAGCTCTTGCAGCTCGATCTGTCATCACACCCTTACTAGTGGAAATGATAGCAATACCAAGACCGCTTCTTACTTGAGGTAGACTTTTGCTACCACTGTACTGACGTAGGCTCGGCTTACTGGTTCTATTAATCTCTTCGATCACCGGCTTTCCATCAAAATACTTTAAATCAACAGTTAGTATTGGCTTAACATCTTCACTAACACTAAAGCCGTTGATATAGCCTTCGTCCTGCAATACTTTTGCCACTGAGGCTTTAAGCTTAGAAGAAGGCATTGAAACTTCTGGCTTACTACGATGATGCGCATTGCGAATGCACGTCAACATATCTGCTATTGGATCTTGCATACTCATATAATATTGCTCCTCAAACTACCAGCTGGCTTTACGCAGTCCGGGAACAAAACCACGCATTGCACCTTCGCGTAGCTTGTTTCGGCATAAACCAAATTTTCTGTAAACTCCGTGAGGACGACCCGTTATGCGACAACGATTACGTTGACGAACTGGGCTGGCATCGCGGGGCAATTTTTGCAACTTTTGCTGCGCTTCCCAACGCTCTTCATCTGAAGCGTTTACATTGCTAATTGTTGCTTTAAGTTCAGCACGCTTAGCGGCGTATTTCTCAACTGTTTTGGCGCGACGCTTTTCGCGCTCTACCATAGATACTTTTGCCATGGGTCTGCTACCTCAACCTTTTAGCGGGAAGTTAAAGGCACGCAAAAGTGCGCGGCCTTCGTCATCATTGCGAGCGGATGTCGTGATGGTAATATCAAGACCTCGCAACTTATCAATTTTTTCGTAATCAATCTCAGGGAAAATGATCTGCTCACTTACACCCATTGAGAAATTACCTCTACCATCAAACT
>JBMZEV010000084.1:0-3472 GCA_049615065.1 Porticoccaceae bacterium | reverse complement strand
CTGAGCATTTATATTATTATATTCCCGATCAGGGGCTTAAATTATTGCAGGATCAAGCCAAGGATAATGCCAATGCCTTGTCTGGAGCTGATATTATAGCCCTTAGCAAGGGTGAATTAGAGCAGCAGTCAGTGCTGAGGGCAGCCAAGCAACTAACCCGTCAGGTAATTAATTTTTATCTGGATGGTAAACAACTTAATAGCCGCGAACTGTATCGCCAACACCTATTAAATTGCCAATAAAAGAGCAAAAAATGACCATTGCCATAGGCACAGATATTGTAGAAATTAAACGTATTGCCGATGCATTAGAGCTTCAGGGCGATAAGTTTGTCCAGCGTATCCTTACCGAAAGTGAGATCGCCGAGTACCGTGGACGTGGCAATTCAGTGGCTTTTTTGGCGAAACGCTTTGCCGCCAAGGAGGCGATTGCCAAAGCATTGGGCACCGGCATTGGTCGCGGCATTAGCTTTCAGCATTTGATTGTTTCCAATAATTCAGAAGGCGCACCACAGGTTGAACTGCAAGAAAATGCTGCAGAGCGATTAAAACAGCTGGGTGGCACTAAAGTTTTACTCAGCCTTTCCGATGAAAAAAACTATGCTCTAGCCTATGTGGCAATTACCTAAATAATTCCCATATATGCCAAAATATTATGTTATATAACATTCCGATAGCAGTGGTAAGTGAAAAATTAAGGCACAATAGACACTTTTAAATAGCTAATATTATTTGAGGCAAGACTATGCAATACCCGACAATTGATCAAACAGTTGGCAATAGCCGCTTGGTGAGATTGCAGCGTATACCCGGAAAAACATCCAATACTATTCTTGCCAAGCTCGAGGGCGATAACCCAGCGGGCAGTGTTAAAGACCGTCCTGCCATCAATATGATTAAACAGGCGGAACTGCGCGGTGATATTAAACCCGGTGATCGCTTAGTCGAGGCCACCAGTGGTAATACGGGTATTGCCTTAGCTATGGCGTCGGCCATGCTAGGCTATAAGATCACCCTAATTATGCCGGAAAATGCCACTGATGAGCGCAAGTGGGCAATGACTGCCTATGGTGCCGAGCTGATTTTAGTCAGCCAAGAAGAGGGCATGGAAGGGGCGCGCGATTTAGCCAATAAGCTGCAATCTGAGGGCAAAGGTGTGGTGCTCGATCAGTTTAATAACCCCGATAATCCCATGGCCCATGTAAATTCTACTGGCCCAGAAATCTGGCGCGATACTCAGGGTGAAATTACCCATTTCGTTAGCTCTATGGGTACCACCGGCACCATTATGGGCGTTTCAGCCTTTCTTAAATCCCAAAACCCAGAGATTCAGATTGTTGGCCTGCAACCGGAAGATGGCGCCAATATACCCGGTATAAGGCGTTGGCCTAAAGCTTATCTGCCAGGCATTTTTGACGATGCCAATATAGATACAGTGATGGATATATCCCAGTCAGCGGCGGAACAGACTATGATTAGATTAGCCCGCGAAGAGGGTATATTTGCCGGTGTATCTTCCGGTGGCTCTGTTGCCGCGGCACTAGAGATTAGCAAGCAGGTAGAAAATGCCGTTATTGTGGCGATTATCTGTGATCGTGGTGATCGCTATCTATCTTCTGGGTTATTTGCCTAGCATTAATATCATTGCCTGAGGTTATTTATATGCCTAAGCACTATTCAATTGAAGACTTACGCTATCTAATGTCGCGCTTGCGCGACCCTGAAACAGGCTGTCCTTGGGATATTAAACAGTCCTACGCCACTATTGCCTCTTACACTGTTGAAGAGGTGTATGAAGTAGTTGATGCCATTGAACGCAACGATCTCAATGATTTGAGTGAAGAGTTGGGCGATTTACTATTTCAAATTATTTTCTACTGCCAGATGGCAGAAGAGCAGGGTGAATTTGATTTTGATACGGTGATCAACCATATCACTTCAAAATTAGTCAAACGCCACCCCCATGTATTCCCTGAGGGTACCCTTGAATCGACCCGATCAGGTTGTTCAATTGATGAGCAACAAATTAAGCAAAATTGGGAAGCGATTAAGAGTGAAGAGCGGCAAAAAAAGGGCAACAGCGGTATTTTAGACGATGTGCCCAATGCCTTACCGGCACAAATGCGAGCCACTAAATTGCAAAAAAGAGCGGCTAATAATGGTTTTGATTGGCCAAATATTGACGGCGTATTTGCTAAGGTCAATGAAGAACTTGCCGAGTTACAGCAAGAGGTTGATAGCGGCGATAAGGCGCGTCAGGAAGAGGAGCTAGGCGATTTGATGTTTGCCTGTGTTAACTTGGCGCGGCATTTATCCATTGACCCTGAACGAGCTCTGGCCAAGACTAATAATAAATTTAAGCGTCGTTTTGAATCTATGGATGCTGAGTTAGATTTAAAAAATAATAAAAATCTTACCGTCGATTCTCTGGAACAGGCGTGGATCAAAGCCAAGGAAACTGAATAGACAAACCCTGTAAATTATCCACAGTCACTTAACATTGTTCTGGACTTGTTTGCATAGGCCAATCGGTGTATTGTGCACTCCCTCTACAAAAGGTAGCTATGTGTTTGAAAAAAAAGACTAACTACCACTTAATAATTTAGCTTATAGGAAACCAATTAATGCGATTGATTTTACTAGGTCCCCCCGGCGCTGGAAAAGGAACTCAGGCACAGTTTATCTCTGAGAAATACGCTGTTCCGCAGGTCTCTACCGGCGATATGCTCCGAGCCGCGATTAAAGCTGGCAGCGAGTTGGGTAAAAAAGTAAAAGATGTTATGGATTCTGGTGCACTGGTATCGGATGAACTAATTATTGCCCTAGTAGAAGATCGTATTCAGCAAGCCGACTGCGTAAATGGCTTTTTGCTAGATGGCTTTCCTCGTACCATTCCTCAGGCGCAGGCGCTAAAAGATGCCGGTATTCCTATCGACTATGTGGTTGAAATCTCGGTTGATGATGATCAAATTGTTTCGCGTCTCAGCGGTCGTCGTGTGCATGAGGGCAGTGGTCGCGTTTATCATGTCGAGCACAATCCGCCGCAAGTAGCTGATCAGGATGATGTTACTGGTGAGCCGCTTATACAGCGTGAAGATGATCGCGAAGCGACTATTCGCAACCGTCTTGAGGTCTACCACAGTCAAACAGAACCGCTAGTAGCTTTTTATACCGAGCTTGCCAATGCAGATAATCAAGCACCGGCATTTAAATCGGTTGATGGACTCGGTCAGTTGGATGCAGTTCAGGCGCGTATTGTCAGCGCCTTAAGCTAATCTATAATTTCTAAATCACTGTGCGCTTAGACTCTGGGTTAGGTATACTCAGGGTTTATTTTTAATTGGGTTTTAGAACAGGCTTATTTATGACCACAATTCTGGCGGTTGATACATCTACTGAAGCCTGTTCTGTTGCGCTTCAAATTGGTGGTGAAACCATTGCCAAATTTGCCGATGAGCCACGCTCCCATTCGC
>JBMZEV010000083.1:0-3543 GCA_049615065.1 Porticoccaceae bacterium | reverse complement strand
GTTATTTCTGGTCAGGTTCCAAAAATTAAAATTGGTCAAGATGCCTTTCAGGAAACTGATATGGTGGGTGTTTCTCGCCCCATCGTAAAACACAGTTTCTTGGTTACAAGAGCAGAGGATATAGCCGAAACCATAGCTAAGGCATACTATATTGCTTCAACGGGTAGACCCGGCCCGGTGGTTGTTGATATTCCTAAGGATGTTACTGATCCCAATTATAAGGTGCCCTATGAGTGGCCATCGTCAGTTAAGATGCGCTCATATCAGCCAACTAATAAAGGCCATCGCGGGCAGGTTAAGCGTGCGGTTAAAACCCTATTGGCAGCTAAAAAACCAGTTATTTACTCTGGTGGTGGGGTTATTATAGATAATGCCTCAGAGCAGTTGGTTGAATTAGCTCAGCGCTTAAATTACCCCGTAACCAATACCCTAATGGGTTTAGGTGCCTACCCAGCAACTGATCGACAGTTTATTGGTATGTTAGGTATGCATGGTACCTATGAAGCTAATACCGCAATGCATGAGGCAGATGTAATTTTTGCTGTGGGTGCGCGCTTTGATGATCGGGTAACCAATGATTTGGACAAATTTTGCCCCAATGCGACAATTATTCATATTGATGTGGATCCAACATCAATCTCCAAGAATATTAATGCGCATATTCCGGTTGTTGGCACCTGTACCTCTGTGCTTAACGAAATGCTCAGCATAGCCGATGATTTAGACATCGAACCTGATGCAAAAGCTATCAGTGATTGGTGGGCGAAGATTGATCAATGGCGAGCAGATAAGGGTATTTATACCGCTAACCGTTATGAGCCGAGTTCTGGCGATGTGATTAAGCCTCAAGACGTTATCAAGGCGCTATATAAAGAAACTAAGGGTGATGCGTTTATAACCTCTGATGTGGGTCAGCACCAAATGTTTGCTGCCCAGTATTATCTGTTTGATAAGCCGCGTCGCTGGATAAACTCTGGTGGCTTGGGAACTATGGGCTTTGGATTGCCAGCGGCAATGGGTGTTCAGCTAGCCTATCCAGAGGCGCAGGTTGCCTGTGTAACTGGTGAAGGTAGTATACAGATGTGTATTCAGGAGTTATCTACCTGTAGCCAATACAACTTGCCGATTAAGATCATTAATCTTAATAACTCGGCACTGGGTATGGTTCGCCAGTGGCAAGATATGAATTACAGTAGCCGCTACTCGCAGAGCCTTTACGAGGATTCACTGCCCGACTTTGTTGCTTTGGCAGAGGCCTATGGTCATGTGGGTATAAGGGTGACTCGATACGAAGACCTTGAAGATAAAATACGTGAATGCTTTGCACTTAAGGATCGCGTGGTATTTATGGATATCATCGTAGATAAATCTGAGCATGTATATCCTATGCAAATACCAGGTGGTTCAATGGGTGACCTGTATTTGAAAAAATCGGAGAAAAGCTAATGAAACGCATAATTTCAATACTATTGGAAAATGAATCTGGTGCGCTTTCAAGAGTAGTCGGGTTATTCGCTCAAAGAGGGTATAATATCGATACTTTGACCGTTGCGCCGACCGATGATGATACGCTTTCGCGATTAACCCTCACAACTCAGGGTGACGATCAGATGGCGGAGCAGATTGTTAAGCAACTCCACAAATTAATCGATACCATTAAGGTAGTCGATTTAACCGTGGGCTCTCATATTGAGCGCGAACTCATGCTTGTAAAATTAAAAGCATCAGATCCTGAGATCCGCGCTGAATTAAAGAGCTGTGTGGAGATTTTTAGAGGTCATGTTGTTGATGTAACAGCTTCGACCTATACGGTGCAGCTCACTGGTGACAGTGATAAATTAGATGCATTTATCGATGCCGTAAGAGAAATCGGTATCATGGAAGTCGTACGTAGTGGTGTTTCTGGCATTTCTCGTGGCGATAAATTTTTACGTGTATAACTATTAACTAGGTGAAATCAATGCAAGTTTATTATGATAAAGACTGTGATCTTTCAATTATCAAAGGAATGAAAGTATCCATTATTGGCTATGGCTCACAGGGTCATGCACACGCCAACAACCTGAAAGATTCGGGAGTTGATGTAACTGTAGGTCTGCGAAATGGTTCATCTTCTGCAGCCAAAGCAGAAGCCGCGGGCTTAAAAGTGAAAGATGTTCCCAGCGCAGTAGCTGGTGCTGATTTGGTGATGGTACTAACGCCGGATGAATTTCAGTCGCAACTTTACCGCGACGAAGTTGAGCCTAACCTAAAGCAGGGCGCTACTTTAGCCTTTGCCCATGGTTTTGCTATCCACTACAACCAAATCGTTCCACGCGCTGATCTTGACGTTATTATGATTGCGCCAAAAGCGCCTGGTCATACCGTGCGCAATGAATTTGTTAATGGCGGCGGTATTCCTGATTTAGTCGCGGTTTATCAAGACGCTTCTGGAAAGGCAAAGTCTGTGGCAATGTCTTACGCCTCGGGTGTTGGTGGCGGTCGAACAGGTATTATTGAAACTACCTTCAAAGACGAAACTGAAACCGATCTATTTGGTGAGCAGGCGGTTCTTTGTGGGGGTGCTGTTGAGCTAGTTAAGGCAGGTTTTGAAACATTGACCGAAGCGGGCTATGCCCCAGAAATGGCATATTTTGAGTGTCTACACGAACTAAAATTGATCGTTGATCTAATGTATCAAGGTGGTATTGCCAACATGAACTACTCGATCTCAAATAACGCTGAGTATGGTGAGTATGTGACTGGCCCTGAAGTTATTAACGATGAGTCGCGTGCGGCTATGCGCAATGCGCTTAAGCGTATTCAGGATGGTGAATACGCAAAAATGTTTATCTCTGAGGGCGCATTAAACTACCCATCAATGACAGCCTATCGTCGCAATAATGCAGCTCACCCGATTGAAAAAGTGGGTGCTGAGCTACGTGGTATGATGCCATGGATTGCTAAGAATGCATTGGTCGATAAAGAGAAAAATTAATCAGTTAATATAATTTGATTAGTAGTAAACGGCCCTTAATTGGGCCGTTTCACTTTTAATGATTGAATATCCTATAATTAGCACAATTACTTTGAGTTTATTGCCATGAATAACACTGAAAATGCTGAAAATATAGTTGAAATTGATAGTTTTTCAGAAGCTAAACCCAGTTCTTCATCTCGACCTAGAAAGGGTATTTATTTATTGCCAAATCTATTAACTACCGGCGCACTGTTTGGTGGTTTTTATGCGGTTTTATCTGGCTTTAGCGGTAGTTTTGAGATAGCCGCTATCGCTATCTTTGTGGCAATGGTATTTGATGGTTTAGATGGTCGTGTTGCCCGTATGACCAATACTCAAAGCGATTTTGGTGTGCAGTACGATAGCCTCTCCGATATGGTTTCATTTGGCATTGCGCCAGCTATTGTGGTCTATGGTTGGGGTTTGACTGGTCTTGGTAAGGTGGGAATTGCTGCCGCGTTTGTGTATGCCTCTTGTGCGGCACTAAGGTTGGCACGGTTCAATGTTCAATCTAGTGTTAATAGTGGTAAATTTTTTATTGGCTT
>JBMZEV010000082.1:0-3548 GCA_049615065.1 Porticoccaceae bacterium | reverse complement strand
AGCTAATTTTATTGATTTAAGCCGCATTTATAGGTCGTTTTTTTTGGTCAATTTTTTTCGCCATTTCAAATGGCTAAACGGTATTCTACACAGTATATGCGGATGGCAAAACCATTAATCCAATTTTATCTGAGAAATATTTAAACAAATTTATATGTGCTAAAAAAAGCTCAAAATCACGGCTATTCTCCCGCTTTAATCTGTGACTATTTGACGGGATATTTGAAGGCTAATTGAGCGGTTATCAGTGCTTAAATTTATAGGATTTACAGAATCTTCCCAATCGCCAACTTCAGGTGTTGCCGAACCTGATTGAGATAACCTAGCCACAGCTTTAACCTCAGAGGCACTAGACAGGTTATAACCCGCCATAACCGCATCGGCATTACTTAAAGTAATGGTGATAGGTAGGTCCCCTGCTCTGAGTTTTCTTGCCGCCAATGGCATGGGTGCACCAGAGGTTGCAACCAAGGCAACAAAGACGCTTTGCTCTGGATTAAAAGCTATTGATTGATCGATACTAACGGCAATCTCAACCTGGGGTGATACTACCGCCTGATCGCGCTGAATACCCAAGCGTTTTTGCGCCCGAGCAATTCCTGCTTTGAGCGCATTGGCGGTAGCGGAAGTTTGATCCATTTGCCTCTGTGCTTCTTGCCAGTAGGTAATGGCCAACTGCCATTGCTGATTTTCAAAAGACTGAATGCCTTTTAAACCCAGTACCGTGGGATTGGATGAATCAATGGCAAATGCCTTGTCTAAGGCTAGTAAAACCTCATCGGTAAACTGACTGTTGGCCAGCATAAAGAGTATTTCTGCGTACTGACCTAGCAAATAGCCATCATCAGGGCTTAGCTTAATGGCTTGAGAGTAATTATATTTGGCACCCGCTAAATCATTTTGCTGAATAGCTCTTTTGGCTAGCAAAATCCAATAGTAGATATTATCGGGGCGCTGCTGTGCTCTTTTTTCTATCGCCTTATAAAGCTTAGTCTGCAGCTCTACTACTTGCAGCTTATCGCTAGACTCTGATGCCTGCTGAATTAACTGAATAATTCGCTGGTCGGCAGAAGCACCTATAGAGTGATATACCGCAAAACAGAAGCATGGAACCATTATAATCAAGACTGGCAATAACCCCTTAGCTTGCCTGCGCTCTGAGGATGTAGCTTGTTCAGTTGTTTGTTCGCCAGTGTTACTTAATAACAGTTGTTTTGCTTCCGCTAATAGCTGCTGATACTGCGCCTGACTGATTTGCTTTTGCTCTAATTGTGCGTCTAATTGATGCTGCTGGTCGCGAAAAATCTGAACATTGGCTTGTAAAACCTCGCCCTCAGCAGAATGCTCTGCTTTTACAAAGGGGATAATTAAAAAAATCGAAGCAAGTACTAAAAGACCTGCGATCAGTAACCATAGCATCATGACTCAGAGTCCTCACCCAATAGCTTTGATAGCTGTTGTTGCTGACTCTCGCTTAGTTCTGCTGTGTTTGTGATGGGTTGTTTGATTCGATTTCGAGAAAATGCATAGCGCCACACAATTAATCCTCCAAGAACTACAAAACACAGGGGTGCAAACCATAAAAACCATGTATTCGTATTGACCTCCGGACGATAGAGTACAAACTCTGAATAGCGCGAAACCAAATGCTGTTTAATCTGATCATCGGTATTTTGTGCTTCTAGCATAGTGTGAATTTGCGCTTTCATATCCTTAGAAATTGGCGCATTAGAATCGGCTAAATTTTGATTCTGACATTTTGGGCAACGCAACTCTTGGACTAGTTGATAGTAGCGATCTCGCAATAGCGGATCGGAAAACTGCACTACTTCACTTGTCGCCCACACTTTGGCTTGCTGACTAAATGGAGCCAATGGCATAAGCAACAGTGCTGCTATCAGTAAAACTTTCAATAGGTTTATTGACATTAGTTTGCCTCACCCACTAACTGCTGATATAGGCTGCTGATTTCATCATCCCAAATTCTTTGATCCACCACCCCTACTCGGCGATAGCGAATTATTCCCTGGGCATCAATTAGATAGGTCTCTGGCGCGCCAGTGACGCCCAAATCAAAGCCTAAACTGCCCTCTGCATCGACAATATTAAACTGGTAGGGATTGCCCCGCTGCTCAAGCCACTGCAATGCCTTATCATTTTGATCCTTGTAATTAAGGCCAATAATACGCACTCCCTCAGCGGCTAATTGGTTAAGCATGGGATGCTCAATACGACAGGCAAAGCACCATGTAGCCCAGACATTAACTAATGCCACTTTGGAATTAAGATCGCGCTCAGAAAGCAATTTTTTCTTATTAGACAGCGACGGCAAAACAAAAGCGGGAAATGGCTCACCCACCAGTGCCGACGGCAACTCTGTTGGATCTCTATCTAAACCTTTGAATAGAAACAAGCTTAGTACAGCAAAAACCACTAGCGGTATAAATAATGCGATACGATTCATGCCGCAACCTCATTATTTGCCGATTTTCGGCGACGATATCGGCGATCTGTAGCCGCCAACAAGCCACCAATAGCAATTAAAATACCCCCTAACCAAATACAGCGGACAAAAGGTTTAACCTGCAGACTTAATGCCCATGCACCATCGCCTAGCGGCTCGCCAAGAGATACATAGATATCACGGGATAATGCAGGGTCTATTGCCGCCTCAGTCATGACCTGACCTCCGGCATTGTAATGGCGTTTTTCAGGGAATAAATTAGCGACTAAATATCTGTCTTTTGTTACCTTAATCTTTGCCTGAAAGGCATTGTAATTTGGCCCAGCAACAGAATTTACAGCAGAAAAATTAAATTCATATCCAGCGACTACAGCACTATCTCCAGGGACCATTCTTAACTCTCGAGTCTGATCATATGCCGAGCTTAAGCCGACACCTAATATACAAATAGCAAGCCCAGTATGAGCTAATTGCATACCCAAATAGCTATAGCTTAATTTAGCTATACGCTTGATATTGATGCCAATTTTTTCGCTTAGATCTTTGGCAATAGTGGCAACTAACCACAGAGTCATAAAGAGTGTTAATCCCGCAGTGATTGAGTAGCTATAATCGTCTGTTAAATAAAATGGCAGAACACCTGCGCCTATCATTGCAATAAGGAGAGGAACAGGAGTCTTGCCTAGTATTAATCTTAGCTCGGTGGTTTTCCATTTAGTAAATACCGCAATACCTAGCGCCACAACTAAACCAAACGTCAGAGGTACAAAAAAGAAATTAAAATACGGTGGTCCCACCGAAATCTTGCCCAGCTCAAGGACATCGGCGACTAGGGGATACAATGTACCAATTAAAATCATAACCATTGCGCTAACCAGAATCACATTATTGATTAGCAGCATTACTTCTCTAGACCAGCCGCTGTAGGCTGCTACCTTCTGCATCGCTGGCCCTCGCAGGGCGAAGAGCATTAGAGACCCACCAACCACAAGCGCCAAAAACATCAGCATAAAAACACCGCGCTCTGGGTCAGAGGCAAAGGCATGCACTGAGGTTAAAATTCCGGAACGAACCAAAAAGGTGC
>JBMZEV010000081.1:0-3624 GCA_049615065.1 Porticoccaceae bacterium | reverse complement strand
GTGGTCTGCGCATGCTTCATCATAATCGCGCCAAACATCCCATTCTGCACCCGATCGCTGGGGCAACCGCAATTAAGATTAATTTCATTATAAGGGTAATCACTGGCAATTTTGCACGCCTTCGCCAGATCCGCAGGATCACTGCCACCCAACTGCAACGCCACCGGCTGCTCCGCCTCATTCATGTGCAAATGACGATGGGTATCGCCATAGATAATTGCACCCGTGGTAATCATCTCGGTATAAAGCACCGCATGCTCACTGATAAGACGCAAAAAATAGCGACAGTGGCGATCGGTCCAGTCCATCATCGGGGCAACGCAGAATTTTCGATTGATTAGCATACGATTCAAGGCTTTCTGTTATTAGGTGGGTATTTTATATTAGTTTTCAGAGTTTGGTGATGTTAATTAATAGGTGCATGTCTTCAATCTAAAGCAATTTTCATCTCCAAACCCTATTTGAAGGCTGTAAATTATTCATCACTTCTTCGCAATTATCGGCGCCATTTTTTCAATTAGTTGGGCAAGCTCAGGCTTATACTGCCTGATTTCATCGGCACTTAGGCCATGCAGTTCATGGGGAAACACTAACCAATCGTCGGTCTCGTGAATATAGTAGTCGGGTGTACTATCAGTTTTATTATTATTTGGTTTGAAGTAGGGGGTTACCACGCGAATTTGTGGGGTGTTCTTCTTACAGGCTTTAGTAAGGTCTTTTATTGCTTGTTGGATGGATAGACCAGTGTCGTGAACGTCATCGACGATTAATAATGAATCCTCGGATTCTAATTGGCGAATAATATAGCTTAGTCCATGTACCTTAACCTGTTTACTGCGTTGACCTATACCGGTGTAGGATGATGTTCGAATGGCGATATGATCTGATTCTACGCCGAGTACATCGAGAAACTCTTGCACGGCAATACCTATGGGTGCGCCGCCTCGCCACACGCCGACAATATAGTTGGGTCTATAACCGCTTTCATATATTTTTCATGCGAGGTTGAAGGAGTCTTCGAGCAATTGTTGGGCTTTAATATAGTGCTTTTCCATGGCATGTCTATCCTGTTAGTGGCATTTAACCAGGCTGATATTAGCATGTTTTATCATTGGCTTTTGTATAACCTAATTATCCTTGATCCAATTATTATTAAAAACCGTTACAATCGGTCATGGCTTTTGATTCCCAATCGTTTTTAAAATCTTTAACTCAGCGCCCTGGCATCTATCAAATGCTGGATGCTGAGGGGGCTGTACTGTATGTGGGTAAAGCCAAAAAACTGAAAAATCGGGTCAGTAGTTATTTTCGCGCATCGGGATTAAGTCTAAAGACTCAAGCCTTGGTTAAGCGCATTGCCGATATTGAAGTGACAGTTACCGAAACTGAAACTGAGGCGCTAATTCTTGAGCACAATCTGATTAAGCAGTATCGCCCGCCGTTTAATATCCTGATGCGAGATGATAAAAGCTATCCCTATATCTTTTTATCCGATCGCGATCAATGGCCGCGATTAGCCTTTCACCGTGGGCCTAAAAAAGCCAAGGGTAGTTATTTTGGTCCATTCCCTAGTGTCCAAGCTGTTCGCGATAGTATGGGTTTTTTACAAAAAGTATTTAAGGTTCGTCAGTGCGAGGATGTGTTCTTTAAAAACCGCTCAAGACCTTGCCTGCAATACCAGATTAAACGCTGTACAGCACCCTGTGTTGATTTGGTGAGTGCTGAAGACTATGCCGCAGATGTTGAGAAAACACGACTATACTTAGATGGTAAGGCGGATAAGATTTTAAAACATCTGGAAGTTGATATGGAGAATGCATCGGCAGAGCTCAACTTCGAAAAAGCCGCTGAACACAGGGATCAAATTTCTGCTCTGCGCCAGATTCAGTCGCAGCAGGTGATTGAAAAGGGTAGAGGGGTTATTGATGTAGTGGCAGCCGCAGTCATTGATGGCATGGTCTGCGTGCATATCCTCTATATAAGGCAGGGGCGAATTTTGGGTAGCCGCAGTTATTACCCTAAATCGCGATTGGTAAATAGTCCGGATGAATTGCTGAGTGATTTTTTGCCACTACTGTATCTGGAGGGTGGCTCTGGTCCTGACTTGCCAAAGGAAATTGTTATTAGCCATAAAATTGCCGATGTTGATGTGATTGTTGAGGCAATCAAGCAACAGATAGGCCGATCTATTGAGGTTCGCCACTCTGTTCGTGGGGTGCGATCAAAGTGGTTGGAATTGGCATTGCGCACAGCCGAGCAAAATTTATCCGCTAAATTGGCTTCGAAAAAAACTCAGGAACAGCGTTTTGAATCGTTGCGTGAAACCCTTGAGCTCGATGAGACACCCCAGCGTTTGGAATGTTTCGATATCAGCCATAGTAGCGGCGAGGCAACAGTCGCTAGTTGTGTGGTGTTTGATAGCAATGGTCCGTTGAAAAGCGATTATCGCAAGTTTAATATTGACGGCATTACTCAGGGTGATGACTATGCCGCAATGGAGCAGGCGGTTCGCCGTCGTTTTACTCGTTTAATGAAGGGTGAGGCAAAGCTACCAGATATTTTGGTTATTGATGGCGGTAAGGGTCAGCTTGGTATTGTAAAAGAGATTCTTAATGATTTGGGGGTAGTGGGGGTGCTGTTGCTGGGTATTGCTAAAGGAACAACGCGCAAGCCGGGCTTAGAGACCTTAATTTTGGCGGATCAAGATAATCGTGTGATTGCTAAGCCGCAGACGTCAGCACTACACCTATTGCAGCAAATTCGCGATGAAGCTCATAGATTTGCTATTACTGGGCACAAACAGCGGCGAGATAAAAAGCGTCGCACATCCCCCCTTGAGGGTATTCCTGGAGTGGGACCAAAGCGACGCAGAGACTTACTTAAACACTTTGGTGGTATTACAGAAGTTAAAAAAGCCAGTGTTGCCGACCTAGCAAAAGTGCCCAATATTAGTAAAAAGGTAGCCGAAGCTATTTACAGCGCGCTCTACAATGAGTAAGTTGTTTAATTAATGTATTAAATTTAAGAATTAAGAGAAACTTTTCATCATGTGGAATATTCCCAATCAAATCACATTGCTGCGTATCGGCATGATTCCGGTGTTTGTTATTTTGTATTATTTGCCATGGGGTTGGAGTCATATTGCATCGGCGGCCATATTTGGTTTGGCTGCACTGACTGATTGGGTGGATGGCTATCTAGCAAGAAAGATGAGTCTTGAAACGCCCTTTGGTGCTTTTTTAGACCCTGTAGCAGATAAATTAATTGTGGTGGTGGCTCTTATTATCTTGCTAGAGGTGCATTCGAGTATTTGGTTTGCCCTGCCAACCCTAGTGATTATTGGTCGCGAGGTGGTTATTTCGGCATTGCGTGAGTGGATGGCTGAGCGAGGACTGCGTGAAGAAGTCGCGGTGTCTATGCTAGGTAAGGTAAAAACATGGGTACAAATGGCGGCTATAGTATTTCTACTTTTAGCCGGCACCAATTCTGGTGGTTTTGCAGTCGTTGGCTATATAGGGCTCTATGCCTCAGCCGGTATTGCTTTATGGTCAATGGTGGTCTATCTAAAGCAAGCATGGCCAGAGATGCGCGGTAGCAAAAGCACAGAAACTGATTAGGTTTTAT
>JBMZEV010000080.1:0-3667 GCA_049615065.1 Porticoccaceae bacterium | reverse complement strand
TTTTATTTTGCAGGAGTAAAATTATGGCTGAAACAATTATCAAAATCGATTTAAATGAAAGTCCCTACGACAATGAAAATATCCACAACCGCTGGCATCCCGATATTCCCATGGTGGCCACAGTTAAACCCGGCGATGATTTTATCGTTGAGTGTTATGACTGGACGGGTGGTCAAATCAAGAACGATGATTCCGCAGAAGATGTGCGAGATGTCGATCTAGGTCAGGTTCACTTCCTCTCTGGACCAATTGAAGTCGAAGGTGCCGAACCCGGCGACCTTCTTCAAGTGGAAATTCTTGATATAGGTGCTTTCGAAGAATCCAATTGGGGCTTTAACGGCTTCTTTAGTAAAAACAATGGCGGTGGTTTTTTAACCGAACATTTCCCTGATGCACAAAAATCTATATGGGATTTTAACGGCATGTTCACCAAGTCACGCCATATACCTGGCGTTGAATTTGCCGGCTGTTTGCACCCAGGGCTTATTGGCTGTCTACCAGACAAGAAAATGCTGGACGAGTGGAATGCTCGCGAAAAGGAGTTATTTGAAACTGAACCCGATCGCATTCCCGCACTAGCCGCATTGCCAGAAGCTCGTGTAGCTCATATGGGCAAGATGACTGGTGAGGCGCGTGATGCAGCGGCAGCCGAAGGAGCGAGAACCGTGCCGCCTCGCGAGCATGGCGGCAACTGCGATATCAAAGATTTAACTCGTGGCTCAACGGTTTACTTCCCTGTTTATCAAAACGGTGCTGGCCTCTCGGTAGGTGACTTACACTTTAGCCAAGGCGATGGTGAAATTACCTTCTGTGGTGCTATTGAAATGGCGGGCTGGATTCATATGCGCGTCAATTTGATTAAAGATGGTATGTCAAAATATGGCATTAAAAATCCAATCTTTAAGCCAAGCCCAATGGTACCTAAATATGATGATTATCTAATCTTCGAGGGCATCTCTGTTGATGAGGGTGGCAAACAGCACTACCTCGATGTGCATGTTGCCTATCGTCAAGCCTGTCTCAATGCTATTAACTATATGACTAAGTTTGGCTATACCGAAGCACAGGCTTATGCAATTCTTGGTTGCGCCCCAGTTCAGGGTCATATTAGTGGTGTAGTTGATATACCAAATGCCTGTGCAACGCTATGGCTGCCGACAGATGTCTTTGATTTTGATATCCAGCCTGGTGCTGATGGCCCGAGCAAAGGTGTCGATAATCAAGGGAAGGATATCCCTAAAGCACCTGATATCGTGTAGCAAGGAGAAATATTTATGCCACTTTACGACTATAAATGTAAAGAACACGGTGTGTTCTCTGAATTGGCTACTATTGCTGATATGGAAAAGCCGGTTAAGTGTCCTCAGTGCGGGTCAGTATGCCCTAGAGTAATTGCGGTGCCACCTCATATAGCGACCATGCTAAAAGAACAGCGTGTCGCTATGGAACGCAATGAGAAAGCACAACATCAGCCGGTGATATCTACCCTAGATAGACGGCAAAATGATCATGAACATTCATCAACCTGTGGCTGCAGCAGTAAAAAGAAAAGTAATCTTTTCTACACAGCCGACGGCAATAAAATGTTTCCATCAATGCGCCCCTGGATGATTAGTCACTAGCCTCAAATAGATGCTGACAGTAGCTTATCTACTGTCAGCATCCCTTTCTAGCGTTTAATTATTTTTATCAATTGATCTGCAAACCTTTCATCAACTGAGTCAAACCAGCTTATTTCAGGGTATTGTTTTGCTGCCGCTGAAAAACAGCAAAGTAAGAAATCCCTTGGATTGCGTCCAGAATTATCACTGCCAGTGTGAAATGGTGTTGCCGTATTAGCCATCCAAATTTCTCTTAGCTGCCTAACTAAGTTTTTTTCTACAAATCGTGTAGCACGCTCTGCTGAAAAATCACCTCGACCTTCTATAAGCTTACTCAGAGTATCGTTCATACTTGAAATACGATAGGCCATCTTACCCGCAGGGTGAGGCAGACCCTCAAGTAATTTCATGGATTTCTGCAAATGAAATTGAGCTTCTATATAGAGTCGTTTATGGTCCTCAGTCTCACCACCAAGTTCTGATAAAGACAATAGAACATAGTCAGAGAAAGCCTTTTGAAGAGCAGCCTCAAATTCTTCTTTAGTCATGCGCCTAAAGCCAAACATCTCAATTACATGACTAATTTCATCAGATGTGAATAATTTTTTTAGAACAAAATGATTGACCAATTATCAAACCTCGTTTATATTTACAAATAGCAAAGGCATGCTTTAACTGCCTCGCATTGATCATGCGTCAAAAGACCGCTTATTCCTAATTTCAGAGCAAACCAAAAAGCTCACAGGAGAAGTGTTATGAACAACTCAAGAAACTCAATCGTTTACCGTGGTGCAACACAGGTACGTAAATCAATCTCATCTACTAGCAAGCGACGCAGTTTATCTAAAACTTATCGCGGCTCTAGCTATACGTCTTTACCAAAAGAGTCACATAAGCCTTGCGAACACACGTATCGTGGTAGTGTTTTTGTTGCATAAAACGCGCCAAGTGTTGCTTAACTGCAACCAAGGTTAGCATCAAAAAAGCCGAGATCAAAGTCTCGGCTTTTTTGATGGCAATTCGATCTTCAGTGGTGCAATTTTATATATTTTTGCACCATCTTTGTGCCAATTAATGGGCTATTTTTTATTTTTTAAATTTCATTTTCACTAGCAATTTCTAATGGTAGGCTTAATATCTCTATTTAATTTTTCTAGTAATTTTTTCTATGCAAAATTCGAACAATCCCGAGAGTCAAAGAACTGGCTGGCATGCTGATCTTAGATTAGATTATCAACTCAAAGGGGAAAAAACCTGTCTTGTAAAAAAGTCTCAAAAAGGCCCTCTTACCGTACAGCGTCCGTTTTATCCTGAGGGCGATATATGTCATAGCTATATTCTTCACCCCCCAGGCGGTGTTGTCGGCGGCGATATACTAGATATTGAGATTAATGCAGATACCAGTGGCCACTGTTTAATAACAACGCCCGGTGCGACAAAATTTTACCGCTCTAAGAATGACCTGGAAAGCATCCAAACACTGCGCATTAATATTAAAAAGGATGCGATAGTCGAATGGCTGCCGCAACAAAATATATTTTTTACTGGCGCCTGTTCGCAGTTAAACACCCAAATTAACATTGAGCCAGAAGGCAAATTTATCGGCTGGGAAATGCACTGTTTTGGCCGCCCCGCCAACAATGAAGGTTTCAATCAAGGTGCGATTAAAAGTTGTACGCAAATTAACATCAATGGTGAACTTAGATTGGTAGAGCAACTCAATACCGATGGTGACTCACTAGCTCAGTCCTCGTGCGGCCTTCGCGACAAAGCCATGCAGGCCAGTCTTATTGCAGCACCATTTTCTGAAGCACAAAAACAAAAGTTGGAACAGTTATTGCTAGATTATCCCTACAAAGACCTTATTGGCATGACATTGGTTGATGAGGTCTTGGTTATTAGAGTATTGGGCGATCATATTGAACCCATACTAGAAAATTTTATTAGCCTTTGGTCGCAACTTCGAACCGAGTGGCTACAACGACCAGCGTGTGTACCACGCATTTGGGACACCTAAGTAAAGTACTGACAATGGAACTAACGCCCCGCGAAAAAGACAAACTCAT
>JBMZEV010000079.1:0-3788 GCA_049615065.1 Porticoccaceae bacterium | reverse complement strand
AGGCGGAATGGTGTTTCTTGTTGAGCGGGGCATTTTAGGCATCTCGAGTAGGTGAGTCAACAGTTTCCTACAGGAAATATCAGGTTTACCTTTCGGATATTTGTTTACAATGTTTTTGAAGTTACATTTTGTTGAAATTGCCCACGCTTAGATTTAACGCCTCAGTAAAAAAATGCCAGACAATGTATACTGGTTTATTGTTTTGTTTAATTATGGAATTAACTGGTGCTATACACATTCTTAAAATCTCAACGCTTGTCTATTTTTGTTCTAATATGCCTTTTTATGCCTGTGGTACAGGGCGATGAAGTCGTTGCAAAAGATTCTTTACGCCTGCAGTTTGAGCCTATTATTACTTCGGTTAGCAGGCAGTTACTAAGTCAGCAAGAAAAGTTTAAAAAAGACCCTAAAGCCTTCCAAGCTTTTCTCGACAAACATGTTCGTCCGTATTGGGATTCCAGCTCTACAGCTAAGGCGCTGATAGGTAGTAAAAGTTTTAACGCTTTAACGGAAAAAACTCAGCATAAACTAGTAGCTGCAGTGGATAAAACATTAGTTCGCTATGCTTTTGAGGGCATTGGTTTTTACAGTGGTCAGAAATTTCACTTGGTTGATGTGGCCATTAGCGATTCGGGTAAGATGGGTTGGGTGCAGATAATGATGGAATCCCAGATTCTGCCAGATCTGAATCTAGATTTTCTTGCCAAGCGTAGTAATTCGGGAGTATGGAAAGCTGTGGATGTCCGCTTTAAGGGCATTACCTATGTGGCGGTTAAGAAGCATCAATTTAAAAAAATACTCGAGAAGCAGGGGGTTGGTGCATTGATTGCTAGCCTTGAGGAAAAAAATAATAACTTCTTTGGCGAATTATGTGCCTCGAATAACGTGGATAAACAATCTTGTTGAGCTCGAAAAAAATACGCCCAATTAAACCGTTTAAAGTAGAGAGTAAATACAAACCAGCAGGTGATCAGCCCAATGCCATTAGCGGCATGGTTGAGGGTTTGGAGAACGGTTTGGCATCTCAGACACTGCTAGGTGTCACTGGATCTGGTAAAACCTTCAGTATTGCCAATGTGATTGAGCAGGTTCAACGGCCAACCATTGTTTTAGCTCATAATAAAACCCTTGCCGCTCAACTCTATGGCGAGTTTAAGGGCTTTTTTCCCAATAATGCGGTTGAATATTTCGTTTCCTACTATGACTATTACCAGCCAGAGGCCTATGTGCCATCCTCTGATACCTTTATTGAAAAAGATGCTTCAGTCAATTCCCATATTGAGCAAATGCGCTTATCAGCGACTAAATCGTTAATGGAACGTCAGGATGTGATTGTGGTGGCGACAGTATCCTCTATATACGGCTTGGGTGACCCCAGCTCCTATTTAAAGATGGTATTGCATATCTCTCGCGGTGAACAGATTGATCAGAGAGCGGTTTTAAGGCGTTTAGCCGAGCTTCAGTACAAACGCAACGACATTGACTTCGATCGCGCCTCTTATCGCGTTAGAGGCGATGTAATTGATGTTTATCCGGCAGATTCCGATTACGAGGCGGTGCGAATTCAACTTTTTGATGATGAAGTCGAAGAAATTTGCCTTTTCGACCCCCTAACCGGTGAAGTTCTGCGCACCGTTCCAAGATTTACTATATACCCTAAAACGCACTACGTAACACCGCGTGAGCAGATCCTAGTGGCGGTCGATAAGATTGAAGATGAATTAAAGGAGCGTTTAGAGCATTTGCGCAATAACGATAAATTAGTAGAAGCTCAGCGCTTGCAAGAGCGGGTTCGCTACGACACTGAAATGATGCGCGAGTTAGGTTACTGCAATGGTATCGAAAACTATTCCCGTTACCTCTCAGGGGTTGCTCCGGGCGAGCCACCGCCGACATTATTTAATTACCTACCAGATAATGCCTTATTAGTGATTGATGAGTCTCATGTCACCGTACCGCAGTTAGGTGCTATGTACAAAGGTGACCGCTCTCGCAAGGAAACATTAGTAGAATATGGCTTTAGGCTCCCCTCAGCACTGGATAACCGTCCATTGCGCTTTGATGAGTGGGAGGGCATAGCACCGCAAATGATATTTGTCTCTGCCACCCCAAGTCGCTATGAAGAAGCCAATCAGGGGCAGGTGGTTGAGCAGGTAGTTAGACCCACTGGTTTGCTAGACCCCAAAATTGAAGTTCGTTCAGCGCTAACTCAGGTAGATGACGTGCTTTCGGAAATCAACCAAAGAACCAAAAATAACGAACGTATTTTAATTACTGTTCTTACCAAGCGTATGGCAGAGGACTTAACCGATTATCTCGATGAACATGGTGTAAGAGTGCGCTATCTGCATTCGGATATTGATACTGTGGAGCGTGTGGAGATTATTCGAGACCTGAGGTTGGGTGAATTTGATGTGTTGGTAGGTATTAATTTGCTTCGAGAGGGCCTGGATATGCCCGAGGTTTCCTTGGTCGCTATTTTAGATGCGGACAAAGAAGGCTTTTTACGCTCGGAGCAGTCGCTGATTCAAACCATTGGTAGGGCAGCGCGCAACCTTGAGGGTAAGGCTATCCTATATGCCGACAAGGTAACAGGATCGATGCAGCGCGCCATGGATGAAACCGAACGCCGGCGCAGTTTACAGGTAGCTCATAATGAAAAGCATGGCATCACACCCCAGAGCATTAAAAAGGAAGTTGCGGATATTATGGAGGGTGCTCATGCCGCAGTGGGGCACAATAAACGCGCTAGAAAGGTCGCTGAGGAATCTGCAAACTATGCGATCAATACTGATCAATCCTATGAAAGCATGGCTAAAGAGATAAAACGCTTGGAGGAAAAGATGTATCAGCATGCTCGAAACTTAGAATTTGAAGAGGCCGCCAATACCCGTGATCTACTGGGTAAATTGCGCGAAAAAAGCCTGGCATCATAGTCGCTAAATTAACGGTAAATTATTTCCCAGCTGTAAGCATACAGCCACATTAGCAAGCAGAAGATAGATACCCTAAAAATAATCTTGGTGATCATAGCTAGGGAGAAAAATCTTTGTTGTTGCTTTGGCATATACTGATTCATGTTAACCTCTAATTCTGTAAACGATAATGATTATCATTTACATTAAGAAATAAATCAAGTAGTATCCCCATAACGTTTTAATAGGGCACTGTATTTAACGGTTTGCTCTGTGTATTTTTAAATCTAAGGAAAACTACCGATGAAATTTTCTTTTCTCTGCGATGCTCATCGTCAGGAGTTAAATACAAATATCACCAAGGCTATTCGATTCTGGCAAGAGGGCTATGATACCGCACAGTTCTTTAATGAGCAGGGCTTATGGATAGAGGCTATACCGCATGCTGGCTGTGCCTTTGAAATTGCGGAAATTTTGGTGACTAATAAAGACATAGATGCGGCAGTGGCCTATGAATGGTTTTATGCTTCAACCCAATTGCTTGCCGATGCATTTAATAACTTGGGTTATAAAGAGGAAGCCTACGAGGTTATGGGTTTGGCGGTAGAGAGATTTGATCGAGAATTGGCACTATCATAGGTTAATCAAAAATTGGTTATGGACTATTTAAATAAACTGCACTGGTCTGAACACTTTGCATCCAGTTATGCTAGCTTAAAGAAGGAAAAGGTTACTTCTTCAGGGGTTTTGGTACACTAGGGTTAAGTGAAAAAATATTGTGCATTTTTAATGATTCATTGCACTTTTTCAGTATAATGCCCTCCAGTATGTTGTACGACCGTAGCTCAGCTGGTTAGAGCACCACCTTGACAT
>JBMZEV010000078.1:0-3792 GCA_049615065.1 Porticoccaceae bacterium | reverse complement strand
GCTTTAAAGGGCGGCAATTCTAATGGAACAACGTGCGCTTAGCAAGCATTAATAGTGGCAATTTCACCAATCCAACCATTGTGCTAACTAAACTATGATTTTAGCCATATCAAAGAGGCATTTCGTCCGCAATGCTTATCCCTTCGATAGGAATAGAATTGTTCAGGCTGACCATAGCTGCAAAAGTCACCGCCAAAAATATGGTTTACATTATTTTGCTGTAATTCTGCCCTCGCCAGTGCATATAAATCGGCAAAATAGTGGTCGCTAGCGCAAGGTAAAAATGCTTTTTCAATCCCTGCTCTATGCTCAGCACTAACAGCATTTGTCAAAAACTGATTAAGAACCTCGGAGCCCACCTCAAAGTGTGTAGCACTTATTGCCGGACCAAGATAGGCAAGGATAGAGTCAGTATTATCAAATTTTTTCAGTGCATTGCGAATAATGCCAGCACAAAGACCGCGCCAACCAGCATGAACTGCAGCTACTTTGGTTCCCTGCTGATTACACAACAATACTGGCAAACAATCCGCGGTTAAAACAGCACAGGGGGAATTTTTAACATCACTGAAACAACCATCAGCATCAGGTAAACAGTCACTTAGGCAGCGATCCACAACCTTGGTGCCATGAACTTGATTCAACCACAGGGGCTGTGACTCGAGCCCCAATTGCTGAACAAGCAGCATGCGATTTGCCTCAACTTGGCTGGCCTCATCACCTACATGAGTGGCCAAATTAAAGTATTCAAAGGGGTTACCGCTACCCCCCCTGGAGCGCAATGTAATAATCGCCTGAACATTATCAGGTGCCGGCCACTCGGGAATAAGATAATCAAATGTGGTTTTGTTCATTGCCTAGTTGCTCAAGAAGCAATTGAAAATCCTCTGGAAGTTCTGACGACCAGCTGACTTCCTGCCCTGTAGCGGGATGAATCAGGGCTAATTCTGCAGCGTGAAGCGCTTGGCGTCCAAAGTTACGCAAATAGTCTATCAAATCAGAAGATGCACCTTTGTGTATTTTAAAGCGACCTGCATAGAGGCTGTCCCCTACCAGCGAATAACCAAGATGTGCCATATGCACTCTAATTTGGTGGGTGCGCCCTGTGTCTAACTTAAGTTGCAAATGGCTATGCCCCTGAAAGCGCTCTAACACAGAATAATGTGTGCGCGCTTCTTTACCATCAGAAACCACAGCCATCTTTATTCTTTGGCGCGGATGCCGCCCAATCGGCTGATCCACTATGCCACTACCCGTAACCAGACCATTAACCACTGCCTGATACACGCGCTTGACCGTTCGTGCCTGTAACTGTGCCACCAAATCGGTATGCGCTTCAAGTGTTTTAGCAACCACCATCAAGCCGGTGGTATCTTTATCAAGACGGTGAACTATTCCCGCGCGAGGCACCAAGCTCAGAGCAGGACAATGAAATAAAAGCGCATTAAGCACCGTTCCGCTGTAATTACCCGCTGCTGGATGAACAACAAAATTTGCCGTCTTATCCAATACCAGCAGATGATCATCTTCGAAAACTATATTGAGTGGTATATCCTCTGCCACCCATTCACCCTCAGATACAATGGATGCACTGATAACAAGTTGCTCTCCACCCAGCACCTTGCGTTTTGCTAACCATTGAGCCCCATCAACTGTTAGCTGACCTTGTTTGATCCACTGCTGCAATCTTGAGCGTGAAAACTCAGAAAATAATTCTGATGCCACCTGATCTAAGCGGCGACCACAATAATCCAATGGAACCTCAGCCTGTTTATTAATTAGGCTTGAAATCTCATCTGCAGTATCGATCATTTTAGTTCTGGGCTGTTCCATTGTTATCTGTTCTAGGTTTAGTTATACAAAAATAGCTATCTGGCAGCCTTTCGACTGAACTTTAATCCCCTTTAATCAGTCTTATAAAGTTAAAGCAGATTGGCTTGCTCGGAGCTCTGTGTTTAAATACTCAGCCTCAGATTTATGTCAGCAAACTCCTCTTGTAGGGAATATTACATGAAAAACAAAATGCGTATTGGTTTGATTTTTTCCATAGCTTTATTAGTTAACTGCTCTTGGATGGGATTTAACGATGAAGAATCCACTGAAAACCAAGAAAGCGGTTATACAGAGCGCGAGTTTTACGACAAAATTCAGAAGAGTCTAAAAGCGAAAAACTGGCAGCTAGCCATAGGCAATTTACAGCTTTTAGAGTCGCAGTTCCCCTTTGGTAAATATGCTGAACAATCACAATTAGAGTTAATCTATGCTCAGTTTATGTCCAGTGATTATAGCTCAAGTATCGCCTCCGCTGAGCGTTTTATTCGCCTACACCCACAACACCCCAATGTCGACTATGCAATCTACGTTAAGGGCCTTAGTGAGTTTAATCAGAGTGGTCGCCTATTTGATGGGCTTTTTAATTTAGATAACAGTTCGCGTGATATAGGTACTGCAAGAGAATCCTTTTCAACTCTGGGTCAACTTATCCAGCAATACCCAAACAGCCCCTATGCCCCCGACGCGCGCCAGCGTTTAATTAGCTTGCGCAATCAACTGGCGCGATCAGAAATCAATGTCGCCAATTACTACTTTTCAAGAGGCGCCTTGGTGGCCGCAGCAAACCGCGGTCAATTTGTAGTGGAAAATTTCCAACAATCACCGGCTGTTGCTGATGGTCTAGCAGTAATGGCTCAGGCGTATCATATGATGGAAAAAGATGAATTAGCTGAAAATGCAGTTAAAGTATTGGCAGCAAACTTTCCAGACTATCCTCAATTAGATGGCGATAAGTTTGATTTTGACAGCCGGTCACTTTTCCCCAGCAACTGGTTGTTAAGAAAGTTGCCGCAAAGCCTGACATCACATGTAATACCACCGGCATTTGACACCCGTAGTTATTACAATAGTCAGCCAGAGTAAAGGCTATAATTCGTTAGAATTAGTCTATATTTAGGCATACCCATCCTAGATTGATACAAATTTTAGGGCATATAGAGCAATGAACAAGCAAGCAATTATTGATGAAATGCGCGTTTTACCCAGTATTGATTCGAATACTGAAATAACCCGTCGAGTAGATTTTATTAAAGCGCAGATTCAAGCATCTGGCTGTAAAAGCTTAGTGCTGGGGATTAGCGGTGGTGTCGACTCTTTTACCTGTGGTCGCCTAGCTCAACTAGCAGCCGAACAACTAAGACAGGAAACCCAAACCAGCGATTATCAGTTTTATGCTGTTCGCCTACCCTATGGCACCCAAAAAGATGAGCAGGATGCACAAATTTCCCTCGAGGCTATAGCGCCAGATAAGATACTTACCGTCAATATCCAAGCCGCTACAGATGCCGTTAATCAGCAAGTAGTCGATACCCTTGAGCAGACCGATCAATCTCAATCAAAAGAAGCTGTCGACTTTGCCAAGGGCAATGTTAAAGCAAGGGTAAGAATGACCAGCCAATACCAAATCGCTGGGCTGGTCAATGGTCTTGTATTAGGCACAGACCACTCTGCTGAAAATATAACCGGTTTTTATACCAAACACGGTGATGGCGCCTGTGATCTAGCCCCCCTCTTTGGTCTAAGTAAACGCCAAGTTCGACAACTGGCACATAGCCTTGGCGCACCGGATTCCATTGTTAATAAAACCCCTACCGCCGATCTTGAATGTCTAAGCCCGCAAAAAGAAGATGAGGCTGTATTAGGTCTTTCTTATGATGTGATTGATGACTTTCTTGAGGGTAAAGAAGTTTCTGCAGCCAATGAACAGCGCCTGATTGAGATTTATAATAAAACTCAACA
>JBMZEV010000077.1:0-3950 GCA_049615065.1 Porticoccaceae bacterium | reverse complement strand
AATACGGTAAACATACCGTAACTCTTGAAACAGGTCGTGTTGCCAGACAGGCAACCGGTGCTGTTTTATGCTCAATCGACCAAACCACAGTGCTTTGTACTGTTGTTGGCGCAAAAACTGCTAAAGCGGACATAGATTTCTTCCCGCTTGGCGTTCACTATCAAGAGAAAGCTTATGCAGCAGGTAAGATTCCCGGTGGTTTCTTTAAGCGCGAAGCTCGACCCAGTGAAAAAGAAACCCTCACTTCACGACTCATCGACCGTCCAATTCGTCCACTATTTCCAAATGGATTTAAAAACGAAGTTCAGGTTATCTGTACAGTAATTTCTGCAGAAAAAGATATTGATCCTGATATAGCGGCAATGATTGGTACCTCAGCGGCACTATCTATTTCCGGTATCCCGTTCAATGGCCCTGTTGGTTGCGCTCGTGTAGGTTATTCAAATGAAGAAGGCTACCTGCTAAACCCAACCTACAGTGATCTTGAAGCCTCAGCTCTAGATATGGTGGTTGCAGGCACTAAAGACGCAGTATTGATGGTTGAGTCAGAAGCTAAAGAGCTTTCTGAAGATATTATGTTGGGCGCAGTACTATTTGCTCACCAAGAGATGCAATCGGTTATCAGCGTAATTGAAGAATTGGCTGCAGAAGCTGGCAAGCCTCGTTGGGATTGGCAGGCAGAAGAAAAAAATGTTGAGCTAGTAAATGCGTTATCAGCAAGTGTTGCCAGTGATCTAGATGCAGCCTATCAGGTCGTTGATAAGCAAGAGCGTTCAGCCAAAATTGCTGAGCTTAAAGATGCTGCAGTAACTCAGTTATCGGCGGATGATCAATTCCCAGAAGATGAATTGAAAGATGCATTTAAGCAGCTTGAGAAAGATATTGTTCGTGGGCGCATTATCCGTGGTGAACCGCGAATTGATGGTCGTGATACTACAACAGTTCGTGGCATCAATGTTGAAATTGATGTTTTGGATCGTGTCCATGGGTCTGCTTTATTTACTCGTGGTGAAACTCAGGCGTTGGTTGCTGCTACATTGGGCTCAACCAGAGATGCACAGATGATCGATGCTCTTGAAGGCCGCAAAGATGATCCATTTATGTTGCACTATAACTTCCCTCCCTACTCTGTGGGTGAGTGTGGCCGTGCTGGATTTACTAGTCGTCGTGAAATTGGTCATGGTCGCCTAGCGCGTCGCGGTATTGCCGCAGTACTACCCAATGAAGAAGAATTCCCATATGCCATGCGTGTAGTGTCAGAGATTACTGAATCCAATGGTTCAAGTTCAATGGCTTCTGTTTGTGGTTCAAGTTTGGCATTGATGGACGCTGGTGTGCCGCTTAAAGCGCCAGTAGCTGGTATTGCCATGGGGCTTGTTAAAGAAGATGCAGGCTATGCGGTATTAACCGATATCCTTGGTGATGAAGATCATCTTGGCGATATGGACTTTAAAGTAGCTGGTACTACTGACGGTATTACTGCTCTACAGATGGATATTAAGATCGAAGGTATTACCGAAGAGATTATGGAAATTGCCCTAGAGCAAGCACTTCATGCTCGAGTTCATATTCTCGGCGAAATGAACAAGGTTATCTCTAAAAGCCGTAGTGAAGTCGCTGAATCTGCACCGAAGATGGGTACCATGCAGATTGATTCCGATAAAATCCGTGACGTTATCGGTAAAGGCGGTGCAACAATTCGCGGTTTATGTGAAGAGCATAACTCAACAATTGATATTACTGATGATGGTGAGGTTAAAATCTATTCAGAAGATTCAGCATCACTCAATGCTGCTATGGATGCTGTGACAGCAATTGTAGCTGATCCAGAGCCAGGTGCTATTTACGATGGTAAGGTCGTTCGTATTGTTGATTTTGGTGCCTTTGTTAACTTTATGCCGGGAACAGATGGTCTAGTGCATATTTCTCAGATCGCAGATAAGCGTGTTGAGAAAGTGACTGATTATCTAAGTGAAGGGCAAGACGTTCGCGTTAAGGTGCTTGAAATTGATAACCGTGGTCGAGTGAAGCTTTCTATTAAAGAAGCTCAGCTTGAAGAGGGCGGTGCAGCTGAAGAGACTGCGGAAACTACTGAAGACTAGTATTTCAGTAAATGCCTAAAAAAGCCCTCATTGATTTAATCACTGGGGGCTTTTTTTATGCTATGTGTGAGCCAAATCAAATAGTTCAGAAGCATGAGAAAGTGTTTGTTGGGTAACTTTGGCGCCGCCAAGCATGCGGGCAAGTTCCTCTATGCGTTGGGTGTTATTGAGATGGACAATAGTTGATTCAGCACTGCTGTTATCCGTCATTTTACTTACCACATAATGTTGATGAGCATGGGCCGCCACCTGCGGTTGATGAGTAACACTAATTACCTGTCCTTTCGATCCAAGCTGTTTTAATAGCTTGCCCACAATATCCGCAGTACTGCCGCCGATACCTACATCAACTTCATCAAATACCACTGTAGGAATGCTACTGTTGGCTGCGGCAACCACCTGAATCGCAAGACTTACGCGAGATAACTCTCCACCAGAAGCTACTTTAGCTAGAGGTTTATGTGCCTGTCCGGGGTTAGTAGAGATCACCAGCTCAATGTCTTCTAGCCCATAAGATTTAAAGCTAGTCTCACCAAGTGGTGTTAGCTTAACTAATAGATTAGCGCCCTCCATAGACAGTTGTTGTAATTGTTGATTAATGTCATCGGACATTTTTACCGCACCCTGCTGTCGAATAAGGCTTAGTTTAGTCGCCGCTTTTTTGTATGTATCCGCCAATTGATCAACTTGCTGCTGCAGGGCTTCAAGATTTTGGTCGCCGGTTGTAAGTTGTTTAAGTTCTAAAACCAGTTCGTTGAGTTTGTCGCCAAGCTGATGGCTATCCACCCGATGTTTTCGCGCCAGTTGAAAGATAAGCCCAAGTTCATCTTCAATCTGCTGAAGTCGTTGAGGGTTGACCTCAAAGCGATCAATATGTTGCTCAATACAGTGAACGGCTTCATCTACTTGGATTAATCCAGACTGCAGTAACTGTTCTGCCTCCTCGAGCGCCTTAGGTTTGTGTTTTAGCTGGCTTAAAATAGACAGTGATTGATTAAAGCCATCGCGAAGATTAAATGTTTCACCCTGATCACTGATAGCAAGCAGTTTCTGGCTGTCTTGAATGATCTGTTCAGCATTAGCTAAATTTTGTTGTTCCAGTTCTAATTGCTGTAAATAACTAGGCTCTAAATTAAATTCCTGTAGTTCCTCAACTTGAAATTGTAGCAGCTCTCTGCGTGCATTAAGCTCATCCGAGCGCTCTGATAAGTCGTGTAATTGCTTTGCTGTACGGTGCCAATTTTGAAAATCATCTGCCACTTGCTCAGCAAGCTCAATGCTGCCATTAAATTCATCCAATAGTTTGCGGTGAGTATTGCGGCGCAGTAATGATTGATGCTCGTGCTGACTGTGAAGATCAACTAAAACATCCCCCAATTGCTGCAATTGTTGCATGGTACAGGGTTGTCCATTGATATAACCCTTAGAGCGACCCTCGGTAGTGTATATACGTCGCAAGATACACTCGTTATCTGCAGAGAAATCGTGAATATCAAGCCATCGTCTAGCCTCAGACAGGTCGGATATATCAAAACTAGCGGTTATTTGAGCGCGATCCTTACCTTGGCGTATGGTGCTACTATCAGCGCGATCGCCCAAAGCCATACTAAGAGCATCCAGTATGAGTGATTTTCCGGCACCGGTTTCACCCGTAATAGCCGTTGTGCCCCCTAAAAATTCAATCTCAAGAGTGTCGACTAGAGTGTAATTATTAATTGTAATTGACAGTAGCAAGGTAAAAAGTCACCAAAATAAGGTTGAAAATTATTTTTAAGCGCAAAGCAAAAATTTCTACTTGAAACTCTGCAAATTGCCCCCATCTGTAGTATCAGCGTAAGAACATTTTTT
>JBMZEV010000076.1:0-4285 GCA_049615065.1 Porticoccaceae bacterium | reverse complement strand
AACAACTGAAACAGCAGAGTGAAAATACACCGTTTGACCAGACTGTGCGCTTAATTGTTTAAATGCTTGGTCAAAATTTCCAGGTTTATTTAGAATGCTACCCTTGTGGTCACCCACCTGATCGGAGCCAATAATAATAGTCTCAGGATTCTTTTTTGCCACGTCAAGAGCTTTCTCTTCGGCTAGGCGTAGTGCTAGTAACTTTGGTTGCTCGTTGTTTAATGGTTGTTCATTTGTGCTAGGTGAAGCGCAAGTAAAGCTAATATTTAATCGCTGCAACAGTTTTTTTTTGTAGAGCGATGTAGATGCCAAGATTAAAGGTTTTGCCATTCGTCAGTTTCTCTTGAGGTTATAAACCATTTATAAGGCTATTTTAAGCAATTTTCTTTGACTATTCACGGTCTTATCCCTATTATGCGCGCCTAACTTGATAGCGTCTAAAACTATGGCATTGCCTACACAGATAGATCCACGCAAATTAGCCGTCCAGGGAATCGCCCTTGAAGGTGAAATTGCGGCAAAGGATTTAACTAGGTTAAACGATTCGGTAGAAGCTGTAACCAGTGCTATGCTGGTACATTTGCAGTTTTCTCTCGATGAATCAAGGCAAACTATAGTGACAGGCACGGCATCTGTATTTGTGGATGTAGTATGCCAGCGTTGCTTAGATTTGGTGAATATCGAAGTAAAGGCTTCTGTATCCCTGCAAGTTATTTGGTCCGAGGAGCAACTGGCTAATGTGGCGCCAAATTACGAGCCATGGATCGTTGTCGATAAGTTTGCAGATTTAAATGTTGTGATCGAAGATGAAATACTATTGGCACTGCCAATTGTTAGTTATCACAATATAGGTGAATGCACCGGTAGCGCCTTTCAACCCAAGGCTGATACCGATTTGGAAGAGGCTAGTGTTGATAGTCCCTTTAGTATTTTACAGCAGCTCAAGAAATAGTAGCTGTTAATTTTTTAAGGAGAGTAACCCATGGCTGTTCAAAAAAGTCGAAAAACTCGTTCAAGACGTGGTATGCGTCGTTCTCACGATGCCTTAACGGCTGCAACTGTATCTACTGATGCAACGAGCGGTGAGAAGCATCTTCGTCATCATGTGACGGCAGATGGTTTCTATCGCGGTCGCAAAGTTGTTGAGACCAACGCCGAATAATTCGTCGGTCTTTTGACCATGAGTGTTAAAATCTCCATAGATGCAATGGGCGGTGACTTTGGGCCCAGTGTAACTATGGAGGCTATTACACGTGTGCTAGCAGACAATCCTGATGTCACTGCACGTGTTTATGGCAGTCTCTCTGAGATGCAGTCCTGCATCGACAAAAATTTAAGTTCCAGTATTTCGTCTCGTATTGAGCTTTGTCATTGCGAATCACAAATTGATTGCCATGATAAGCCGTCTCGTGTTGTTCGTTCAAAACAAGATTCCTCTATGGCTCTTGCCCTAAAGTCACTTAATGAGGGTGCCGTTGATGCCTGCGTTAGTGCTGGGAATACTGGCGTTTTAATGGCGCTTAGTTTGTTTGTAGTGGGTACTTTACCGGGTATTTCTCGACCTGCTATCTGTGCTGAAATCCCCACTGCTACGGGCAGTAAGTTAATGCTTGATCTGGGTGCTAATGTCGACTGTACAGCTGAGCAGTTATATCAGTTCGCGATTTTAGGCTCGCATACGGCTAATTTAACCTTAAATATTACCAATCCTAGACTGCGCTTGCTAAATGTCGGTTCTGAAGCTGGTAAAGGCAATAGCTTAGTTCAAGCGACTGCTAAAATCCTAGAAGCTAATCCAAGGTTAAACTATCAGGGTTTTATCGAGGGCGATGCTATCTTAAAAGGTGTGACTGATGTTATTGTCTGTGATGGCTTTAGTGGAAATGTCGCGCTTAAAGCCTGTGAGGGCGTTGCTAGACATATTTATCAAAAGCTTGCGGAACATACTGCTGCTTTAAATAAAGATTTAGCAGCCGTCAAAGCTTCTATACAGCCTTCTTTATTTAACGGCGCCTATTTACTAGGCATCAATGGAGTTGTGGTTAAAAGTCACGGTGGTGCGGATATTCAAGGCTTTGCTAGTGCCTTGGAAAGAGCAATTAACGCAGCGCGTCATCAGCTTCCAGTAGCTTTGGCGCCCTTACTGAAAAAATAATTTAACAAAATAATGACTGAGTAACTTTTATGACTAATTTAGCATTTGTTTTTCCCGGACAAGGTTCACAAAAAATAGGCATGCTTGCCGAATTGGCTGAGCAAAATCCTATTATTGAAAGAACTTTTAATGAGGCGTCTGAGGTGCTTGGATACGATATGTGGCAATTAATTCAGCAGGGTGAACAGGATGAGATAAACCTTACCCAGCGCACTCAACCTATTCTATTGACTTGTAGCGTGGCTATTTGGCGTTTATGGAAGGAAAAACAAGGAGCTGTGCCAAGTCAAATGGCGGGGCATAGTCTTGGCGAGTGGTCTGCTTTAGTCTGCGCTAATGTTATCGATTTTGCGGATGGTCTTAAAATTGTTGAGGCCCGAGGTAAATATATGCAGCAGGCTGTGCCAGTTGGTCAAGGCGCTATGGCGGCTATTATCGGATTAGATGATCAAGCTATCTTGGACGCATGCTCTGAGGCGAGTAGTCTTGGTGTTGTTGATGCAGTGAACTTTAATGCCCCAGGGCAGGTGGTTATAGCGGGTTCTAATGATGCCGTTGAGCAGGCTATGGAAATTTGTAAGTCTGCCGGTGCTAAACGCGCACTTCCACTTCCTGTTAGCGCGCCATTTCATACCTCATTAATGAAACCAGCGGCGGATAATCTTGCTGAAATGGTTAATGCGGTTACATTTAGAGTACCAGAAGTGCCTATAATGCATAATGTTCATGCAAAGAATGAAAATGATCCTCAAGTAATTAAAGCGTTAATGCTTGAGCAAATATACAGCCCAGTCAAATGGGTGGACTGTGTAAAGCAGTTAAAAGAGCGTGGTATCACCCATTTAATTGAGTGTGGTCCCGGTAAAGTTTTAAGTGGTTTAGCCAAGCGTATTGATCGTGAATTAATAGCATTAGCCACTGAAAGCGCAGCTGATTTTGATGTTGCACTTGCAACAATATAGTCACTCACAGGAGTAGAGCATGACAACAGAAGTAAAAGTTTGCCTTGTAACAGGTGCTAGTCGAGGAATTGGATCGGCCATTTCAGATCAGTTGGGCAATCAAGGATATACCGTTATTGGTACGGCTACCTCTGCATCAGGTGCAGAAAAAATCGATCAACGTTTTAAGGATCAGGGTATTAGGGGTGCAGGCATGGTGCTCAATGTGACTGATAGCCAGTCTATCAATGATTTACTTGAGCAGGTGGGTGAGAAGTTTGGAGCGCCAACAGTTCTGATTAATAACGCAGGTATTACAAAAGATAATCTTTTGTTGCGCATGAAGGATGATGAGTGGTTTGATGTTATAGATACTAATCTATCCTCTATATTCCGATTGTCTAAGGCTTGTTTAAAGCCTATGACCAAAGCACGTTGGGGACGTATTGTTAATATTAGCTCTGTAGTTGGCTCTATGGGCAATGGTGGTCAAACTAATTATTCTGCAACCAAAGCCGGTGTTGCGGGTTTTGCTAGATCATTGGCTAAGGAGATTGGTTCTAGAGGTATTACTGTTAATACTGTTGCGCCGGGTTTTATTGCTACAGATATGACAAAAGATTTATCTGATGCCCACAAAGACACCATGCTTAGTCAGGTGCCCTTAGGAAGACTAGGCGATCCAAGCGAAATTGCTTCTGTAGTGACCTTTTTAGTCAGTGATTCGGCTGGCTATATTACCGGTGAAACTATCCATGTAAATGGTGGTATGTACATGGCTTAAGTGCCTTTTTAGCGTAAAAAAGCTATTTTTTTGTTATCTAGACTAGCTTTTTAGTATTTCTGCGGTAAAATGCGCGCGATAAATAAACTGTAATTTAATAAAAGATGGTCTAATCTGTCTTTTAATAACACATCTGATTCCTTGAAAGGAGATATACAACGATGAGTAACATAGAAGAACGCGTAATTAAAATGGTCGCCGAGCAACTAGGCGTTAAAGAAGATGATATCCAGTCAACTTCATCTTTTGTTGAAGACCTAGGGGCGGATTCTCTGGATACTGTTGAATTGATTATGGCCCTTGAAGAGGAATTTGATGCTGAGATTCCCGATGAAGATGCTGAAAAGATCGCTACTGTTAAGGATGCGGTTGATTATATTCAAGCAAACGGGTAATTCCGATTTC
>JBMZEV010000075.1:0-4333 GCA_049615065.1 Porticoccaceae bacterium | reverse complement strand
CAACTGAGCTACGCCAGCATCTCTCAAGGCGGAGCGCGATTTTAGAGAAAGTGAGTGTTATTAGCAACCTTAAATGCAGGATCTTTTTAATTTTTTTTAAAATCACGTTAAATCTGACTTATTTGACCGCTCAACAAGGGAATAATCAATGAAATTGGCCGAGATAAAGCGTTAGTTTAGTTGCGCATCTATTCCTAGCCAATCAACTCCATCCAACAGCATGCCATCCAGAACCAAATTAGAATGATAATCAGCATTAAGACTAATGGCTTGCATTAAAATCTTAGCATCACCACCAGTTATCACTATGCGAACCGGAAACTGTGCGGCTAAGCTTTCTATGGTTGACACCGCAGACAACAAACAACCTTTATTCACCGCCTGCTGAGTATTTTTCCCCGGCAACCAAAGCTCTTCTGCACCACTGCCGACAACCCGGACATCGCTGGTATTATCCCAAAGAGCGTCATGCATTAGGCGCAAACCCGGAGCTATATAGCCGCCCACATGCTGCCCGCCAGGCCCTATGATATCAATCGTAATAGCGCTGCCGGCATCAATTACCATCAGTGGCTCTTGGTATTGCTGATGAGCGGCGGCAATCGCAAGCCAGCGATCAACCCCTAGGGTTTGAGGGTCCTCATAGGCACAGCTTAATTCACCCAGAGTTGCAGAGACCGCTGCCAATCGAATTGGCACTGAAAACTGCTGATGCATTTGTTGTTGCAATTGCTCAACAATTTTTTCTCCAGCGACACTGGCTATTCGAACCTCATGCAAAGATTTAATATCAGAAAAATCAATATTTTTTCCCTCAACAACTTCCGATGTTAGCTGAGCACCCTGGGCCAGCATCTTCCCACTATCCGTTAGGCGCCATTTTATTCGACTATTACCTGCATCTATACATAGAATCATTGCTTTTAGTGCTCTTATATATCTTTCATTAGGCGCAAACTTAATTCGCCACCTACAAAAGTTTTTAGATCACCATTGGCCAACCTCAATTTTAGCGCTCCATGCTCATCTACCCCAATAGCTGTACCTGATGTTGACTGATTGGCTGTGCTAACCTCCGCTGGCGATCCTTGAAATGCATCTATCGCCTGCCATTCATCTTGATAATAGGCAAAGCCGCGCTGTTGATAATCACGCAACACATCAAAGCAATGATTAATAATGTAAGCCGCTAACTGATTGCGTGATATTGCCTCGCTAGATGCTGTAGCCAAGTCAGTCCACTGCTGATCTATACGCTCGCCGCTTTGCTCTGGCATCGCATGATTAATGCCTATACCAATAATAACCGTACACTGACCTGCTGGATCGCCAACCATCTCCAGAAGAATGCCCCCCAGTTTTTTATTTTCAATATAAATATCATTGGGCCATTTAAGCCTAACGCCATCAATATTTAACTGTTTTAGAGCACGACTTACAGCAACACCAATCGCCAAACTTAAACCCTGAAGCGCACTAGCACCCTGATCGAAATCCCATACCATCGACAAATACAGATTCGCCGCAAAGGGACTGACCCAATTCTTACCGCGACGACCTCGCCCCATAGTCTGATACTCCGACAAAACTACAGAGCCGCTAGCCGACATCGCTTGCTCATCTATTAACTGATGGGCGGCTTTATTGGTTGAATCAATACTTTGATAGATATGTAAGCCATTTAATTGATTTGTAGTCGCGTCATTGAGTGCTACGGAAATTTGATCAGAGTCTAATAGCTCAAAATTATCAGGTATTTTATAACCTCTGCCTTTAACCGATTCCAGCTGTAATCCCATTGATTCGAGCGCCTGCAGTTGTTTCCAAACTGCTGTGCGTGAGACACCTAGGGCTTGACCTAGATCCTCACCGGAATGAAATTCGCCGTCGTTAAGTATGTTTAATAACTCAGATTTAATCGCCGCACCCTCAATACAAAGATAGTCAAGATTGTTATTTGCAAATAGTAATTTATCTGGCTGCCTAATGCTTTAAATATTAATCCAGATAAATCGAAAACCTAAGGCCATGGTCACCCAAGCAAAGCCTCGGCGTAATTTTTGCGCATTCACTTTGTGGGCCAATAATGCACCCAATCTAGCACAGGGCAAACTGGCAATAATTATCCCTACTAATGCTGGCAAAAATACAAAGCCTATACTGCCCTGCGGCATGCTGACACCATCCATTGTTGCGGTTGAATATGCCAAGGTTGCCGCCAGCGCTATGGGCAAGCCACAGGCCGCTGCAGTGCCCACTGCCTGATGAATTTTAATACCAAAAAAAGTGAGCAGGGGCACACTAAGAGTTCCACCGCCGATGCCAAATAACGCCGACACGGCACCAATGACGCTACCTGAAGCACCCATGCCTAGATTGTTTGGCAAACTTCTAGCGCCCACTTTTGGCTGATAAATCAACAACTGCAGTGCAACTATGATTAAGAAACCGCCAAACAGTAACTGTAACAGAACCCCGCCGAGTGAAATGGCAAATAGCCCGCCAAGCACAGCACCCAATAGAATTCCCGGAACTAGTGTTTTAACAATATCCCAGCGTATAGCCTGTTTTTGATGATGGGTATAAATAGAACTCAGTGCAGTAAATGCAATGGTCGCCAAGGAGGTGCCAATCGCCAGATGGGTAGTTATTTCCGCTGGCATACCGCGAGCCAAAAAGGTAAAAATTAATAGCGGAACAATCACTGCGCCGCCGCCCAAACCAAAAAGCCCACTAATAAGCCCGGCAATACTGCCAACCATTAGATAAAAAAGGTATTCCATACAACTGCGTGCCTGTGTTGACTTAAATCAAGCACATTATGCCCTGTATAAGACAAATACTGTTAGTTTAAATGCAAGGCAATTAAGGATCTTGAATATGTCGTAAAAACACTAATTTACCAGCTAACTGGTCAGTTTTTACAAGACCAAATACGCTACTTTCATGGGAGCCATCCGACTTATCACCCAATAGGAGCACTTCATTGGCTTTGAGATTGCGGGCATAAAGTCTAATCAGTACGGATTTTTTCTCGCTTAAAATATAGTCGTCGCCCAATGAGTTGTGCAGCGGCTGACCATTTAATTCAAGGCGCCATTGATTGGCAGAAACTTGCTCTACTGCCAACTGATCACCTGATAAGCCCCGTACAAATTTAGCTACATTTTTATTATCGCCCCAGCGATAGAGCACCAAGTCTCCATACTTAACTGGATTGCATCCATAGTAGCCCCCCAAAAATAATAGCTGATCTCCCGATAGCAGCGCAGGACTGAGGGAGCTACCACTCAATGTGCGCACATCGGAATATTCGACACAGGAGAGATTTTCGGGCAAAGTTGGTTGCACCACAGCTGTGGTTTGCTGAGAGTATAGCTGACAGCCACTAAGCGAAAGTAAAAGCGATATAAACAATATTGGTTTTTTTATTCTAATTATCTGAATCCACATACATTGCTAATCAAAACTCAAAAAAAAACGCTTTTTTATCTAACACATAAGAAATAAGCCGAACCGCTTGAAGAAGCTTCTAGGGGAAAATTTCCATTACTAGGATTCACAGCCACATATTTCCCCGAGTCAATATCAGTGGTCCAAAAAGGATGGGGATCACTGCTTAAATCAATTAACTCACTAACACTGGGTAGTCGCCAATCTCCTGACATATTTTTACAATAACTTATCGCGCTAGCGAAATTACCACTGTCAGCACCAAAGGTTGATACTTCTTCCGGATATCCTCCAGATGAAGCCGCCACCTGGGCATCCACATAGGCATCGACATAGGTTTTGACTGCGCTAGTAGTTGGTAAAGTGGTGTCGTTGTATGTATCAGCAATAGATATAACAATAGCATTGCTACTAGGATCAACCGATCCCGTTTTTAGTGCGCCAGTTACATCTAATGCGCCTGTAACCGCAAAATTAGCCGTTACTTTAGAGTCGACATTGGTTTCAAATGCCCACCCATTGGCAGCTAAAAAAAGCATTAAAAGCGTGCCAAACAAACATTGTTTCGAGGTAAAAATTTTAAATTTGCGGTAATTGCAGGTCGCTGTAGTAACTCGGGTAATATGATAATTCATTATAAAACTCCTTTTTTATACATATAGGTATAGATCAATCAGTCGTATTTTTCCATTTTAAACCCATAAAAAAATCCCAGCTGCAAATGCAACTGGGATTTTTAATTTAAAAGCCTGACAATGACCTACTCTCACATGGGGAAGCCCCACACTACCATCGGCGATGAACCATTTCACTACTGAGTTCGGTATGGGATCAGGTGGTTCTAGTTCTCTATGGTTATCAGGCAAACTGGTATGAAAAA
>JBMZEV010000074.1:0-4389 GCA_049615065.1 Porticoccaceae bacterium | reverse complement strand
ATGATAATGGCGACAGTATAAAGCTTGCTAATGTGGCTCAGCGAATTATTAGTCTATCGCCTAATACAACCGAAATCCTATTTCATATTGGCGCTGGAGAAAAAATTGTTGGGGCGGATGAATATAGCAATTACCCGCCAGCGGCAAATGATATTGTTAGAGTTAATAATCATGCTGCGGCAAATTATGAATTAATCCTATCCCTAAAGCCTGATCTTGTGATTGCCTGGCAGTCTGGTAATGGTGAACAAATTATTAGTCGAATAAGAGAATTAAATATTCCAGTATTTGTGGTTGAAACTGCAAGTCTAGAAGATATTCCAAATTTATATCGCCGTTTAGGTCAGCTTTCGGGGTATGCTGCGCAAGCCAACACGCAGGCTGAAAAATTTTCACAGCGTTTAAATCAGTTGCGTAAAAGTTTTAGTTCAAGACAAGCCATTCGCGTTTTTTATCAAATCTGGAATGAGCCTTTAATGACGCTAAACGGCGATCATATGGTGACGGATATGATTGAATTATGCGGTGGTGTTAATGTCTTTGCTGATGCAGCCGCACTGGTGCCCTACGTTAATATTGAATCAGTGGTGGCGGCTAATCCGCAAATTATTATCTCAGGCGGCAAGAATAAAAGTGATCTATTGGACTCAGGATATTGGCGTAAATGGTCAGGTATATCCGCAGTCAAAAATAAGCATTTATATGCCATTCCCTCAGATTTACTGCAGCGTCATTCCGATCGAATACTTGAGGGTACGCAGCTGATGTGTGAGTATATTGATCTAGCTAGGCCAGTAAGTTCGAGTGCTGGAGAGAAGAATTAATCCTTAGTAGATATAAAAAAGCCGCTGACTTAATCAGCGGCTTTGAGTGCCTTTTATATTTTATTTTTTTAAGGCAGCGTTTTTTCATTCGCTTATTATTTTTCTTGTTACAGGTCATACCCCTTCTCATCATGCTCTACAAGGTCAACACCTTGTAGTTCTTGCTCTTCATCTACCCGTAATACTAACAGCTTATCGACAAGTTTCAAGAGTAAATATGTAATGATTGCGGTATAAACAAAAGTAGCAACAACACCCACAATTTGCACCTGAACTTGGCTCGCCATTGTCATGCCTTCATTGAAGCCTTGACCGCTGAAAACGCCTAGTGCGTCGGATGCAAAAACACCTGCTAGAACAGTACCTAAGATACCACCCACGCCGTGAACGGGGAAAACATCAAGTGAATCATCGATTTTAAATTTCTGCTTAATAGCTTGCGTAGCATAGTAACAAACGATACCAGCACTAAAGCCGATGACTAGAGCACCGCCAGGACCAACAAAGCCAGACGCTGGTGTGATAGTACCAAGACCAGCAACCATACCAGTTACAATACCTAGTACCGATGGCTTGCCGTGCCTAATCCACTCCATCATCATCCAGGCTAGTGAGCCTGTTGCTGCTGAAATATGCGTCACAAGGATTGCCATGCCTGCATCGCCATTAGCAGCTAGTGCAGAACCGCCGTTAAAACCAAACCAGCCAACCCAAAGCATACCAGCACCAGTTACTGTAATAGTCAGGTTGTGTGGAGGCATTGCCTGTGTTGGAAAGCCTTTACGGTTGCCAATAACCAGTGCTGCAACTAATGCGCCAACACCAGCAGTGATGTGAACTACCGTACCGCCGGCAAAATCTAGTAGGCCCATTTCGCCTAACCAGCCGCCGCCCCATACCCAGTGAGTAATAGGTGCGTATACAACCACTAGCCAAAGACCACTGAATAGCAACATAGCGCTAAAACGCATTCTCTCAGCAAATGCACCGACAATTAGCGCAGGGGTAATAACAGCAAATGTCATTTGGAACATGGCAAATACTGATTCTGGAATATCGCCGGCCATAGAGCCTTCGGTGATTTGTCCCATAAGGATATTGTCTAAGTTACCGAAATAGGCATTGAAAGAGCCGCCGTCGCCAAATGCAATACTGTAGCCAAAGACCAGCCAAATAATTGATGCTAGGCAGGTAATTGCAAAGCATTGCATCAAAACTGATAAAACGTTCTTGGATCGAACTAGGCCGGCATAAAAAAGTGATAAGCCGGGAATGGTCATAAATAAAACTAAGGCGGTAGAAGTCATAATCCATGAGGTATTAGCCCCATCTAATTCTTGCCCAAATACTTGGCCTGATAGTAAACATAAAAGAAATGCGAATACGCCTCTTTGGAGGCCGATTGACTGTAAAAACATGGTGTTTCCTCTGCAATAATTAGCACTATATTAGTGCTCTGTATAGTTATTGTACTCTAATCGCACCATATTAGTGCATTTAGAGGGCTTTTTGGGCTAATTTCTCCCGCTTCCAGGATAAAATAAGCAAATTTTGTGCCAAAAATAAAATCAATGCACTAAAATAATGCTTTTTTGAATTAGCATAAGCACAAAAAAGGTGCTGAGCGGATGTCCAGCACCTTTATTAGACGAGGAAATAAGCGCAGATTTTAGTCTTTTAATGATTTGTGGCGGATGCGTTTTGGTTGCGCGTCACCGCCTTGACGTTTAATAAGATCATCATGGTACTCACTGTAATTGCCTTCAAAAAATACTACATCACTGCTGTCTTCGTAGGCGAGAATATGGGTGGAGACTCGATCTAGAAACCATCTATCGTGAGAAATGACTAGAACACAGCCTGGAAAAGACAAGATGGCTTCTTCAAGTGCGCGCAATGTTTCAATATCTAGATCATTGGATGGCTCATCGAGTAATAATACATTGGCACCCTGTTTTAATGTGTTAGCCAAATGCAGTCGTCCACGCTCTCCACCAGATAGTTCGCCAACACGCTTTTGCTGATCGGTGCCTTTAAAGTTAAACCGACCGACATAAGCTCTTGAGGAAACCTCATAATTATTACCAATTTTTAAGGTATCTAAACCGCCAGAAATGGCCTCCCAGACTGTATGGTTATCATTTAGTGCGTCTCGGGTTTGCTCTACATAGGCGACTTTCACCGTTTCACCTAAATCAATTGATCCACTATCTGGCATTTCTGTTCCAGCGATCATTCTAAAAAGGGTTGATTTACCAGCACCATTACCTCCAATAATGCCGACAATAGCCCCTTTGGGAATCGATAAAGACAGGTCATCAATAAGCATTTTATTGCCATAGGCTTTAGACACCTTGTTTAGCTCAATCACCTTATCGCCCAGTCTCTGACCCGGAGCAATATAGATCTCATTGGTTTCATTGCGAGTTTGAAAGTCTTGTGCATTGAGCTCTTCAAATCGTGCCAGTCGAGCCTTGCTCTTTGCTTGGCGACCTTTGGGGTTTTGTCTTACCCACTCCAATTCTTGTTTTAGAGCGCGTTGGCGAGAAACTTCTTGTTTTGCCTCTATCTCAAGTCTCTTCTCTTTATTTTCTAGCCAGGTCGAATAGTTGCCCTCGTGAGGAATTCCATGGCCGCGATCCAGTTCTAAAATCCAGCCAGCAACATTGTCGAGAAAATAACGATCGTGAGTAACAGCAACAACAGTACCAGTAAATTGCTCAAGAAATTTTTCCAACCAGAAAACAGATTCTGCATCTAGGTGGTTGGTAGGTTCATCAAGAAGCAGCATATCTGGCCTTGAAAGTAACAGTCGACAGAGAGCAACTCGTCGTTTTTCACCGCCGGATAAATTATCGATGCTGGCATTCCAGGGTGGAAGACGCAAAGCATCTGCAGCAACATCTAATGTATGCTCCAGATTATGCGCATCCCAGGCATCAATCACTGATTCATAATCTGCCTGTTTTTTGGCTAGGGCATCAAAGTCTGCATCGGGTTCTGCGTAATCCAGATATACCTGTTCTAGGCCTTTTAGAGCATCTACGGCATCTCTCACACCGTCTTCTACATTCCCTCTTACATCTTTAGATGCATCAAGTTGTGGCTCCTGTGGTAGGTAACCAATATTAATATCAGCCATTGGTCGTGCTTCACCCTGAATATCAGAGTCTAGTCCCGCCATAATTTTAAGCAAAGTAGATTTACCTGACCCATTAAGACCTAAAACGCCAATTTTGGCACCGGGGAAAAAGGAAAGAGAAATATCTTTTAGAATTTCACGCTTTGGGGGAACAATTTTCCCCACTTGATTCATTGTGTATACATACTGTGCCATAAATAATTCATCAACTTTTAGAGAGTTTAAGGTAGTAACCACGAGTTTTGGTTTAAACGCAAAATAACGCTAAATCTACCATATATGGTGGTATTTTATAGTAAAAACCGCTAAATCTGTTATTTGATTAAGGGTTTTTTTTAATTGTTTAACGTGATAGGGTGGGCTCGTGCCGAAAAAGGCATACATATGTAAAAATAAATAAATAAAATATATGGGGTAACAACA
>JBMZEV010000073.1:0-4473 GCA_049615065.1 Porticoccaceae bacterium | reverse complement strand
CCAGCATGCGCAGGGCGCCATCGGTTAGGGTAAAAGCCCAATAGCTAAGGGTGATTGTCAGGTATTGCTTGGAGGCAGAATGTTGCGACATAACTACATGGATAATGCGACTTTAGACACTAACTCTACCATTCGGTTTACATAGCCTATCTCGTTGTCATACCAGACTAATAATTTAACCTGAGTGCCGTTAATCACCATAGTTGATGGCGCGTCGACAATGCCTGAGCGAATATCATTGGTGTAATCGACCGAAACCAAGGGTAATTCTTCATAGCCTAAGATTCCCTTAAGGCGCCCATTTGCTGCAGCCTGTAATGCCGAGTTGACCTGTTCAACAGTGACTGATTTTTGCACTTCAAAAACACAGTCAGTCAATGATGCATTTGCCAATGGTACTCGCACTGCTACACCGTTAATTTTGCCTTTTAGTTCAGGAAATATTTCAGTAATTGCTGTTGCAGAGCCAGTACTGGTAGGGATCAAAGACATACTGCTAGCTCGCGATCGACGAAGATCTTTATGATACTGATCAATAATACTTTGCGTGTTAGTCATATCGTGAATGGTGGTCATGGAGCCATGGGAAATACCAAAGCACTTATGCATTACATCCACCACTGGGGCAATACAATTAGTAGTACATGAAGCCGCTGTCACAATATCCTGACCCACATATTCGCGATCATTAATGCCCATAACAACATTTAGCACCTGATCTCTGGGGAAGCCTTTAATAGGCGCAGATACCACAACCTTGGATACACCCTGTTCAAAGTAGGGTGAGAGAGCCTCTGGGCTTTTAAAAGCGCCAGTACAGTCGAGAATTAGATCGACGTTTGCTCCGCGCCAGTCAGTATCGGCTATAGCCTGATTTTGCGAGTAGCCAATTTTTTGCTTTTCGATAATCAGTTGTTGATTTTCGACAGAGATAGCCTTATCCCATTCACCATGCACAGAGTCAAAGCGCAGCAAATGTGCTGCGCTGTTAACATCACCCGCCATCTCGTTGATATGCACAACATCAAAATCAGCACAACCCCAAGATTCTCTAAGTGCGAGTCGGCCCATGCGGCCAAACCCATTAATTCCAACTTTTATTGACATAATTGTTCACTAATTTCTGAACTGTAAAATTAATCGTAAAAGATGACAGTTTTATGACAGTCTCGATTTATTGCGCTTCAGCATCTAAATCGTGGAGATGTCCGCGAGCTAATTGTTCTTCTGTGGCTTCTCGAACATCTTCGATAGTGACATCAAAGTTAAGGTTTTTACCAGCGAGCGGATGATTACCATCAACAGTAACAAGTTCGTCTGTTACCGCCACTACAGTGACTGGTACAGTGCCACCTTGACCAGTTTGCGCTTCAAATTGCATACCTACTTCAATAGTGTCGATACCTTGGAAGGCTTCTTTAGGCACCTCTTGAATAAGCTCTTTCTGAACTTCGCCATAACCTTCCGCAGCTGTGACCGCAACGGTTAGTGAATCCCCGGTGGTTTTGCCTTCTAGGGCTTTTTCTAAGCCGGGAATAATATTGCCAGCCCCATGCAAGTAGCCAAGAGGCTCTTGACCCTCAGAGCTGTCAATTCTGATGCCATCATCATCGGTAAGTGTATAGTGAAAGCTAACAGCACTGTTGTTCTGAATTTTCATGATATTTATCCATTAATTAAATCAGCTGTACATTATCCATATTGGTAAATAAATATCGATCAACTTATGGTAAATAGCGTAATAAAATTAAACAAAGGTTGATGGCATCGTCATAATTGTGTCATAAAGAGGTTTTTTAATGGGAGGGCTAAAAGTGGAAGAAGAGATTGAGTTTATGCCCAAACATACGGTACTGGTTGTCGATGATGAAGCTGCAATTCGAGAAATGCTGAGTATTTCTCTGGATGCTGCGGATTTTAATGTTCTGCAAGCAGAGAATGCCCAGCAAGCTCACGCAATTATTTTAGATCGTCATCCCGATCTAGTGCTACTAGATTGGATGATGCCTGGCACCTCGGGTCTCGAACTGTTACGTCGACTCAAGCGCGATGAATTAACCGAAAAAATTCCAGTAATTATGCTCACAGCCAAAGCAGAAGAAGATAGCAAGGTCTATGGCCTTGATTCAGGCGCTGATGACTATATTGCCAAGCCCTTCTCGCCACGAGAGCTTATTTCTAGAGTTAAGGCAATACTTCGTAGGTTGGGTCGTGAGGATTTGGTTGAGCCAATTACGGTGGGCGAGCTTATCTTTGATCCCATAAGTCATAGGGTGAGTATCTCAGGAGAACCGCTAAATTTAGGTCCTACCGAATATAGATTGCTACAATTCTTTTTAACTCATCAAGAGCGCGTTTATTCGCGTGATCAAATCCTCGATTATGTTTGGGGAAGCAACGTATACCTCGATGAAAGAACCGTTGATGTGCATATTAGACGATTGCGAAAGGCAATTTCAGTTGCAGGTCACGAAAACTATGTGCAGACTGTAAGGGGGGCGGGTTACCGTTTTTCAACTAAGTTAGCACATGCATAGAGGATACACTTTCATTGCGACTGGGAATGCAAAACGAGATATGGCGAATTATTGCAATTGCGCTGTTCTCTCTTATCTTTGGAATTAGTCTTGAGCGACCTGTAGAGGCGCTTCTATTTGGTGCCCTGCTTTATATTCTGTGGGCTTCAAGAACAATTGGTCGTCTTTTTGACTGGATTGATATAGGGATGCGCGGCGTACCTCCAGACATGGACGGTGTTTGGGGTGAGTTAGCAGATACTCTCAATCGTCAACGTCGACGTCACCGTGGTACCCAAGAAAAAATGCGTCGGGCAATCAATCGCGCCAAACGTGTTACCGAAGCAGTTGATGACGCTGTGATTGTATTGCGACAAGATCGTACGCTTGACTGGTGGAATAGTGCAGCTAAAAAATATTTAGGCCTTAGATCAAGCGATAGAGGAGTAGCAATAACTAACTTGATTAGAGATCCTAAATTTGTTGCCTATATTACCGGCAATGAATTTGAATCATCGCCCGCATTGCCGGCATCAATCCACAATGGTCGATTATTGCAGTTTTCTGCGGTGATGTTTGGCGATAATGAAATTGTGGTTGTTATTTCTGACGTCACCCAGATCAATGATTTAGAAAAGGTTCGCAAAGAGTTTGTCGGCAATATCTCCCATGAGCTTCGTACGCCACTAACGGTTATGCGTGGCTATATAGATACGCTTAGTGATATAGAGGGCAATTCGGACATAGCCCGCAAAGCCTATAGTGAAATGTCTAATCAGGTTGATCGTATGAAGGACTTGGCAGACGATATTATCCTTTTATCAAAATTGGAGTCTGAAACTGTTTCTGCAGCTAAACAACAGGTTAATATGCATCAGCTATTAACCGAAATAGCCTCTGAAGCAGAACAGCTAAGCGCTGGCAAACATTCGATTAAGCTCAATTGCCCAGAGACGGTAACGATTGAAGCTGAACTAAAAATGCTTCGCAGTGCGTTGGGTAATATTGTATTTAATGCCGTGCTCCACAACCCTCAGGGTGCTGAAATAGCGATAGAGGTTACCCAGACCAGATCTAACACTGTGGTGGTTATTGAAGATAATGGCGTCGGTATTGATAGGGATGAAATCCCACGATTAACTGAACGATTCTATCGCGGCGATAGTAGCCGTAACTCCAATACCGGCGGTAGTGGTTTGGGTTTAGCTATTGTAAAACATGCGCTAACCTGCTGTGACGCGACCCTGGCTATTCAATCTAGCCTCGGTAATGGCGCAAAATTTACCTGCACATTTGCCGGGTAATAAAAAAGGGCGCCTAGGCGCCCTTTACTATTTCAAAGCTTTTTAGAATTTATGCTCTAAACCAATCCCAAAGGTGCTTTGCTCTGTCTCAGTGCCGTCGGTTTTAGAATCTGTATTGTCTGTATAGAATACAAATGTCTTGGTGTTTTTAGCCAGCTTATAGTCCGCCCCAAGGGATAGAGTTGTCTCTTCGTCGCCGTCTGCATCATCTTCCATGGTGCCATACTGCGCCTTGTAGGTTAGCTTGCCATCTTTATAGGCGGCACTGGCGAAAATGCCAGCTTCGTCTAGAGAGCCATCTGCTTTATCATTTTGCTGATACATCAAGCCCAATTGCAAAGCATTTATTTTGATTTGAGAAACCATACGCAACAGATCTTGACCGTCGACATCGCTATCACTAGCCAGTGCTAGATAGAGTCCATCTTGACTGTAACTGAGAGAGTAGGACATACCATCGTTTATAGTGTTGCCTTTTTTACCTTCGCCGGGAATCATGGCGAGAGAGGCTACGAAGCCATTAATATTTGGCGAACTGTAGGCAACTATATTAGAGATGCGATTTTCGCCTTCAAATGTATTTTTAATATCGCCCTCTAGGTCATTAAATAGATCAATTTTCTTTTGTGCTAACTTAGTAGGTGTATCGTTTT
>JBMZEV010000072.1:0-4800 GCA_049615065.1 Porticoccaceae bacterium | reverse complement strand
TAAAAGTCTTTGGCGGCGAAAAAATTAACGCAGGCAGCATTATTGTTCGTCAACGAGGCACTAAGCTTCACGCGGGCGAAAATGTTGGCATGGGTAAAGACCACACGTTGTTTGCTACTGCAAACGGTGTAGTTGAGTTTGTTCAAAAAGGCCCTAAAAACAGAAAATATGCTCAGGTTGTAAGCGCATAAGTTATTGCAATCTGACATAAAAAAAGCCCCATTGCGGGGCTTTTTTTATGGGCGATGATTTTTCTCGAAATGACAGACACTACCTAGCAACGGTACACTATAGCTATGAAATTTGTAGACGAAGCAACAATTAAGGTTCAAGCGGGTAAAGGCGGCAATGGCTGTCTTAGTTTTCGCCGTGAAAAATATATTCCCAAAGGTGGCCCCGACGGTGGTGATGGCGGTGATGGCGGCAGTGTATTTCTTGAGGCAGTTGAAGGCTTAAATACCCTAATTGATTACCGATATACCCGAAACTTTCGTGCTGAAAATGGTCAGCAGGGTAGCAGTGCTGAGTGCACCGGTCGCGGCGGTGATGATTTGACCCTTAAGGTTCCCGTTGGTACGACTGTTCTGGATGAAGAATCAGGTGATGTATTGGGAGACCTTACTGAGCTAGGCCAAAAGCTAAAAGTTGCTCAGGGTGGCTTTCATGGTCTGGGTAATACGCGTTATAAATCGAGCACAAATAGAGCGCCTCGTCAGACCTCTCCCGGTCAAGAGGGTGAGCTGCGTGAATTAAAATTAGAGTTAAAGGTGTTGGCGGATGTGGGTCTTTTGGGCTTGCCTAATGCCGGCAAGTCAACGTTTATCCGTTCGGTATCTGCGGCTAGACCCAAGGTTGCCGACTATCCATTTACTACCCTGGTGCCAAACTTGGGCGTAGTTGGGTTAAGTGCTGATAAGAGTTTTGTTATAGCGGATATTCCTGGGCTAATTGAGGGTGCATCTGATGGCGCTGGTTTGGGTATTCGTTTCCTTAAACATCTAACCCGCACGCGTTTGTTATTGCATCTGGTTGATATGTTTCCTTATCAAGGTGATTCTGCAGCAGGTAATGCGCAGATTATTGAAGATGAACTATTAAAGTTTAGCCCGACAATGGCTGCTGGTGAGAGATGGTTAGTGCTTAATAAGCTAGATCTATTGCCAGAAGAAGAGGTTGAAGAACGTTGTCAGGCGGTGATTGATCAGCTTAATTGGCAGGGTCCAGTATTTAGAATTTCAGGATTAACCTCCAACGGCACTAAGGATCTGTGTGCGGCAATTATGGACCATATTGATGAGTTGCGAGGTCGCGAGAGAGAGGATGCAGAGCTAGTAGTTGCCGAGGAAGCTCGTCGCAACCAAATGCAACTAGAAGCGCGGCAACGCATTGAAGAACTTGCTGAGTCCAGAAAGCAGGCGCGCAAGGCCCAAAAAGAACAAATTGATAACGACGATGACGATGACGATTTTGACGTAGAAGTGGTCTACGCAGAGTAAATATTATGGATAGACAGACAATAAGCAATGCAAAACGCTTGGTGGTTAAGGTTGGTAGTGCGCTACTCACCAATGATGGCGCCGGTATCGATCGTGATGCGATTGACGCTTGGGTCGAACAAATTGCTAAGCTTTTATCTGCCGGCAAAGAGGTGGTTTTGGTATCCTCTGGTGCTGTAGCGGAGGGTCTTGTTCGTCTCGGTTTAGATGCTCGTCCACAAAATATTCATATGCTTCAATCTGCTGCAGCTGTGGGTCAAATGGGTTTAATACAGACCTATGAGACCAGTTTTCGTCGATTTGAGCGTCAGACGGCTCAGATTTTATTAGATCATGATGATATGGCTAATCGCGAGCGCTACCTCAATGCTCGCGGTGTTATGCAGACTTTAATGGAGCTAAAAGTTGTCCCTATCGTTAATGAAAACGATACGGTGGTAACCGATGAGATTAGATTTGGTGATAACGACCGTTTAGCGGCACTGGTGGCCAATCTAGTTGATGCTGATGCCCTGATTATTTTGACCGATAAAGATGGTATGTACGATGCAAACCCTGATATCGATAACAATGCTAGGTTGATTTCACATGCGCAGGCCTCGGATAGCTCACTTGACGCTCAAGCGGGAACAAGTAATGGTGCTTTGGGTCGCGGAGGTATGCAAACAAAGCTTGAAGCTGCGCGCTTAGCATCAAGGTCCGGCTGTAATACGGTGATAGCAGGTGGTCGTAATCAGGAAATTCTGACGCGTATTTGTGCTGCTGAAAATGTAGGTACTTTTTTAACTGCCGATAAAACACCTTTGGCAGCGCGTAAGCAATGGTTGGCGGGACAGCTTCAGGTTAAGGGAAGCTTAGTCTTGGATGAGGGTGCCACTAAGGTTCTTCGACAGCAGGGGAGAAGTTTATTAGCTGTAGGTGTTAGCGCCGTTAAAGGTAGCTTCACTCGAGGTGAGTTGGTGAGTTGTGTTGATAGCAGCGGTGTTGAGGTTGCCCGCGGTCTAGTTAATTATAATTCAGAGGAAACTCAGCTTATTCAAGGCAAGAGTACTGAAGAGATTATTTCAATTCTCGGATACTGTGAAGACGACGAATTAATTCACCGAGATAATTTAGTGATCGTTAAGTAGTGCTGTTCAAAATAGGGTGCTCTCTTCACTGAGAACACGCTATTTTTTAGTTTTCCCCATGTCCCTCCATCTTAGTGTACATCCCTGTAATTCTTCGATTCCATTTTAATGGTGGCGGGGAGTAATCGAAACAGCCACAAGACACTGCCCTCCCTATTTCCCAAGTACGAGTCTTATATTTAGGAGGACCCCCCACCCTTAAGATGGGTGAATCCTTGTGAGAGTTTCGTTGCTCCTCGCACCTAAGACTAGACTAATATTTCTCCAATGCCAGTGAAGTAGTGAAAACAATTCAGTCAATAATTTAACAGATCAAATTGGTATAGAAGACGGCTGTTAACTTTAAAAGGTGATTTTGGTTGACAGCGCACGGTCATCGCCTATCATAGCTACCTTTATACTAGCCATTTCCAAGGACTGTAATAATGTTAACTAATGAGTCGCAAACGCTAAGAAATGATTGGTCTCGCGATGAGATTCTGAATCTTTTTGATCTGCCGTTTAATGATTTACTATTTCAGGCGCAAACAGTTCATCGCCAGAACTTTAACCCCAATGAAGTACAGTTAAGCACACTGTTATCGATCAAAACTGGCGCCTGTCCAGAGGATTGTAAGTACTGTCCACAAAGTGCCAGATACGACACTGGGCTCGAGAAAGAAAAACTCATGCAAATTGAACAGGTATTGGAAGCGGCTAAGGCAGCAAAGGCCAGTGGTTCGAGTCGTTTCTGTATGGGTGCGGCATGGCGCTCTCCTCACGATAGAGATATTCCAGCTATCGAAGCAATGATTCGTGAAGTAAAGAGTTTAGGCCTAGAAACCTGTATGACTCTTGGTATGCTCAGTGAAACTCAAGCGGATAAACTATCAGAGGCGGGGTTGGATTATTACAACCACAATCTTGATACTTCGAAAGAATTTTACGGCGATATTATCACTACACGAACCTACCAAGACCGCCTAAATACACTATCTAATGTGCGTAATTCGGGTATGAAGGTCTGTTCTGGTGGTATTGTTGGCATGGGTGAGGAGCAAAAAGATCGCGCCGGTTTGTTGATGGGTCTGGCAAATCTGCCTAAACATCCTGATTCTGTGCCTATTAATATGCTAGTAAAAGTTGCCGGAACACCCATGGCAACAGAAGAAGACTTGGATCCTTTTGAATTTATTCGCACCATTGCAGTAGCTAGAATTCTTATGCCAAAGTCTTATGTGCGCTTATCTGCTGGTCGCGAAGAAATGAATGAGCAGATGCAAGCCATGGCATTTATGGCAGGTGCCAACTCTATCTTCTATTGCGATAAATTGTTGACGACGCCAAACCCTAAAGCTAACAGCGATATGCAGCTGCTTAAACGCTTAGGTATCAGCCCTGAAAAGAGTTCAGTTGAAAAAGATAGCCAAGAGCAAGAAGCTGATTTGCATCAGGCGATTGCTGAACAAAAAACAGATCATCTTTTCTATCGAGCGGGCTAACAGCCGACCCTATGTCTAATTCCATGGACAGGCTACTTCAAGAGAATCTTGAAAAGCGCCGGATTCAGCACCTTTATCGATCGCGAGTAAGGGTTGATTCTGCCTGCTCCGACCAATTGTCGGTCAATGGAAACAAACTGCATAACTTTTGCAGTAATGATTATCTTGGGTTAGCAGATAATCCAGTTATTGCTAAGGCCTTTAAGCAGGGTATTGATGACTATGGCAGTGGTAGCGGTGCTTCCCATCTTATAAGTGGCCATACCAAGGCTCATTGTGATTTAGAGCAGCAATTAGCTGAATTTACTAGCCGTCCAAAAGCCCTGCTTTTTTCCTCTGGCTATATGGCCAACATGGGCGTTATAGGTGCTCTGGTAGGTCGAGGTGATGCGGTGCTAGAGGACTATCTTAATCATGCCTCTCTTTTGGATGGTGGGCTTTTAAGTCGGGCTAAATTTCAGCGTTATAAACACAGTGACTGTCAAGATTTAGAGGCTAAATTATGCGCTTCAAATAGCACTAGAAAGCTTGTAGTCACGGATGGTGTGTTTAGTATGGATGGTGATATCGCGCCTATTGCAGATCTAGCCGATGTAAGTCAAAAAAATAATGCTTGGTTGATGGTCGACGACGCCCATGGTTTTGGGGTTTTAGGAAATACTGGTGCAGGTCTGGTTGAAGATCTTAATCTGG
>JBMZEV010000071.1:0-4843 GCA_049615065.1 Porticoccaceae bacterium | reverse complement strand
TGCTTTGGGCTCTGCCTTTGCTTTGGGCTTAGCTTTCGCCTTTGGTTTGGCTTTTGCTTTTGCCTTTGTTTTAGGCTTGGCATCAGTTTTAGTGGTTTCTGAGTCAGTACTACCATTTTCTGTAGATTCTAGAGAAGCATTTCCATCCTCAGAGGTTTGCTTTGGTTTAGAAGCTCTTCGCTTGCGCTTTGGCTTCTCAGTTGTTTCTACAGGATCAGCTTCAGTGCTTACTTCAGGCTTGGTTTCTACGCCTTTGGCTTGATCAACAGTATCAGTTTTAGCTGATTCATCAGCTTTCGAGGGAGCAGGGCGTTTGCGACGCTTAGGAGCAGCCTCTTGTGCACTATTTGCTGTATCTTTTGGTGTTTCTTCTTTGGCAGTGCTAGGTGTCTCTGTATTTGGCGTATCAACAGTGTTTTCTAGCATTTCTTGGGGTACGTCCTGTCTGCGACGACGTCTGCGTGGTCCGCGTTTACGATCATCTGGGCGTCGCTTAATACCCGACTCTTCCTTTTGCTTGTTATCAGTTACCGCAGTATTCTCGTTGGTATTATTGTCTTTTTTACTTTGATCGTTGCGCTGATTGCGTTGATTGCGCTTGTTAGAGCGATTGTCATTTTGACGTTGATCGTTCTTTGAATCGCGTTTTTGATTGTTATCAGACTTTCCTTGAGGTGATTTTTCTCCTCGACGTGATCGGTTGTCATTATTGCGGTTTCGTTGACTATTCTGTTTGCCGCGTCTTTGTTGCGAGCCACGCTGATTTCTATTACGTGAGCTCTTTTTATTTGGCTGTTCCTTTTCTTCCGGTTCACCAAACATACTATTCCATAAACGTTGTACCAAACTTGGTGACTTCTTTTGAGTCTCCACTTGCGCCTGAACCTGTGGGGCAGGGGTGTTGGGTACAATAGTCTTGACAGCGGGTGTAGGGATAGATTGAACAGATTGGCTGCTTTCAGTTTCAACTGAAAGGTCGGGCTTGCTTAACTCATTAGCCATCTTGTAGCTAAAGTCTGAGTCATCTTCGTCCTGAGTACGAATCCTAACAACCTCAAAATTAGGCGTTTGCATTTCCGAATTTGGCAATACCGTGATTTTGATACTGTTTCTCGATTCAATGCTAGTGATTTCACTGCGTTTCTCATTCAACAGGAAGGTAGCAACCGAAATCGGTACTATCGCCCTAATTTCGCGGCTATATTCCTTTTGCGCCTCTTCTTCGACTAGTCTAAGAATTGATAGGGCAAGGGATCTGGTGCCGCGTATAGTCCCTTGTCCATTACATCTTGGGCATACTCTAGACATAGTTTCTTCAAGTGAAGGGCGTAGTCTTTGTCGAGACATTTCCATCAGGCCAAAGCGCGAAATACGACCAACCTGAACGCGAGCGCGATCTATTTCAAGCGCTTCACGCATTTTGTTTTCAACCGACTTTTGATGGCGGTTATTCAGCATATCGATAAAGTCGATAACGATTAGCCCGCCTACGTCTCGCAGGCGTAATTGCCGGGCAATCTCTTCCGCAGCTTCAAGGTTGATTGTATAGGCTGTTTCCTCGATATCGCCGCCCTTAGTGGCACGAGACGAGTTGATATCAATAGAGACCATTGCTTCGGTTATATCAATAACAATAGAGCCTCCAGAGGGAAGCGAAACTTCGCGCTCAAAAGCTGTTTGGATTTGATTCTCAATTTGGTAGCGATTAAACAGTGGAATTTCGTCTTGATAATACTTAATCTTACTCTTGAAATCAGGCATTACCGTGCCGATAAACGCGGCAGCCAGTGCATAGGCATCTTCGTTGTCGACGATAACCTCGCCAACATCTTGACGAAGATAGTCACGAATAGCGCGAACAATGACATTGCTTTCTTGGAATAAGAAATGCGGTGCTTTGCTATTGTTAGATTCCTGTGTAATCGTACCCCAAAGCTGTGACAAATAGTCTAGATCCCACTGAAGCTCTTGAGCTGCACGACCGATACCCGCTGTTCGAACTATAACCCCCATTCCCTCTGGGATTTCCAGTGTACGCATGGCGTCACGCAGTTGAGCGCGATCTTCACCTTCGATTCTTCTTGAGATACCACCAGCGCGGGGGTTATTGGGCATTAATACCAAATAACGACCTGCAAGACTGATAAAAGTTGTCAGTGCAGCACCTTTTTGACCGCGCTCCTCTTTTTCTACCTGAACAACAACTTCTTGACCTTCTTTGACTGCGTCAACGATACGCACTCGGCCATTATCGGAGGATTTTTTGCTGAAATATTCTTTAGAGATTTCTTTTAGGGGGAGGAATCCATGCCTCTCAGCGCCGAAGTCGACAAATGCCGCTTCTAGGCTCGGCTCAACTCGGGTGACTTTGCCTTTGTAAATATTGGATTTTTTTTGTTCTCTTGTTCTGTTTTCGATATCGAGATCATAAAGTCTCTGTCCATCGACCATTGCTACACGCATCTCCTCAGTGTGAGATGCATTAATTAACATGCGCTTCATATATAACACCTTAAATAATTAAAGTGATCAAGCTACAGTTAGGTGACAAGGGAAGATAAGAGAGAAATAAAGCCTTTACCAGCATTAGGTGGTAAGGAGCTTTCAGGGCAGTGGTCCATCTACAAGCCGAAGGATGTATGGGCCTGATTAGGGTGCCAAAAATCCTTTAAAAGGCGTCTATGTACGCCACTTAGGCCATCTTTATAAGATGCAACCGTATCGGGATAGGTGCAAAAACCATCCCACTGGGTTGATGACGCAACAGGGTCTCAACTGGAGATTGTAGTCGTCAAAAACGCAATTCTCATGCTGCGATACTGCCGTTATGAGTCGCAATGCTCTGGTTATTCGGCGTATTAAGATCACAAGCTTTTATCTGTACTTGATGTAAACTAACTGAGCTTTCTCAGTTTTACTTTTTGCTGTCTCCCGCTATTTAAGCGGCAAACAACTACAAATTCTTTCTTTTACAATAAATAATCTTTCGGTTCTGTGCTGTTTAATTGCACTTCATTTAACTCGAAATCGCTTTCATTGTAGCAATGATGCGGCTTATCTACAATTTATTCGGTGAATTAGAGCAGTTTTTAGTAAAAAACATGGTTGAAAGTGTTAATGAAGCGGACTTTGGTTAAGTTTTCAGCGTTGCTGTAAGATTTTTAACGACAACGCCTGCATGGCTCTAGTTTTTATGAATTATCAGTAATACATGGGTATAATTACCGTTTATTTCCTAAAGTTGTGAAGATCTTGTCTGATATTCAGCCCGATAACCCATTCGAAGTCGTAACCTTTCATACAGTTGATGCTGAATATGAAGGGCAAAGGCTTGATAACTTTTTAATTAGGCTTCTTAAGGGTGTGCCTAAATCACGTATATATCGTCTTTTGCGCAAGGGTGAAGTTAGAGTTAACAAAGGTAGGGTCAAAGCAGAGACACGATTAAAGACTGGGGATATTATTCGTGTTGCGCCTATTCGAACATCACAGCAACAAGCCAAAGAAATGCCAGGAAGTAAGATACGCAGGCGTTTGAATGAAAGTATTGTATTTGAAGATGATGAAATAATTGTGCTTGATAAGCCTAGTGGATTAGCCGTTCACGGTGGTAGTGGCGTGTCTTTTGGCGTTATTGAAGGTTTGCGCGCCGATAGGCCTGATAGCAAGTTCTTAGAGCTTGTGCATAGGCTTGATCGCGAAACGTCGGGTTGTTTAATGCTTGCCAAAAGCAGAGCAGGACTGGTTAATCTTCAGCAACAAATGCAAAAAAATCAAATTAAAAAAACCTACCAAGCCTTGGTGATGGGTCGTTGGCCAAAAGGCAAGTCGACCATCAATGCGCCATTAAAGAAAAATACGCTATCGTCTGGTGAGCGTATGGTTAGAGTGGATGCAGATGGTAAGGCCTCTGTAACACATTTTAAAGTAGTTGAGTCTTTCGGTCATGCAACGTTACTGGATATAAGGCTAGAAACCGGCAGAACGCACCAGATTCGCGTTCATTGCCAGTTTTCTGGGCAAGCTATTGCCGGGGACCCAAAGTATGGCGAATTGCTATTTAATCAAAATATGCGTGATCTTGGACTGAGGCGACTTTTTTTGCATGCTAATTCCTTGGATTTTAAGCATCCAATATCTGGAGATAGGGTGTCAGTAAATGCAGACTTGCCTGATGATCTAAAAAATCTTTTAAATAAGCTAAGATAATTAATATGAATCACCAATATAAATTACTAATTTTTGATTGGGACGGAACCCTGAGTGATTCCGTTTCACGTATAGCGCATTGTATTCAAGATGCTGCAAGAGAGCATGACTTAAAAGTACCTACCTTTGATGAGGCGGCCAATATAATAGGTCTAGGTCTTAAGGAGGCTATTTCTCAGCTATTTCCTGAGGCGAATGATCAACTTGTTACTATGATTACTTCAAGCTATTCCGATAGCTATCGAATTAAAGATGCAGGTCCAAGTGAATTTTTTCCTCATGTGTTGGAAACCCTTAATAAGCTGAAGTCAGAGGGGTATATTTTAGCTGTTGCAACGGGCAAAAGTCGCGCAGGCTTAGATAGGGCGCTTAAGGCTTCAAATATCGAGGATTTATTTAATGGTTCGCGCTGCGCCAGTGAAACCGCATCGAAACCAGATCCGTTGATGCTTGAAGAACTATTAGAAGAGTTTGGCGTTAAAGCAAATCAGGCGCTTATGGTGGGTGATACTGAATACGATATGGATATGGCGGAGAGAATAAATATGCCAAGACTTGCTGTTAGCTATGGTGCTCATCATGCAGATCGACTTATAAAGTACAGGCCTAAAGCTTGCATAGATTGCTTTTCTAG
>JBMZEV010000070.1:0-4856 GCA_049615065.1 Porticoccaceae bacterium | reverse complement strand
TTTGTTAACGAAATTGTCGGCGGGACTGTGCCCAAAGATTTTATACCTGCAGTGTCCAAAGGAATTGAAGAGCAAATGCAAAACGGTGTTCTAGCCGGTTACCCATTATTAGGTTTGAAAGCGACTCTTTTTGACGGATCATTCCATGATGTAGACTCCTCTGAGATGGCATTTAAAATTGCTGCGTCTATGGCCACCAAAAAATTATCTGAGGATGGCGGTGCTGTATTACTTGAGCCGATGATGACGGTTGAAGTGGTCACTCCCGAAGAAAATATGGGCGATGTAGTCGGTGATCTAAACCGCCGTCGCGGCATTATTCATGGAATGGATGAAAACCCTTCAGGTAAGGTAGTGAATGCTGAAGTTCCACTGGCTGAGATGTTTGGCTATGCCACTGACCTAAGGTCAGCGACTCAGGGTCGCGCAACCTTTACTATGGAGTTTGATAAATACGCTGAAGCACCGAAGAATGTTGCTGAAGCGATTATTTCTAGAAATATAGGTTAGCTGGTTATACCTAGTACTGAAATAATCAGTAAGCATAAAAAAACCCCGCTTTTAAAAGGCGGGGTTTTTTTATGCAGCAGAAGCAAGTTATTAATTAGCTTCTTTGCGTTCCTTAGCTTCGGCAATCACAACGTCAGCGATGTTTTGCGGACAAGGATTATAGTGAGAGAATTCCATAGAGAATTGCCCACGACCTGAAGTCATAGTACGCAGATGCCCAATGTAGCCAAACATCTCTGAAAGCGGCACATCAGCTTTAATGCGAACACCGGTTACGCCGGGCTCTTGATCCTTGATCATGCCGCGACGACGGTTTAGATCACCAATAACATCACCCACGTGATCTTCAGGGGTAAATACATCCACCTTCATGATTGGTTCGATGATTTGTGGGCCAGCTTTAGGCATTGATTGGCGATAAGCGCCTTTAGCGGCGATTTCAAAGGCAACGGCAGATGAATCAACTGCGTGGAAGCCACCATCGAATAGCTCTACCTCAACATCCAATACTGGGTAGCCCGCTAGTGGACCCTCTTGAAGCATGCCTTCAAAGCCTTTCTCAATAGCTGGGAAGAATTCCTTAGGAACATTACCACCAACAACCGTTGACGAGAAAGTGAAGCCAGAGCCAACTTCGCCAGGGCGAATATGGTAGTCAATCTTACCAAACTGACCAGAACCACCAGATTGTTTCTTGTGCGTGTAGCTATCTTCAACCGGCATAGTAATGGTTTCACGATAAGCAACCTGCGGCTGGCCTACTTCAAGCTCAACACCATAGGTACGCTTTAGAATGTCTACTTTAATATCCAAGTGTAGCTCACCCATACCTTTAAGGATGGTTTCGCCACTGTCTTGGTCTGTCTCAACGCAGAACGATGGATCTTCAGCGATCATTTTACCTAGTGCAACACCCATTTTCTCTGAGCCGCCCTTATCTTTCGGGCTTACTGCAATAGAGATCACAGGGTCAGGGAAGATCATAGGCTCAAGTGTACAGGGGGTTTTCTGATCACATAATGTATGACCGGTTTGTACATTTTTCATGCCCACGATTGCGATAATGTCACCCGCTTGTGCGCTGTTAAGCTCGTTACGATCATCAGCGTGCATTTCAACCATGCGGCCAATACGCTCAGTTTTTCCGGTTGCTGAGTTAAGGATTGTGTCACCCTTATTAAGCACTCCCGAATAGATACGTACGAAGGTTAGTGCGCCAAAACGGTCATCCATAATTTTAAATGCCAATGCTCTTAATGGCTCATCGACAGAAACTTTAGCAACTTCACCTGTTTCTTCGCCAGCTTCATCAGTTAGAGGCTGAGGGTCAACTTCTGTAGGGCTAGGCAGGTAGTCGATAACAGCGTCTAGAACTAATTGAACCCCTTTGTTTTTAAACGCAGAGCCGCAATAGGTTGGGAAGAAGTCTAGGGCGATTGTGCCTTTGCGGATACAGCGCTTAAGGTCTTCAATTGAAACCTCTTCGCCTTCCATGTAGGCCATCATCAGATCATCGTCTTGCTCAACCGCAGTTTCAATTAACTGCTCGTGATACATTTCAAGATCATCTACCATATCTGCTGGGACATCAACGATTTCGAAATTTTCAGGAAGTCCAGTGTCATCCCAAACGTAGGCCTTCTTAGTTAGAACATCAACCACGCCAACAAAGTCATCTTCACGACCAATGGGTAGAGTCATTACCAATGGGTTAGCGCCTAGTACTTTCTTAACCTGATCTACAACTCGGTAAAAGTCGGCACCCATTCTATCCAGCTTATTTACAAGAATGATTCGTGCAACTTCAGATTCGTTAGCATAGCGCCAGTTAGTTTCTGATTGAGGCTCAACACCGCCTGAGCCACAAAATACACCAACACCACCATCGAGTACCTTAAGAGAACGATAAACTTCAACAGTAAAGTCAACGTGGCCAGGAGTATCGATAATGTTTAAACGGTGATCCTTCCAAAAACAAGTTGTTGCAGCGGACTGGATGGTAATGCCGCGCTCCTGTTCTTGTTCCATAAAGTCAGTGGTTGCAGCACCATCGTGTACTTCACCAGTTTTGTGGATCTTACCGGTTAGTTTAAGAATTCTTTCAGTGGTTGTAGTCTTCCCCGCGTCAACGTGGGCGAAGATACCAATATTTCTGTAATGGGATAAATCTGTCATTTTGTCGCTCGGCTATCTTATTTAGGGCTAATTTATAGGTTTTGAAACGCGCGCGAGTATACAGGATATTCGTCAAAGTACGCACAAAAAAATCAAAATTTATTGCGTAAAAGGAAAAAAATTGGGCTAAATCGCGTATTTTTGATCAATTATTGTAAAAAAATGAAATTTTATGCTTTAAATCGTTGACTCTTAAAAATCCCGCTATAAGATTGCGTTCCTTACGCGCTATCGCTTTTTAGTAAGTTAATAGTTGCATAGAATTTATAGAAAACGTAATACGCATGATCGAGGAGACTCTAGATGTCAAAAGAAAAATTTGAGAGAAGTAAGCCGCACGTAAACGTCGGTACAATTGGCCACGTTGACCATGGTAAAACGACTTTAACAGCGGCGATGACGCGCGTTTGTTCAGAAGTCTATGGAGGCGAGATGAAAGCCTTCGATCAGATCGATAATGCGCCAGAAGAAAGAGAGCGTGGTATTACGATTTCGACGGCACACGTTGAGTATGACTCACCGACTCGTCACTATGCGCACGTTGACTGCCCAGGTCACGCGGATTACGTAAAGAACATGATTACAGGTGCTGCCCAGATGGATGGCGCTATTTTGGTATGTGGTGCGACTGATGGTCCAATGCCACAGACTCGTGAGCACATTCTATTGTCACGTCAGGTAGGTGTACCTTACGTACTGGTATTCTTGAATAAAGCTGACCTACTTGCAGAAGACTGTGGTGGTGTTGGTTCAGAAGAGTACGCAGAGATGTTGGAATTGGTAGAGATGGAATTGCGTGAGCTTCTAGATCTTTATGAGTTCCCAGGAGACGATACTCCGATTATTGTTGGTTCAGCATTGATGGCGTTGGAAGGTAAGGACGACAATGAGCTGGGCACATCAGCGGTTAAGAAGTTGGTAGAGGCGTTGGATGCGTATATTCCTGAGCCTGTACGAGCGATTGATCAGCCATTCTTGATGCCGATTGAAGATGTATTCTCAATTGCGGGTCGAGGAACAGTAGTAACAGGTCGTGTAGAGCGAGGTGTTATTAAGGTTGGTGAAGAGATTGAGATTGTAGGTATTACGGACACAGAGAAGACGACCTGTACAGGTGTTGAGATGTTCCGTAAGTTGTTGGATGAAGGTCGTGCGGGTGAGAACGTAGGTGTATTGCTACGTGGTACTAAGCGTGAAGAAGTACAGCGTGGTCAAGTATTGTCGCACGTTGGTTCGGTAACGCCGCACACTAAGTTCACTTCAGAGGTATATGTACTTTCTAAAGATGAAGGTGGACGTCATACGCCATTCTTTAAAGGCTATCGTCCACAGTTCTACTTCCGTACTACAGATGTTACTGGTGCATGTGAGTTGCCAGCGGGCACAGAGATGGTAATGCCTGGTGATAACGTACAGATGGAAGTTGAGTTGATTCACCCAATTGCGATGGAAGAAGGTCTTCGATTTGCAATTCGTGAAGGTGGCCGCACAGTAGGCGCAGGTGTAGTTGCCAAAATTATTGCTTAAATCTTAAGTGATGTTAAAAAAAGAGGGTTTATAAACCCTCTTTTTTTAACTCTAGGCTTTTTTTCAAGCTTATATATGTAGGCAAAAATAAAAAATAGCAATCTAAGCATTAATTAGCTTGACAGGCTTGGGTCGCACCTCTAGAATTCGCGCTCCTTTTTAAGGGCCGAGTGGCTTCGAAATGTTATTTTTGAATGCCAAGTAATTTAAACGTATTGATAGCGGAGTTTCGCTTCCATGCAGAACCAAAGCATTAGGATTCGCCTTAAAGCGTTCGATCACAAGTTGATCGACACCTCAACTCAAGAAATCGTTGAGACGGCTAGACGCACTGGCGCACAAATTCGTGGCCCCATACCCTTGCCTACGCGCAAGGAGAGATTCACGGTGTTGATTTCTCCCCACGTAAACAAGGACGCGCGCGACCAGTATGAAATTCGCACGCACAAGCGCTTGATCGACATTGTCGAGCCAACAGAAAAAACTGTTGATGCGCTGATGAAACTGAATCTTGCTGCAGGCGTTGATGTCCAGATTAGTCTGGGTTAATCACAACTGTAGCTGCCTAGCATAAGCTGGGCTTAATTTTAAAAGTGTAATGCCTTGAAATAGGCAGCCGTAGCGGGTAAGAGCCCCGTACACTT
>JBMZEV010000069.1:0-4871 GCA_049615065.1 Porticoccaceae bacterium | reverse complement strand
TCGGGGCAGGCAATTCAATGCATGAACATAATGTTTAGTTTTGATGAAACTGCGGGTCTATCGATGCCGGCATTGATGCCCTAATGTCCCAGCGTCCTCCGCTGATTATTCATTACACAACTAACCAGCTATTGGGTTGTATAGCTGGCATTGTTGTATTGTTGGCTGCTTTTTCCACAGCGGGGTTTTACTATGGCGGTAAAACCTATACTGATGATCAGCAATATATCGAAGAGCTCGAGTTTATGCTTGACCAGCAATCTGAAAAATTGGCGGCTCGTCAGCAAGCTTTAGTCGCTATAGAGTTAACTGCCAAGGTGGATGCCGCAGCGCTGGAGCAAGCTCGTCAACAAATGCTCGACATGCAAAAACAAATTTATCGACGCGACCAAGAGCTTAAGCTCTACCGTGAGATGCTTCAGGATAATAATGGATCCACAGGTATATCTGTTAGCGATTTTCATTTAGAGAAAGCGGGAGAAGACCTTTATCAATATGATTGGGTGGCTATGCAAAAGACTCATGAAGCCAAAAAGTTGCGGGTAAATGCTATTATTTGGGTGATCGGGCAGCAGAATGGAGAAGTAAAAAGCCTGCCTTTGAACGAAATAGATGCAGAAGTAGATGATTTGCCTATACAATTAAAGTTTAAATACTTTTCTATTAATCGTGGGCTAATAAGATTGCCCGAGGGCTTTTCTCCAGAGTTTGTCAGAGTGACATTGCGTTATCCATGGATTAAAAAGCCTCAGTTTGATCAGAAATTTGTATGGCAAATACAGGAGTAAAATATTGTGTTTAAAAAAATTAATGCAGGATTAGCAACTATGGCAAGCGATTCAACAACACTTATATCTGAAGGCACAGAGTTATCGGGAGATATTTCCTTTAGCGGTACTCTAGAGATTTTAGGAACGGTTACGGGCAATATTATTTCGGAGCAAAAAGATGCCCGTGTGCGCGTACTCAATGGCGGGTCCGTGGAAGGTGATATCAAAGCCGCCATAATTGAAGTTAATGGTACAATTAAGGGTAATATATTTGCTATAGATCGTCTTTGCCTAGAGCCAAATTGCACAGTTACTGGTAATATTCACTACAGCAATATGGAAATGCGTAGCGGCGCCCAACTTGTTGGGTCTTGCAATTATCAGAAAATGACACCAGCAAAAGAAATTCCATCGCAAACTGCGGTTAACAGTGAAAAAGTCAAAGAAATTCGCAACAATAATCAGCAAACTCTCGATAAGCAGTGGCAGTAGTCGCTGCTGGTTATAAGTTAGGCTCTTGGAGCAACTATGTCAGCAATAGAAACATTTACACCATCGGCACTTAACGTCACTGCAGGTGCAGTAGCGAAGGTGCTAAGTCTTAGAGAGGAAGAAGATAATCCAGAGTTAATGTTACGGGTATATGTAACTGGCGGTGGCTGCTCTGGCTTTCAGTATGGCTTCTCGTTTGAAGACACGATGGCAGAAGACGATACCCCTGTTTCAAAGGATGGAGTAACTGTATTAATTGACTCTCTTAGCTATCAATATTTAGCCGGTTCAACGGTGGATTATGAAGAAAACCTAATGGGTTCAAAGTTTGTTATCACCAACCCCAATGCATCAACCACATGCGGTTGTGGTGCATCTTTTACCATCTAGTATCTGGCGATCTTCTAGGGCAAATAAATAGCCCCCAAAATAGTTTGTTTTTTAGCCCCTGTAGCCTCAACTAAATTGCCATATTGATCAGTCAGGCGCTGTTTGGCAAGCCATGCAAAGGCACATGCTTCAACAAGGTCAGGCGCGATACCCAGGGTCTCGGTGGTATTTACCCTGGGCAGATTCTTTGCAAGCGTAGTCATTAGCTCGCTATTATAGGCGCCACCGCCACAGATATAGATCTCGTCCACTGGGATATCTGTGCCTAATATGGCATCACTAATAGTCTCAGCAGTTAGACTTAGTAGAGTTGCTTGCACGTCCTGTGGTGCTATATCAGTAAATTGTTGCAGCTGAGTGCTGAGCCAGTGATGATTAAATAGTTCTCTGCCGGTACTTTTGGGTGCGGGTAGTGAAAAGAACTCGCAGCTTTTCATATGTTCTAGCAGGGCTTGGTGAGTGTTGCCATTAGCCGCCCAGTCGCCATTATTGTCATAGCGGGTGCCGAGATGAGTCTGGCTCCACAAGTCCATTAATAGATTGCCTGGCCCGGTATCATAGCCGCTACAGTTGCCGTTGCTGGGGACAAGACTGATATTGCTAATGCCGCCGATATTGACGATAGCTCGATTGGCTTTGGTGCAGGTAAAAGCATATTGATGAAAAGCCGGAACAAGTGGTGCGCCCTGGCCGCCCAAGGCCATATCTTTGCGTCGAAAGTCGGCTACAACCGGGACTTCAGTTTCAGCTGCCACTATATTGGCATCACCAATTTGCAGACTAAATGGAATATTGCCCGCGCCGGGAGTGGCATGGCGAATGGTCTGGCCATGACAGCCAATGGCGCGAATCTGTGAGGCTTTTAATTGCGCTTTATTCAGCAAAGAAAGCGTGGTTTCTGCATACAGCTTACCCAGTCTATGGTCAGTTTCTCCGAGTAATTGCACGCTATCATTTGGCGGCTGACATAAATCTAGGATCTGTTGTTTTAATTTTTGCGGTATTGCTTCGCTATGGGAGTCAATCAGCTCAATATCACCCCCAGCAAACTTAACGGCAACGGCATCTACAGCATCAATACTGGTGCCAGACATAAGTCCTATATAGATATTTGCTGAGCTCATAATATTCCTCTATCTATTAAGCGCCAGTTGAGTCGCTTGCTGATTCTGGTCTAATTGCTCCAGAAGCGCCGAAGCCATTTTAGTAAATCTAGGCTTTTCTGCATCAGGTATAGGGTTTGCCTTTGGTAGCGATACAGTCCTTGGATTGCGATGCACGCCATTGACTAGAAATTCATAATGTAAATGTGGACCTGTAGCATAACCAGTTGCGCCCACTGTTCCGATCACTTGTCGCTGTTTAACTGATTGACCACTTCGAACTTTCTTGCGGTGCAGGTGAATATACTTGGTAGTGTAGGTTTGTCCATGTTGGATAAACACATAGTTACCATTAGCTTTGGTATATCCTGCATCTATTACTCGACCATCGCCACTGGCATAGACTGGCGTGCCCGTGGGGGCAGCATAGTCGACTCCGCGGTGGGCTTTGATCTTTTTGTGAATTGGATGCTTGCGGCGTAAATTAAAGCCTGAGCTAATACGAAAGATATCCAAGGGGGTGCGTAAAAAAGCCTTGCGCATACTTAAACCCTCAGGGGTGTAGTAGCTGCTTTGGCCTAGACTATTTTTATAGCGCACAGCTTTGTAGGTTTTACCGCGGTTGGTAAAAGAAGCGGCAAGTATGTTCCCGGTATCTAGTCGTTGACCATCGATATAGCGCTCCTCAAAAAGAACGGCAAATGAGTCGCCTTTGCGAATATCAAAAACAAAGTCGATATCCCAGCCAAATATATTGGCAAGTTCCATTACCGTTTTATCTGGTATCTTGGCTTTCATGCCTGCCAAGTAGAGTGAATCTTTAATGGTGCCTTCGCGATAGCTTTTAAGAACTTCAGGCTCTCGTATTAGATGTCGCGACTGATAACGATCTTTTGTCGCCGAAAAGATGTAGGCCTCAAGAGGTGTTTTTTCATAGCGCATTTCAACTAACTTGCCGCTCGAATCAATCCCAAAGCGAAGTATCTCGCCAGGAAACAAGCTGCGCAGTGATTTACCCTGTTTTGTTTGAGATATGCGATAAACATCTAAATCATTGAGGCCGGCTCGATAAAATAGGGTTGAAAGGTTGTCACCCGATGCCACAGTTTGTTCTTTCCAAGTAAGATCTACATAGGATGTATGGTCTAGTGGGGCATCATTGCCTTGAAGTTGATCGGCTAATTTAAGTGTCTCATAAGACGATGTTTTTTCGGAAATGATATCGGGTCGAGGGTCGAGGGCCACAGCCAACGCATAGGCTAAAACAGCCACAATGGCTATTCCGCGTGGCGTTATCAGTTTGATAGCCAATGGGCGCAATAGATAAAAGGTTTGTTGCCAGCGGCCCATAAAAGGTCCCAACTTAAAAAGCGAAAAAGGATTCTAGCTCGAATAAACAATAACTTACAATGATAGGATTGTGCTTTGCTAATTCAATCTAAGGTTAGATGATAAGTTTATGCTACATATTATCGGTGTGCTTGCAGGCTACCTAAAAAAATATGAATGACATAAAATGTTGAAATTGATCGATCAATCTGTACAGTGGTCGCTTCTTAAATTTACTAGCTTAGACCTTTAATAATGAAACATACCGGCCAGCAACTTATACAACAGCTTCAGTCACGAGATTTAGTGGCACAAATTTCTGGTGATCAAGAACTACAGTCACATCTGGATCAGCCCAGAACAGTTTACTGTGGTTTTGACCCTACCGCAGATAGTTTGCATCTCGGGCATCTGGTCCCTCTATTAGTGCTTAAACGGTTGCAGCAGGCAGGCCATACTCCGATTGCCTTGGTGGGCGGAGCAACAGGGCTAATTGGCGATCCAAGCTTTAAGGCTGATGAGCGCAAGCTTAATTCGCCAGAGGTTATAGGCGGCTGGGTGGATAAAATTAAAGCACAGGTCAGTCAGTTTATTGATTTTGACTGTGGTGATAATTCTGCCATTGTTGCCAATAATTTAGATTGGACGGCCGAATTGAGTGCGCTAGATTTTCTTCGCGATGTGGGTAAGCACTTCTCGGTTAATAATATGATAGCTAAAGAGTCGGTAAAGCAGAGAATAGATAGAGAGGGGTCGGGTATTTCTTTTACCGAGTTTTCCTACTCTT
>JBMZEV010000068.1:0-5138 GCA_049615065.1 Porticoccaceae bacterium | reverse complement strand
TGATGATGCCTTTAGTATTGATGCTGCGTCTGGTGAAGTAACCTTTGCTGGCGGCGCTGATTACGAAACACAATCTACCTATAGCTTTGGTGTGATAGCTACTGATTTAGCCAACAATGTTAGTGCAACTCAGACAGTTACTCTCGATATCAGTAACCTTGACGAAGTGGCTCCAAGCATTACCTCTGGTCCAGATGCTGAGGCGGTTATTGAAAATGGTCAAGCACAGGTTATATATACAGCTACGGCAGATGATAGTGGTGATATCTCTAATGGCGTTACCTTTAGTCTGACCGATAGCAGTGATTCTGGGTTTAGTATTGCTGCGGCCTCTGGTGAAGTAACTTATTTTGCTAGTGCTGATTCTGAAACTCAATCTGAGTATAACTTTGAGGTTATTGCGACTGATGCCGCTGGTAATTCAAGCAACCCGCAGTCTGTTTCTGTTCCAGCGGAAGAGCAGGGTTTTGAAATTTCCTCAGCCTCAAATGTAAGTGCTAATGAAAATATTGGGGAAAATCAGCCTGTCTACACAATAGAAGTACTGGGCGTGGAAGAGGGTGATATTATCACCTATAATCTTCCTACCTCAGTAGATCACGAGCTAGGCGGCTTTGAGCAACGTTTTGTTGAAAATGACGATGGCAGTGTCACATTACAGCTATACATTAGCCCAACGATTTCAGCTAATTATGCAGATGGTATTGGGAACTTTGATCTTACCCTTTCTTATAATTCATCAGAGATTTCAAATGTTGACCTATCAGTAGCCTCAGAGGTTAGTTTTAGTGTCGTCAATGACACAGATCCTGGTAAGTTTACAATTGCAGGAATTTTCTTACCTGCTATTGATCAGTTAGATAATTCTCTTGTTGAGTTAACTTTTAATCTTAATTCATCTTCACCATCTACAGCATTTACAGTTTCAGATGGTCTGATAAATGAGGATTTCGCATTTCTTGATCAATCTGTGTCTAGTTACTATAACAATAGTGGATTCACAGTTAATGAAACTACTGGTGAAGTATCATTAATTGAAAACCCCGATCACGAAACTAAACTAAATTATACTTTCTCGGTTTTGGCTACTAATACCACAACCAATGAAACAGCTGTTCAAGTAGTTAATCTAGAGATAAATGATCTAGATGATTCAAAGCCCACTATTACCTCCAGCGATATCGTCAATGCTATTGATGAAAACTCGGGTGCACAGGTGATTTATACTGCGACTGCAGATGATAGTGGTGATATAAGTGATGGATTTACCTTCGCTCTTGCTGGGGCTGATGCAAGCGCATTTAGTATCGATGAAAATTCCGGCGTTGTAGCCTTAGTTGCTGATCCGGACTTTGAGGCTAAGTCTGAATATAACTTTGCAGTGATTGCTATTGATGCGGCTGGTAATGAAAGTGATCCTAAGGAACTAACGCTTCTGGTTAATAACCTTGATGATACTGCGCCTGAAATTGTTTCATTATCTGTTGCTAATTCTATCGACGAAAATGGATCTGATGGACAACTTGTATATACCGCGATTGCTAATGATTCGGCGGATATAAGTAATGGCTTCACTTTCAGTATAAATGGTGATGATGCGGATAAATTTAGCATTGATGCTAATACTGGTTCTGTAACACTTAACTCTGCTGCAGATTTTGAGTCTCAAGCGCAATACAATTTCGATATTGTCGCTACTGATGCTGCCGGCAATGCAAGTGATGCCAAGACTGTTTCACTAGATATAAACAACCTTGACGAAATTGCACCGACAATTACATCGGATAGCACAGTTGCTGATATTGTTGAAAATACCGGTGCCGGCCAGGTTATCTATAGGGCCACAGCAGATGATTCTGCTGATATCAGTGAGGGTGTTAGCTATAGTATTGTTGGTGATGATGCCGAAGCATTTAGCATTGATGAAAATACTGGCGCGGTAACCTTAGTCGCTGATCCAGATTTTGAGGGCAAGACGGAATATAACTTTGCAATTGTTGCTACAGATGCCGCTGGTAATGCCAGTGATTCGAAGGCATTAGCTATGCAGGTAAGCAATGTTGATGAGGTAGGTCCAACAATAACCTCAGCTGCTGAAGCAGACTCTATCCTTGAGAATAGTGGTGCAGGTCAAATGGTATACACAGCTACCGCAGTGGATACGGATTACAATGGTGAAGAAATAATCCAATACAGTCTTGCAGATTCCAGCGATGATGTATTCTCTATCAATGAAACCACAGGTGAAGTCACTCTTAACGCTGATCCAGATTTTGAAGCAAACCCTCTCTATAGCTTTACTGTCATTGCCACTGATGGCTCTGGCAATGAAGGTCAGTCTGAGATGGTTAGCCTTGCTATTACTGATGTGGATGATTTCACTCAAGTTGGTGCGGTGTATCACTGGGCCACCCGTGCTTTAATTGAAGATGTTTCGATTAGTATGATTATGGCCGATGGAACTATTAAAACTGATGTCACAGATGAAAATGGTGAGTACCACTTTGATGGGTTGGCAACGGACGAGGTTGTGGTTAAGGCGGTTAAGAATTTTGAACCGCAAGGCCGCCAGGTGACCTCTGCAGATGCGTTGGCAGCACTCAAAATGGCGGTTGGTATTAATCCTAATGGCATGGATGAGACTGGTGAGCGTCAAATTGATGTATCGCCCTATCAGTTTATTGCTGCGGATGTGAATAAGTCAGGCAAAATCACCAGTTCTGACGCGCTATCAATTTTGAAAATGGCAGTAAATATGCCAGACGCTCTTGAGCAAGAGTGGATGTTTGTTCCTGAGGTTGAAGGCATGACAATGCATAGAGACTCTGTTTCATGGGACTCAGATGGTGCTGCAGTTTCCCTTGATGGGGATCACAGTACTAACTTTATTGGTGTATTGTTAGGTGATGTCTCCAGTTCTTGGGTGGCTCCGGATGGCTCTAAAACCATGCCAATGCCGACGGCATACGATGATTCGATTATTAGCCCCGAATCCTTTGAAGACGATATTTTGATAGACCATTTTGAATCTGGTGAGGATTCAATTGATTTATCAGCGATATTAACTGCCGCGGGTTACACTGACGATAGTAGTCTAGCTAAGCTATCAGAAGCGGATATATCGGATGATATCCTCGATTTAGTAAGCGGTGATGATAGTAGCTTAGATAATCTGTTTGGTAGCTCCTATGACGAGGATACCAATGTGTTAACAATCTTTGCTGACACCGACAGTGAGCAGGGTGTTATTCAGGTTGAGTCAATGCAAATCCAGTTGAGTGATGATTCAACAATTGATGAGGATGATATTACGGCAACCTCGTTTATTGCCTAGTATCCAGTCTTGAAATCTAAAACCGAGGGCTTAAAAAGTAACTAAAAGCTTTTTAAGTGCCTCGGGGTTGGATCTTTGCGCATTGTGATCGCTATCTAAGGTCTTCACTACCCAGCCTCTTTTTTCTGCCCGTTGCCATGAAGAATTAATCGAGCGTTCTCGCTTAATAAGATTTTCCGGCGTAAAGTTAATATAGGTTGCCGGTAACTTCTTCGCGTCTTTATTGTTGAATGTGACCTTTTCGGTCAAGGTTTTAGCCGGGTGGGGTAGGTCGCGTGGCAAGGGTTGCTTGCTATCCAGCCAAGGCGGGTATACCAAGCCATTCTTAGTGACAAATTTCATATATTTACCGGCTACATCAAGTGCCGACATGCCATGGTCGGGTACCATGGCGTCTAGAAAAAAGACATGCTCTATCTTTTCTGGGAGTTCATTCATAACGCCGGTGATGACCATGCCGCCATAGCTGTGCCCGACTAAAACGATATTGTCCAGCTGCTCAAATTTAATTAGATTGACGATATCTAAGATATGGGTGCTGAGGTCTACATCGGGTCCCCCCAGATGCATCCTCTCGCCTAAACCTGTCAAAGTAGGGCGGTATACTTCATGCCCGTCCGCACATAAAAGTTTATCGACCAGTTTCCAATCCCAGCCGCCGCCAGTCATGCCGTGTACTAAAATATAGTTAAAATGTTTCTTTTCCATACTATGACTGTAGGCGATAAAAATAGAAAATAAAACAAACAAGGTAAAAGTTTTTTTAAATAAATTCATAAAATACCGCTAAAAGATTATTTTTTCTTGTTCTTTTCCGCAGCTGCTTGCTTTCGCTTTTGCTTTTCAGATCGACGACGCTCAGTATCTAGCTGGGCTGCAGCGCCAATATGCGATTCGCCGCGCGCCTTTGCCAGCTTGACCTGTTTTTGCCGTTGGGCAAAGCGTTTTAATTGTTGTTCAGATACCTTGTTGTGGCAGTGCAGGCATGAAACTCCCTCAATATAGCTATCCAATGTTTTTTCATGCTCAGTTATTGGCATTCTGCAGGCATGACATTGGTCATAGCTCCCAGAGTTTAGATTGTGATCAACGGTAACGCGATTATCGAATACAAAGCACTCTCCCTGCCACAGAGATTCGTTTTCAGGCACTTTCTCCAGATATTTAAGTATTCCACCCTGTAAGTGATAAACCTCGTCAAATCCCTGTTCCTTGAGAAATGCGGTGGATTTTTCGCAACGTATACCGCCAGTACAAAACATGGCGACTTTTTTATTCTTTTTCGCGTCTAAGTTTTGTTTTGACCATTCGGGGAATTCTCTAAAACTTGTGGTCTTTGGATCAATAGCATTCTTAAATGTGCCAACCTGCACCTCATAATCATTGCGTGTATCGACTAAAACTACATCGGGATCGGAAATGAGGTCATTCCAATCTTCTGGTTTGACGTAGGTGCCTACGGTTTGCTTAGGGTCAATGCCCTCAACCCCCATGGTGACTATTTCTTTTTTAAGCTTTACCTTGGTGCGGTAGAAGGGGATTTTGTCATCATAGGATTCTTTACTGTCAATGTTTTCTAATCCTGGTTGTTGGTTAATCCACTGCAGTAGGTTGTCGACGCCCTCTCGGGTGCCTGAAACAGTGCCATTAATGCCCTCCGCGGCTAGAAGCAGAGTGCCAAAAATTTGGTTGTTATTCATAGCGTCAAGCAGGGGTGCGCGAAGACTCTCAAAATGAGGAAGCGCCACGAATTTGTACATGGCACAGGTGACATATTGCTTAGGCATCATAGATCCCTTTTGTT
>JBMZEV010000067.1:0-5251 GCA_049615065.1 Porticoccaceae bacterium | reverse complement strand
ACTCTTCCTGGTCAGTTGCTAAAAGCCTTGAGCTTTATGGCGTTCGCGATTGGGGGGTGGGTTATTTTGATATATCAGCATCCGGAGAGCTTATTGTAAGGCCAACGCTTGATGATAAAACCAGTCAGGTTGCTTTGCTTGATATCATTAAATCTATGAAAACGCGTGGCATTGAAATGCCTAGTATTTTGCGTATTGAGAATTTGCTGGACGAACGCATTAAAGCTCTAAACGAAGCCTTTAAACGCGCGATTACTGACTACAACTATCAGAATCAGTACCGAGGCGTCTTTCCCATTAAGGTAAACCAGCAATGTCACGTTATTGAAGAAATATCAGATTTTGGTACGAGTTATCACCATGGATTCGAGGCGGGAAGCAAAGCCGAGCTGATCATAGCGCTAAGCAAAATTAAAGATGATCAGAGTCTGATTGTATGTAATGGCTATAAAGATTCAGAGTTTATTGAACTAGGTCTATATGCCAATGAAATGGGTCTAAAGTGTTTCTTCGTTCTGGAAACACTGTCAGAACTACCAATCATTCTTGAATGCAGCCAAAAGCTCGGCATAGAACCCTTATTAGGCGTTCGGATTCGTCCATCTGTGGTGGTTGATGGGCACTGGAATGAAGACAGTGGCGACCGTTCTATCTTTGGCCTATCGACCACTTCATTGATTAAGGTGGTAGACCAGCTAAAGCGCAGCAATATGCTGCACTGTTTGCAACTCTTGCATTGTCATCTAGGATCGCAACTTCCCAATATTCGTAATATTCGCAGCGGTGTTTTGGAGGCTTGCCGTTTCTACAGCGGACTGATTGAGGAGGGTGCGCCAATGGGTTTTATCGACCTAGGTGGTGGTCTTGCCGTTGACTATGAGGGTACACGTACCAACAACCATCATAGTATGAATTATCAACTTGATGAGTACTGTGCAAACATCGTTGAAACCATCTGCGAGTGCTTAGATCCTCTAACTATTCCGCACCCGGTTATTATCTCAGAATCCGGACGCTCTACCGTAGCTTATTCCTCAATATTGCTGTTTAACACTCTGGATGTTCGCGATCATCGCCCAGTACCGCTACCAGATCGTTTGCCGGAAAAAAGTCACGAGTTAGTGCAGAACCTGTGGCAGGTGCATCAGGTAGTTTCCCCAGATAACTTTCAGGAGTGCTATAACGATGCCCTGTTTTATCGTGATGAAGTGCGTGAGTTGTTTAAATGGGGTCAGGTCAGCCTAAGCGACCGGGCACTTGCTGACAACATTACCCTCGCTATACTAGAAAAAGTGGCCGCTGAGCTTAAGTATGCGAATAAGTACTACCCAGAGCTAGATAAACTGCCAGAAATGCTTGCGGATACCTATTACGGTAATTTCAGCCTATTTCAATCCCTACCGGATGTGTGGGCCATTGACCAGGTGTTTCCCATCATGCCAATTCATCGATTGCATGAAGAACCCGATCGGGATGCCTTGATTGCCGATATTACCTGCGACTGTGACGGAAAGATTGATCTCTTCTCGAGTACCAAGGGTATTAAGTCCACTACAAAGCTGCACTCAATACGAGAAGGAGAGGAATACTACCTTGGCGTATTTTTAGTCGGAGCCTATCAAGAAACTCTGGGTGATTTACATAATTTATTTGGCGACACCAATGTGGTCAGTGTGCATATCAACGCTGACGGCAGTTATGATTTCGTGCGTGAATTCCACGGTGACAGTATCGCGGATGTCCTCTCTTATGTTGAATACGATACCAAAATTATGACCGAGGAATTTCGCCAGCGGGCAGAAAAAGCTGTAAAACAAGGCAAAATTACCGCTGCAAAACGTAAGCAAATGATGGAAGCTTTTAAAGACAGTCTTGATGGCTACACCTATTTTGAGAAAGAGGAACACTAATGAACGGTGCAATTCAGAACAAGGTAATAATTATTGGTGCCGGTGGTGTTGGTAATGTGGTTGCCCACAAATGCGCACAACAATCAGAGACATTTGCAGAGATTATCCTGGCTAGTCGTACCGAAACAAAATGTCAGACTATTGCCAACAGCGTTAAAAAGAACACTGGTGTTGATATCCGAACCGCACAGATCAATGCCGATAATGTTCCTGAGCTTACAGCGCTATTAAAAAATGAAAAGCCATTTCTGGTCATTAACGTCGCTTTGCCATACCAAGATTTAACTATAATGGATGCCTGCCTTGAGGCCGGTGTTCACTATATGGATACCGCTAATTACGAACCCATAGATACCGCCAAGTTTGAGTACAAATGGCAGTGGGCATATCAAGACAAATTTAAAGACGCAGGTCTAACCGCCTTACTTGGCAGCGGCTTTGATCCAGGAGCGACCAATGTGTTTACCGCTTACCTAGCCAAGCATTACTTTGACGAGATTTATACGCTGGATATTATCGATATTAACGGTGGTGATCACGGCTATCACTTTGCCACTAACTTCAATCCCGAAATCAATATCCGCGAAGTAAGCGCCGAGTGCCGCCATTGGGAGAACGGAGAATTTATAACCACGCCACCAATGAGCAAAAAAGCCTCTTTTACTTGCCCTGAGGGTATAGGCACTTACAGCATTTACCGCATATACCATGAGGAACTTGAGTCCTTGTCGCTGCATTACCCCAGCCTCAAACGCGCACAATTCTGGATGAGCTTTTCGGACAATTATCTAAAGTATCTAGAAGTATTAAAAAATGTCGGCATGACCAGTATTGAAGAAGTGGAATATGAAGGTCAGAAAATCGTACCAATTCAATTCCTAGCTAAGCTACTGCCCGACCCATCAACCCTTGGCCCAAGAACCAAAGGTAAAACCTGTATTGGCACGGTTGTTCAAGGAGTTAAAGCAGGTGAGCCGAAGATAATATACTGCTACCAGATCTGTGACCACGAAAGCTGTTATGGCGAAGTACAATCGCAGGCGATTTCCTATACCACCGGTGTACCTGCGATGATCGGAGCAAAGTTAATGCTTGAAAAACAATGGCTGGAACCAGGTGTATTTAACATTGAGCAGTTTGATCCAGATCCATTTATGGAAGCAATGAATGCCTATGGTCTACCCTGGAAGGTAGTTGAACTTGATGCATTTGATCTTGATAAGCAGGTGAACATATAGTGCAGTTCACTGATTTTAATCAGCTAGACCTGCGACGTCTGCCATCCCCGTGCTTTGTTATTGACGAAGTGGCTGTTGAACGCAACCTGAAAATACTGCATGAAGTAGAGCAGCGCAGTGGAGCCAGAATACTACAAGCACTTAAGGCTTTTTCACTGTGGTCATTGGCACCGCTAACAAAACAGTACTTGTCGGGTACTTGTGCTAGCGGTTTGTACGAAGCCAAGCTAGGTAAAGAATACTATGGTGGTGAAGTGCATGTTTTTTCTCCCGCCTTTTCCGAGACCGACTTAGCCGAGCTGTCGCAGTTTGCCGACCATATTGTGTTTAACAGCTGCTCACAGTTGCTGCGTTTTAAGGCACTGTGTGAACAGGCCAAATTGGCTCGTCCGGAATTACAGTTTGGTCTGCGCATAAACCCAGAGTATTCCGAAGGCAGTGTGGTGCTTTATGACCCCTGTGCCAAGGGCTCGCGGCTGGGCATTACTCGCGAACAAATGGATTGCTATTTAGCGCAGGACGATTTTCGACAAGCCTTTAAGCTGATTTCTGGCCTGCACTTTCACACCCTATGCGAGCAGGAATTTTTGCCGCTACAGCGAACACTAGCTGTGGTGGAAGAAAAATTCTCCGACCTATTAACGGCTATGACATGGGTAAATTTTGGCGGTGGTCACCATATTACCCACCCTGACTATCAACGTGATGCGTTGGTTGAATGTATTAAAAAATTTAGAAATCGCTATCAAGTTGAGATTTACCTAGAACCGGGAGAAGCTGTGGCCATCGGCACTGGGGTGCTGGTCACCGAAGTAATGGATATAAGTTTCAACCATTTACCACAGGCGATTCTAAATACCTCCGCCACTTGCCATATGCCAGACACACTGGAAATGCCCTACCGAGCGGATATTATCGGGGAAATTGAAGCATCCGCCTCATCTCATACTTATCGTTTAGGTGGGCAGACGTGCCTGGCCGGAGATATTATGGGAGATTACAGTTTTCCAAATCCTTTGGAGGTGGGCGATCGTTTAGTTTTTGAAGACATGGCTCATTACACGATGGTTAAAACCACAACATTTAACGGTACACAATTACCTGCTATAGTGATTTGGAATTCTGAGTCTGATGACTTACAGATTGTACGTGAGTTTGGTTATGAAGATTTTATAAATAGGCTTTCATAAGCGCGGTATAAAGAGCAGCACGATGAACGACAAAAAAGACTCAGCTACAATTTTTCTTTCCTCGGAAATTGACCAATGTCCGTTGGAACAAGCTGCTTTTACTGTTCTACCAGTGCCCTATGAAAAAACCGTTTCCTACGCTTCGGGCACAGTAAACGGACCGCAAGCAATACTGGCTGCATCCGAACAGTTGGAAACCTGGGATGGTCATTCCAACCCATCTTCCACGGGCATTCATACCTGTGTTGCAGTGGACTGTTCTGGTGAGGCTGAGGCAGTAATCAAACATATTGCCGGCGCGGTAAAAAATATACTTGATGCTGGTAGCATCCCCGTAGTGTTAGGCGGTGAACATACCGTAACTTACGGTGTAATTAAAGGCTACCTTGACGCCGGATTTAGCGATTTTGGTGTTGTGCAAATTGATGCTCATGCCGATTTGCGTGATGCCTATGAGGACAACCCGCTGAGCCATGCCTCGGTGATGAAACGTATTTGTGACGAGGGAATTCCCTTGTATCAATTGGGTATCAGAGCCTACTGTGAGGAAGAAAAAAATACTCGCGCGAATAACGCTAATATTTATTATAGTGATGCCGATGAGCTAGTCCCCAATGCTATTCAAAGTATTCAATTACCAAACAACTTCCCTGATAAAGTATTTTTTACTGTTGACATAGATGGTTTAGACCCATCCGTCTTTCCCTCAACGGGTACACCCGTGCCAGGTGGATTGGGCTGGTATCAAACCCTGAACTTATTTGAGTCTGTTGCAAAACAGCGAGAAATTATAGGCTTCGATATTATGGAATTTGCACCAATCGAAAGCTTCCATGCCTACGATTTTTCAGCTGCTTTACTAACTTATAAGCTAATGGGAATTGTCCAGAGAAACAGTAAATAAGTAACAATA
>JBMZEV010000066.1:0-5272 GCA_049615065.1 Porticoccaceae bacterium | reverse complement strand
TAGATATTTTTGCCGACAGTGCCGATAGTCTTCGCGCCTTGGCTAAGTTTATTGTGCATCGCTCCTTTTAAATTAGCATGGGCTTTTTATACCCTGTGTTATACTCCCTAGCTAAAACACCCTGTATCAATTAACAGCGAAATTAGATGCCAATTACATACACCAATATCCCTGAGACCAGACCTGCGACGCCTTTGCTTGATCAGGTGGACAGCCCTGCTCAGTTGCGCGATTTTACCCAGGCTCAGCTCTATACCCTAGCTGACGAATTACGCGCCTTTATTATGTATTCGGTGAGTCAGAGTGGCGGCCACTTTGGTGCTGGTTTGGGTGTCGTGGAGCTAACTATTGCTCTGCACAAGGTATTTAACACCCCCCATGATCGAATAGTATGGGATGTAGGACACCAAACTTATCCGCATAAAATTCTGACGGGTCGGCGCGACAAGATGATGCAAATGCGTCAGAAAGATGGACCCTCTGGCTTCCCTAAACGCTCTGAAAGTGAATATGACAGCTTTGGCGTAGGCCACTCTAGCACCTCGATTAGCGCCGCATTGGGCATGGCAATGGCGTCCAATCAGTTGGGCATTGAGCGCAAAACCGTTGCCGTTATCGGCGATGGCGCTATGACTGCCGGTATGGCTTTTGAGGCGATTAATCATGCTGCGCATGTGGATAAAGATTTTCTGGTGGTTTTGAATGATAACCAGATGTCGATCTCGAAAAATGTCGGAGGTCTTTCGACCTATTTTTCTAAACTATGGGCGAGTAAGTTTTATAACCAAATTAGAGAAAGCGGTAAAAAAGCCCTTAAGTCGATGCCTCAAACGGCGAGCTTTATTAAGCTTACCGAAGAGTATATGAAAGGCATCATATCGCCTGCAACTATTTTTGAAGAGCTGGGCTTCAATTACATCGGGCCCATAGATGGCCATAATTTACCGCTGCTTATTCAGACATTAAACAATCTTAAACATCTTAATGGGCCGGTTTTACTGCATACCATTACCCATAAGGGCAAAGGCTTTACCCCGGCTGAAACTGATCCGGTTGGCTATCACGCCATGACCAAAGTTGAGCCAAAAACGGATCAGGTCAAAAGCTCAACACCTAAAAAGCCTAAGTACCAACAGGTATTTGGTGACTGGTTATGCGATATGGCGCAACAGGACCCTAAACTGATGGGCATCACCCCGGCTATGTGTGAAGGCTCTGGCATGGTTGAATTTGCCGAACGGTTTCCTGAGCGCTATGCGGATGTGGCTATTGCCGAGCAACATGCTGTCACTTTGGCGGCAGGCATTGCCTGCGAGGGCTTAAAGCCGGTTGTGGCAATTTACTCGACCTTTCTTCAGCGCGGCTACGATCAATTAATCCATGATGTCGCCATACAAAATTTAGATGTGTTATTCGCCATGGATAGAGCCGGTCTAGTTGGCGAGGATGGCGCAACTCACGCCGGCGCCTATGATCTAAGTTATTTGCGCTGCATCCCCAATATGCTGATTATGGCGCCCTCGGATGAGAATGAAACTCGGCAATTATTGTATACCGGTTATATGCACAATGGCCCGGCTGCGGTTCGTTATCCGCGCGGCACTGGGCCCGGCGCAACAATTGATAAGACCATGACTGCACTGCCGATTGGCAAGGGCATTATTAGGCGCGAAGGCTCAAAAGTAGCTATTCTAAATTTTGGCACCCTGCTTGAAACAGCACTTGAGGCTGCTGAACACTTGGATGCTACAGTGGTTGATATGCGCTTTGTTAAGCCCCTTGATCGAGATATGATTCTTAACTTAGCCAGTAACCATAGCTTGCTGGTAACGCTCGAGGAAAATTCCATTGCCGGTGGCGCCGGCTCGGCGGTGAGTGAATTGCTCGCCAATGAGTCTTTAATAGTTCCAGTGATGCATCTTGGCCTTCCAGATAAGTTGGTTGATCATGCTAGCCATCAACAACAACTTAGCCTTGTTGGCTTAGATTGCCAACAGATCATTGATCGTATTCAACAGCGAGTGGATCGGCTTTAAAAACTGTGCCGTAGATACAATCATAAGGAGATGATTGCATGAAACTTTACGATTATAAGCAGGCCCCCAACCCCCGACGTGTGCGTATTTTTATGGCCGAAAAAGGCATAGAAATTGACAGGGTTCAAATTAATTTAATGAAGCTTGAACAACATTCTGAGGCTTACATAAAGATTAACCCATTGGGTGAAGTGCCGGCTTTAGTGCTTGATGACGGCACCTGTATTAGCCAAACCCATGCTATTTGTCGTTATTTAGAAGAAATTTTTCCCGATAACCCACTGTTTGGTCGCACACCACTAGAGCGTGCACAGGTAGAATCGCAAAATCATTTAATTCAAATGAATGGCATTGTCGCAGGAGGCGAGGCTTTTAGAAATTCTAGCCCTAATTTTAAAAATCGCGCTATTTCTGGACCTCACGCCTATGCGCAAATTCCAGAACTTGCAGAGCGCGGCCTTCTGAAGATTGATAATTTTTTTGCTGACCTAGATAAGCATTTTGCCAACCAGCAATTTTTGGTAGATGATTATTTTTCGGTGGCGGATATCACCGCATTTTGTACGATTGGTTTTACGCGATGGGTAAAGAAAACCATACCTGCTGAATGCACTCACCTGCAGCGCTGGTACGATCAAGTTGCCAGTCGTCCAAGCGCAAAAGCATAGGTTGTAAAAAAACAGCAGTTAGGATGGTCTTCTCTCTCACCCTAACTGCTGCCGATCATATATTGCCTAACTGAATTAATCGATTGTGAATCCGGAGGGTTCAGCATTCACTGTGTGACCGTCACTGTAGGTTACGGTCGTGGCTTGATCGGTAAAGTTGTATACCACATAGGTTCTTTCGCCATCTTTATCGAAGGCAACAGCTGCGGGGTGGTCAGAGGTAAGAGCCCCTGTGCCTGTCGCCAGATGACCCAAGGCCTTAAAGGTATGGATCCAATGGTAAGTATGTGCCTTAGACTCACCCTGCTCTGGCTGATAACTGGATACGCTGTTGTAATCTGCTACTGCCGCATCAGCATCAGTCATGGCCCAAAGGTTCCACCATAGATCACGCCACATATCATCAACCAAGCCTGATGGCTTGCCATTTGATGATTCCGACAGACCCAAATCAACGTAGTCCTCCATATACTCTGGATGTATACCCACATGGAAAATTAACGGGCTTGATGGCAGGCCTTGAATACCCAGAATATGAGCATAGGCAGGACTAAACCAGGTGGCAAAATCAACCCCATCGCCCCAAATAATCGAGGTGGTTAAATGCGCATAGCCCGGCATAAAGTTATCGGCATCAGCGCTTACATTATTGTAGCCATCGAGGTTATTCCAATACTCCCAGTAGGCCGCGCCGGTTGAGGCGTGCAAATACATACCCTTTTCAGTTAAGGCGTCATTGCCTGTCGCCATACCGTAAAGAATAATTGCACCATAAGCGGTAGCCGCCTCAGAGGTAGACTCATTATTATTGCCACGAATAAAGTTCATTTTGCCGTCAGCCCATGAGAAACCATTGGCTGGATCAAAATTGCGCATATGCGGGAATAATGGATCATCTTTATCCGCTGCATAATCGCGAATCAATAGCTCGATCATTGGCCCGTATTGGTCCTGTCCACACCAAGCCAAATCTACACGACATATCTCCGCTGCTGCACGCACAAAGTAGCCGTAGTGGAAATGGTGATCTGCAATTCGTTGATGCGCACCATAGGCTTCATCAAAACCAAATAAGGTATTCCAATCGCTATCGTAGACAAAGTATTTTTTACTCTTTAATGCGCCGTCTGCTTCAGCAGTAAACCATTCTGAAAGCTCTGCCTTTAGCCAATTTATTAGCTGTTCGGCTTCGCTTTGCATACCGATTGAACGCGCTATAGCAGCAAGCTCTGCTGCCTTACCATAGTTCTTACCTGACCAATAGGTATCGGTATAGGTATTCCATGAATCGGAACTGGTGCTAACAAACTCAGTCACTAACCCCTCGAGCGTTGCCTGGTTAAAACTGCCATCAATCGTCGGCATGGTTGGCAACACCCCAACATAGGGTATTTGATAGTTAAATTGATCCACTTCAGCAAACTTTAACATCCCGCGAGCACTTCTAATTTTGTAGTTAGAAGTGGCTTGCGAACTGTTTTTCCAGTGCAACGGATGCATACCGGTAATGGTATCAACCAACTGACCCTGATCATCTTGGTAGCGATGAGTGACGGTTATTTCATTGGTTGCGCGATTAACTTGATAATCAATATTCAAAGCTGAGACCGTATTGCGCGCCTTGCTGGCAAAGTAGTTAATCATCGCACTTGATGGGCTTCCAGCATTTAAGCTTGGCAAATAAACTAGGGTCATTTCTTTTGCTGTGTTATTAACTCTGACAGAACCCATTGTCATTGGATCCGAACTAGCGGATACATCGGTAAAGGTAGTAGCACCCTCGCCGACAATTAGATAGTTGTTGGTTTTACCGGCTACACTGGTCCAGATACCATACATGTTACTGCCTGTAGAGAACGTGCCTTTTTCATTAACGCCATCTTGACGCAGCGTGCGAAGCTCTAAATTACCAACATAGGCTTTAAAATAGACATAGGGCGAGCCATGTACAAAGGTGGCTTCCATCACATCTGTATTGCCACTCTTCCAGATTACTGTAACTGAGCCTTCACTGTAGTCTTTGGTATAGGCCTCTAAATTTGAGTGCGCAGAGTTACCTACGGCAATGCCATCAAATACTTCGCCAGCATGATCTGGTATTGGGTAGTAGTATTGCCCAGGACCCGTAAGCTGAAGACCAGAAGGAATGCTGCCAATACGCACACCCTTATTGTTAATTCTGGCTGAGATAGGGTCCGGTGTTATATAGGCTGAATCGTTTGCATCGCCTACCGTCATCTCACCTAGGAATGATACTGATCCCCACCATTTATGGGTTTGGGTAGGCTTATCAGCAGCCGGACCGGCTAAATGTGGATATAACTTAGTCACATTGCCCGTTGGAATACCGGTGGACTGATTACAGCCACGCTTCTGAACTTCGTGTTCAGTAGAGATTACCCCAGCATTTTCAACCCACTGACCATAATCTTCCTTACAGCGATGGTTCGATGTATAGATAGTATCGCCAATACTACCAGCGCCATAACTAATCACATTGTAATCAGTTGGTGGCTCTATACTGCCGCCGCCAGAACCAGAGCCTGGCACCTCGCCCGTTGAGGTCAC
>JBMZEV010000065.1:0-5526 GCA_049615065.1 Porticoccaceae bacterium | reverse complement strand
ACCTAAGTAAAGTACTGACAATGGAACTAACGCCCCGCGAAAAAGACAAACTCATGCTATTCACAGCATCCATGTTGGCCCAGCAACGCAAGGATCGGGGGCTAAAGCTCAACTACCCTGAAGCTGTTGCCCTCATCAGCGGCGCAATCCTTGAAGGCGCTCGCGATGGGAGAACCGTTGCTGAGCTTATGGATTATGGCAGAACCATACTGACTGCCGAAGATGTAATTCCTGGTATTCCAGAAATGCTCCATGATGTTCAAATTGAAGCCACATTTGCCGATGGCACCAAGCTTGTTACTGTCCACAACCCTATTGTTTAGGAGCTCTATCAATGATTCCCGGAGAACTAATAACTGCCGATGGCGAGATTGAGTTAAATAGCGGCCGCAAGCTAACCACTGTGACTGTTGCCAATATAGGTGACAGGCCCATTCAGATTGGCTCGCACTACCATTTTTACGAAACTAATGAAGGCCTTATTTTTGATCGAGCAAGCACCTTAGGTTATCGCCTTAATATTGCTTCTGGCACTGCCGTTCGCTTTGAACCCGGACAAGAGCGCACCGTTGAACTGGTTGAATTTGCCGGCGATAGAGAGATTTATGGCTTTCAAGGCAAGGTAATGGGAAAACTTTCCAACCATAACCCCAGCCAAGGCTAGGAGACTATTATGCCAAGATCAATCTCAAGACAAGCCTATGCTGAAATGTTTGGACCAACCATTGGCGATAAACTTCGTCTTGCTGACACTGAATTATTTTTACAAGTTGAAAAAGACTTCACCCAATATGGGGATGAAGTGAAATTTGGCGGTGGCAAAACTATCCGTGACGGCATGGGTCAAAGCCAAAGGTCTAGTTCAGAAACGGTTGATTTAGTCATAACCAATGCGGTCATTATTGATCACTGGGGAATCGTTAAGGCTGATGTAGGTATTAAAAATGGTCGCATCTTTGCCGTGGGTAAAGCAGGTAATCCCGATACCCAAAGTGGCGTAGACATTATTATTGGACCTGGTACTGAAGTCCTTGCAGGTGAGGGTCACATTCTTACTGCTGGTGGGATTGACGCGCACATCCACTTTATCTGTCCACAACAAATTGATGAAGCATTGATGTCCGGAGTGACCACCATGCTGGGTGGCGGAACCGGCCCAGCTACGGGCACTAATGCAACAACCTGTACTCCAGGGCCATGGAATATACACCGCATGCTAGAAGCCGCGGATACATTACCCATGAATATTGGTCTGATGGGTAAGGGTAATTCCAGTCAGCCACAGCCGCTTTTAGAGCAAATTGCTGCCGGCGCCATGGGCCTTAAATTACATGAAGACTGGGGAACTACTCCAGCCTCCATTAATGAATGCCTTAATGTCGCTGATGAAACTGATGTTCAAGTCGCTATTCACACAGATACACTCAATGAATCAGGTTTTGTCGAATCAACTCTGGATGCAATTAATGGGCGAACTATTCACACCTATCATACTGAAGGTGCCGGTGGTGGACATGCTCCAGATATTATTAAAGCCTGTGCAGAATCAAATGTTTTGCCCTCATCCACCAATCCTACCCGACCCTACACCATTAATACGGTAGATGAGCACCTCGATATGCTGATGGTTTGCCATCATCTCGATCCAAATATTGCGGAAGATGTTGCTTTTGCTGAATCGCGCATTCGCCGCGAAACCATAGCGGCAGAAGATATTCTTCACGATCTGGGAGCCTTTTCTATGATTGCCTCAGACTCGCAGGCTATGGGGCGTGTAGGAGAGGTCGTCATAAGAACATGGCAAACCGCGCATAAGATGAAGGTTCAGCGAGGTCCGCTGGCTGAAGACAGTAGTGAAAACGATAATAATCGTATTAAACGCTATATCGCCAAGTACACTATTAATCCAGCAATCGCGCACGGTATATCTCACGAGGTGGGATCAATTGAAGCGGGTAAATTGGCTGACCTTGTTCTATGGAAACCAGCATTCTTTGGCACCAAACCCGCTACTATTATTAAAGGCGGAATGATTGCCGCCGCACCTATGGGCGACCCTAATGCATCGATCCCAACACCCCAACCTGTCCATTACAGACCGATGTTTGGTGCGTTGGGCAATAGCTGCACTAATACCTCAATGCTGTTTTTATCCGGCGCCGCCATGGATGCAGGAATCGGTGATCAATTGGGCTTAAAAAGCCAGCTAGGTAGAGTTAAAAATTGTCGCAATGTCACCAAAGATCATATGTTGCTTAACAGCTATAAACCGCAAATTGAAATTGATTCCCAGACCTATGAAGTGCGTGCTGATGGACAACTTCTTGTGTGCGAACCGGCTACAGAAGTACCTATGGCACAACGTTACTTTCTTTTTTAAGCACAAATTTATGATAAGAATTACACAAATAATTAATGATCAAGCAACGCCGACTGCCACATTAAGTCTACCTATTAATTCGCGTATTAAAAGCCGTATAAGAGTAACGCTCGACGATGGTCGCGATGCGGGACTATTTTTGCCACGAGGGAAAATCCTTCGCGGTGGCGATCTTGTTGCCTCCGAAGATGGCATAGTTGTTGAGATAAAAGCAGCGCCTGAATTAGTTTCCACAGTGAGTAGTAATGATAGTCATGCACTAGCTAAGGCCAGCTACCATTTGGGCAATCGTCATGTGCCCTTACAGGTAGAACCTCAATGGCTTCGCTACTTACATGATCATGTTTTAGATGACATGGTTAAGGGTTTGGGGCTAGAGGTAAAAACTGAAAAAGCTGCCTTTGAACCCGAAGCGGGCGCCTACCAAAGCAGTTCCCATGGCCATCATCATTAATCAACACACACAACACCCTGAAGGTAAAAAAATGAAAAAATCCCTATCTCCATTAATCTGCTTAGCAACCTATGCCCTAGGACAAACATCTGCTTATGCTCATGGTGCCCATGGCGCAGAAACAAGTCTTTTTCATCTGTTTAGCGAGCCCCAACATGCAATGGGGCTTATAGCCACAGGCTGCTTAGTGGCTCTTATTGCTGCTTTGCACAATCGACGTCAAACTGCTGAAATCAAAAAATAAAAATGTCGAACAGTCATCTATCAGAGCTGCGGCTATACCAGCTAATTAGCCCCTCATTGCCGATTGGAAGTTTTACCTACTCCCAGGGTCTAGAGTGGGCTATTGAAGCTCAATGGATTACCGATACGCCCAGCTTAAAACATTGGCTAAACAGCGTACTTGACCACAGTATAGTGACACTTGAACTACCCATACTACTGCGCCTTATAAATGCCTTCCATGAATCTGACGAGGCCAGTGTGGTGCGCTGGACCCAATGGCTTATAGCCTGTAGAGAAACTGCTGAGTTGCGTAAAGAAGAACAGCAGCGCGGAGCAGCCTTGGCAAGATTACTGCCTAGCCTAGGCGTAAGTATTCCTGAAAATCTAGCTGCACATATTGGCAAATGTCAGCTGACTGGATTTGCTTTAGCTGCTTATCAATGGGGAATCGACGCTCATAAACTATGCTACGGCTACTGCTGGGGCTGGCTAGAAAATATTGTCCTAGCTGGCGTCAAACTAATCCCCCTCGGACAAACTGACGGCCAAAAATTAATGTTTGAGCTAGCAGAAAAAATTCCCTCATCTGTAGAAAAAGCGCTGAGTTTAAAAGACTTTGATATCAATAGTTCAACACCCGCACTAGCCATTGCTAGCAGTCGCCATGAAACTCAATACACCCGATTATTTAGATCATAAATAAGGAATAGATATGTCCACAACCGATCATACTTCAGCACCACTGCGCATTGGCGTTGGCGGCCCCGTAGGTTCTGGGAAAACAGCACTACTCGAAGCTTTATGTAAAGCTATGCGCGACACCTACAATCTGGCGGTGGTAACCAATGATATTTATACCCAAGAGGATGCAAAAATTCTCACTCGTGCAGAGGCTTTAGAAGCAGATCGCATACTTGGGGTTGAAACCGGCGGTTGTCCACATACGGCAATCCGAGAAGATGCCTCAATGAATTTAGCGGCGGTTGAAGAATTAAGCAATCTTCATACTGGCCTTGATCTTATATTTATTGAAAGTGGTGGTGACAATCTTAGCGCTACATTTAGCCCCGAACTTGCCGATATAACCATCTATGTTATCGATGTAGCCTCAGGTGAAAAGATTCCGCGCAAAGGTGGGCCTGGGATAACTAAAGCTGACCTGCTGGTAATTAATAAAATCGATCTCGCGCCCTATGTGGGGGCAAATTTGGATATTATGGACAGTGATACAAAACGTATGCGCCCCAATAGTCCCTATGTGTTTAGCAATTTACATGAGGGAGTTGGCTTAAATGATATTATTAATTTTATTATCGATAAAGGCATGCTGAAAACCTAAAATTAGTCTTGATCGTATGTTTTATAAATACGATTAATAATTGAGATTAATGCTTACATACAAACAAAATTTGCGTCTTTTTATTGCTCTAGCTTCTATAGCTTTTGTAGCTAATAGCTTTGCACAATCTTTTGTAGACTATATAGATCAAGGCATCCCAGTAGATAAATATGGTCGCTACGCTAATCATGACCAACATCTCTCAAAAGCTTCAACCGCTGTCCATTTATCCTTTTTAGCGCGTCGCTTTGGCACCGCATTTCGCGACTACACAGACTTGCCTAAACAGCAACTAAACAACGGACATTGGTTGCGCGACAATACTGAACAGGCAAGTGTAACTTGGGTTGGGCACTCTACGCTTTTGGTGCAAATGCAAGGTATCAACTTCTTGACTGATCCAATATGGTCTAAAACCGCAAGCCCCATACCTCCTTTAGGCCCCAGAAGACTGGTAGAACCCGGGCTATCTATAGATGATCTACCGCCCATTGACTTTGTAGTGATCTCTCACAATCACTATGACCATTTTGATCTGCCTACATTACGCCTTCTAGCTCAACGAGATAAAAATACTCATTTCTATGTTCCTCTAGACAATGGCAAATTGCTTAATGATCAGGGTATAAACCAGGTAACTGAAATGGATTGGGGCGATACTATTAACGTTGGCAATTTGATAATACATTGCCTGCCAAGCCAACACTGGAGTAAACGCAGTCTTACTGATACCAATAAAGCCGCATGGGCATCATGGGCAGTTACAGGATCCAACAAACGCTTCTATTTTGCTGGTGATACCGGATATTTTAATGGCTTTAAAACTATCGGAGAAGAGCTAGGGCCCTTCGATCTAGCGGCCGTTCCAATTGGTGCCTACCAGCCAAGAGAAATGATGCAGTCATCTCATATGAACCCAGAAGAAGCTGTTCAGTCAGTGCTTGATATTCAAGCCCAAAAAGCAGTTGCCATTCACTTTGGCACCTTCGACCTAGCCGATGAACCCATTGGAGAGCCCGCAACGCGTTTTAAGCAAGCCGCGAAAATATCAGCATTAAAATTAGATAAAACCTGGGTGTTAGATATTGGAGAAACCAGGCTATTTTGAGCTGAGACTGCGACAATTTG
>JBMZEV010000064.1:0-5578 GCA_049615065.1 Porticoccaceae bacterium | reverse complement strand
TATGCAATTTATTGTGGTTATACCTGCACGTTATGCTTCCTCTCGGTTACCGGGAAAGCCACTGCGTGATATCAAGGGTAAATCAATGATTCAGCGAGTCTGGGAGCAGGCCGGTAAAAGCTCTACTGATCGAGTTGTTATTGCAACAGATGATCAGCGCATAGCGAATGCTGCCCGCGACTTCGGTGCGGAAGTATGTATGACGTCTGAGAATCATCAGTCAGGTACAGATCGCCTTCAAGAGGTTGCTAATAAGCTAGGCTTGGGCGCGCAGCAAATCATAGTTAATGTGCAAGGGGATGAGCCAATGATTCCACCGGCGGTAATCGATCAAGTGGCGAATAATCTAGCCGTTAACAACGAGGCTGGTGTTGCTACACTTTGTGAGCCGATAAATGCGGCTGAGGACTTTGTTAATCCTAATGTTGTAAAAGTTGTGGTAAGCCAGAATCAGATGGCATCCTATTTTAGTCGTGCACCTATTCCATGGCCGCGGGATGCATTTAATCTTGCTCAAGATTCAGTTCCTGATCTAGCGAGAAGACATATAGGTATCTATGCATACAGAGTGGATTGTCTCAATCAGTTTATTGAATGGAATATTGCTCCTTTAGAGCGGCTTGAATCCTTAGAGCAGCTTAGATTTTTACATAACAATATTGCTATTCATGTAGCTGATGCTGCAGCACCTGTACCTGGCGGCGTGGATACTGAAGATGATTTAAATAGATTAATTAGTTCAATATAAACAATAGCTTATAAATAATATCAAGAATTCAAATTAAGAATATTTTATGTCGAAAATTTCAGTTTTGTTTGTTTGTCTCGGTAATATTTGTCGTTCACCAACGGCTCATGCTGTGTTTCAATCTATGGTCGATAAGCAGGGTTTAAGTGATCAAATATTGGTTGATTCTTGCGGTACTGGTGACTGGCATATTGGTCGTGCTCCAGACCCTCGATCACAACAGCACGCACTGGATCGCGGCTATCAAATGGATAATCTTCGCGCAAGGTTGGTTGATGATAGTGATTTCAATCAATTTGATTATATCTTGGCTATGGATAAACAAAACTTATTCGATCTTAAATCTATGAATTGTCAGGCTTACAGCGGTAAGCTTGGTTTATTTTTAGATTTTTGCCGTAACCCTAATTTTTCTGAATACTCTGAAGTGCCGGATCCCTATTATGGCGGAGAGCAGGGTTTTTCTCTGGTATTAGATCTAATCGAAGATGCATCTTCAGAATTGCTTCGCCAGATTCAGGAGCGTTTATGATCAAGGCTTTTTCTAAAGATCTTAACATCCAAGAATCTATAGATTTAAAGCCTTATAACAGCTTGGCTATCTCTGCTATAGCCGAGTTTTTCTGTTGTGTAGAGGATATTGATCAGCTTAAAACCGCGCTGTCTTTTGCTACTAATAACAAACTGAAGGTTACACCTATAGGTGGTGGCAGTAATCTAGTTTTAGCTTCAGATATCTCTGGTTTAGTGGTGCATATCAACTTAAAGGGTGTTAGTTCAGAATCGGTAAATCAAAATCAAATCGATGTGCATTTTGCTGCTGGTGAAAATTGGCATGAAATGGTGGCGCTATGTTTAAACAATGGTTGGTATGGCCTAGAAAATTTAGCGCTTATCCCCGGGTGTATGGGCGCAGCACCAATTCAGAATATTGGTGCTTATGGCGTTGAGCTATGTGATTTTTTACAGTCTGTTGTTGTTTTTGAATTAAACTCTGGTGAGGTTAAAACGCTTTCTCTCTCAGATTGTGATTTTGGTTATCGCACCAGTGTGTTTAAGCAGTCAGCAAAGGATCAATATATTATATGCAGTGTTTGTTTGCGCTTGAGTACTCTGCCAAAGGTTAATATTGAATACCCATCGTTACAAGCACATATTGATGATCCCGAGCCTAGCCCTGAAGATATATATCGAGCTGTCTGTGATATTAGACGTACTAAGCTGCCTGACCCGAGTGATATCCCCAATGTAGGTAGCTTTTTTAAAAATCCTGTAATCAGTTCAGAAATGGCTGATAAATTAGCCAGTAACTATCCCGATATACCTGTTTATTCATATTCTAAATCAAGTTCAAAAGTAGCAGCGGCTTGGCTTATCGAGCGCTGTGGTTTTAAGGGTTTGCGTAAAGGTGATGTAGGTGTTCATGACAAACAGGCTTTGGTTTTGGTGAATTATGGCGGTAACGGTAGTGCAGTTTTGGCACTTGCCGAGGAAATTAGGTCAAAAGTGATGCAAAAATTTGCTATCAAATTAGAAATTGAACCCAGAGTTTATGGCGACCCAAGTTAGGGTTTATCACTATGAGTTTATTTGATCATCAGGTTATTCCTTTACCCCTTGCCGATAAAAGTGATCAGTCCGAGTTGATTTTTTGGCCTCAATGGCTTTCGCTTGATCAAGCAGATCAGATTTTAGATACATCGATTAAAACCATTCCTTGGCGTCATGACAGTATTCAAATGTTTGGCAAAAAAGTTGCTGTTCCGCGCTTGCAAAATTGGTTTGCCGATCATACCAACACCACCTATACCTACTCTGGCATTCAAATGCAGGCGGTAAAGTTTCCGCAATGGATGGCTGATTTAGCAAAATCCGTCGCTACTGAAACTGGTTTTCCCTTTAATAGAGCGCTGGTTAATTATTATCGTCATGGTAATGATAGTGTTGACTGGCATGCGGATAATGAACCTGAGCTTGGCTCAGACCCTATTATTGCTTCAATTAGTTTAGGTGTAGAGCGTGTTTTTCAGTTGCGTCACAATATAAGTGGTGAAATTTTATCCCTTAGTTTGCCCCATGGCTCTTTGTTGCTAATGGGTTCAAAGATTCAGCATTACTACCAACATCGATTGGCCAAGGTGAAAAATATGCATCAAGAGCGAGTAAATTTTACCTTTAGGTATATGGATAACCATCAACATAAAGGTGCCAATTAATGAAGCTGTCATCTTTTGGCAAAAAGCTCACCAGTGGCTTAGGTATTGTTGGTTTAATGGAAGACCTTGGGGCTGCCCTTAATGAAAATCCCGATATGATTTTTATGGGTGGTGGCAATCCCGCTAGAATTCCTGAAATGGAAGCTATTTTTCTCACCCAATACTCAAAGATTAAACAGAGTTCTGAGAAACTTTACAACACTACGGGCGTTTATCAGTCGCCTCAGGGTGAACTTGGTTTTAGGCGCGATATTGCCACTATGCTCAAGCATCAATTTGGTTGGCAGTTAACGGAGGCTAATATTGCCATTTCTAATGGCAGTCAGTCGGCTTTTTATATTTTATTTAATCTTTTGGCAGGGCACATGTCGGATGGAAGTTTTAAATCAATCCACTTGCCCCTCACGCCAGAATATATAGGCTATAACGATCTGGGTTTATCGGAAAAATTCTTTACTGGTAGCAAACCCGGTATCGAACTTATCGGCGATCATAAGTTTAAATATCATGTGAATTTTGATGATTTAGCGGTTGACGATAAAACTGCTGCGCTCTGCGTTTCAAGGCCAACCAACCCGACCGCTAATGTCCTGACCGATGATGAGATTAGTCATTTGGATCAAATTGCTCAGCAGGCAGATATACCCTTAATTATTGATGGTGCCTACGGAGTGCCATTCCCCAACATCAACTTTGTCGAAGCGGCACCCCATTGGAATAACAATACAATATTGGTTTTAAGTCTTTCTAAATTGGGTTTACCTGGCGTAAGAACTGGCATTGTTGTGGCGAGTGAACAGGTTACACAGGCCTTTAGCAGTGCTAATACTGTGATTAATTTAGCTAGCGGTAATATTGGGCCATCATTGACGCGCAGTTTATTTGCTTCAGGAGAAATAGTTGAGCTCAGCAAGCAATATGTCCAACCTTTTTATCAACAGCGCTCACAGCAGGTACTGGCTCTATTTATTCAGGCTATGAGTGATTTACCCTGTCGAATTCACCTGTCTGAAGGGGCAATTTTTCTGTGGTTATGGTTTGAAGGGTTGCCTATAACCAGTGAGGCGCTGTATCAAAGGCTTAAAAAGAGAGGTGTTTTAGTTGTTTCTGGTCATCATTTTTTTGCTGGCATTGATGACCAATGGCCTCATAAGTATGAATGCATTAGAGTATCCTATGTGCAAGATCTAAGTGATATTGAGCAGGGCATAAAAATAATAGCTGAAGAGGCGCATATAGCTTATCAGCAGGGGTAGGGGAACCAAGTGACAGCTGCACGTTATTCAAAGATTGTTGAAGTACTGAACCTTAGGCAGCCAGATTTGGCAGTGGTTACTGATTCTGTGCTAAAGGGTCAAAATTTATCTGCCATTATTAGAACCTGTGATGCGGTAGGTGTGATGGAATTGCATTCGGTGTCTGATAATGCATTTTTTGGCGCCCATACAGGCACCACTGTAGGTGCTCACAAGTGGGTGAAAACATCCCTGCGAAAAAAAATAACCGAACCCTTAGGGGAATTTAAGCAGGCGGGCTATCAGATAGTTGCTGCTGATGTATGCGCTACCAGCAAAGATTATCGCGAGGTGGACTTTACCCAGCCTACCGCTTTGGTTTTGGGTGCAGAGTTAGAGGGCATTAGTGATGCAGCGCAACCCTATATAGACCATAGTATTACTATCCCGATGATGGGTATGGTGGAGTCATTTAACGTCAGTGTTGCTGGGGCGATTATCCTAAGTGAGGCACGGCGCCAGCGAGAACAGGCGGGCTTGTACGATAGTCGTCGTTTAGATTCTGAAACATTTGAAAAATTGCTTTTTGAATGGATGCAGCCGGTATTAGCTAAGTATTGCCATAAGCATCAGTTAGCTTATCCTGAGCTTGATGATGATGGTGATATAGCTGACCCAAATTGGCATCAGCAGGTTATGGGTAATTAACTTAAAGTTGTTTCAAGAGTGTCGAGAATAAGACGGATTTTATTCATGGATTCTTCATACTCACTGTCTGCATCCGAGTCAGCGACAATGCCACCACCGCCCCAGCAATGAAGTTTTTCTTTGTCCGCAATGACTGTGCGGATGGCTATATTAGTGTCCATTTGATTGGAGGCACAAATATAGCCAATACTGCCACAATAAACTGATCTTTGAAGTGGTTCTAGTTCATCAATAATTTCCATTGAGCGTTTTTTAGGCGCGCCCGTAATCGAGCCTCCGGGGAAGCAACCCTGCAACAGATCTAAACAAGCGCAGTCAGTCTTTAGTTTGCCAGTGACCGTACTTACCAGATGATGCACATTAGGAAAGCTTTCAAGATCAAAAAGCTTGGGTACTCGAATACTGCCAGCAATACAGGTTTTACCAAGATCGTTGCGCAATAGGTCCACAATCATTAGATTTTCAGCGCGGTCTTTATCGCTGTTAAGAAGACGGATTGCATTTTCTTGATCCTGCTCCAGCGTTTTACCCCGCAGCACAGTTCCTTTGATAGGTTTGGTTTGGGCTGTGATGTCGCCGTTATCAGATGTGGCTTGAATAAAGCGCTCGGGCGACAATGACAAAATAGCCTGATTATCCCATTGCCAATAGGCTGAATAGGGTGCTGGATT
>JBMZEV010000063.1:0-6272 GCA_049615065.1 Porticoccaceae bacterium | reverse complement strand
ATAGCGAATAACAGCCTGCGCCATCGTCAATCTGATTGTGTTTGCGGCCATGTTTGATTCTCCGATGCCATAGATTTTAAATGTTGTTAACTCTATTTCTCTAGACTTGCAATTAAAATTGCAAAAATAGTATGCTATAACGCAATTATTTTTGCATAATTGTTCAATGTTTTAAGGTATTTTTCTTATTAAAGTATGTTAAATTCCATATTTTTGAAATGTTTTGAAAATTTAATTGACAAAATAATTTCAATTATGCAAAAATAATTGCAAATTAGAAATTTAAGGTTTTAGGGAGGGTGACATGGTTAATATCGCTGTGCTTGGCTGCGGAAGAATAGGCGCTATGCACGCCGCGAATGTAGCAGCTCATCCACGTACAAACCTTGAAATGGTTTTTGACGTTAACGAAATGGCCGTTACGAATGTTGCTAATGCCCATCAAGTTCAGGCGGCGCGAAGTGCACAGGAGGTGTTCGCTTCAGATCGTGTACAGGCTGTATTGGTAGCTACAGCGACACCCACACATGCTGATTATATCGAAATGGCCATTGCTGCGGGCAAGCCGGTCTTATGCGAAAAGCCAATTGACTTAAATCTGGAGCGAGTGAACCGGTGTGCTGAAGTTGTTTCGAAATCTACTGTGCCCATCCAGTTGGGGTTTAATAGGCGATACGATCCGGGTCATGCGGCTGCGCGAGAGGCCTGCTTGGCTGGTAAAATTGGTGATTTGCATCAGGTAATTATCACGGCTCGCGATCCTGCTTTGCCACCGCGGGCTTATCTCGAGGAGGCTGGTGGTTTATTTCGCGATATGACTATTCATGATTTTGACCTCGCAAGGTTTATGTTGAATGAAGAGCCTGTAGAAGTTTTTGCTCTTGCTAACGCCTTAATCGACCCTGTTTTGGGGCGCGAGTTAGGTGAGGTCGACAGCGCTATGATTATTTTACGCACTGCGTCGGGTAAGCAATGTCATATAAATAATTCTCGAACAGCAGTTTATGGGTATGATCAACGAGTTGAGCTCATGGGTAGTTCGGGCATGCTTATATCTGATAATCGAAAGCCTCATGAACTAAAGCACTATGGCGCTTCTGGAGTAGAAACTGCCGAGCCTTATCAATTGTTTTTTTTGGAGCGCTATGAAGAAGCGTTTATGGCTTCAATTGACGGATTTGTTAATTGCATCGAGAATGGGGCAACGCCACTAGCGGGTTTCGAAGATGGTCGGCGAGCCCTTATTCTGGCGGAAGCGGCCTATCTTTCAATGGCTGAGAAGCGCATTGTCCAAGTATCGGAAATTGGATGATGACCATTTACGATAAATTTGGCTTATTTGTTGGCGGAGCTTGGGCGGACTCTAGTTCTGGTGAAATACCGGTATATAGTCCTGTTACCGAACGCGTATTGGGCAAAGTGCCGACTGCCGATATTGCATTAACGCAACGCGTAATTTCTGACGCGCAAGCAGCTTTTTTAGTTTGGTCAAAAACACCAGTTTGGGAGCGCGCGACACGGTTGCATAAAGTCGCGGACGAAATGTCATCCCGTAGCGAGGAAGCTGCGCGCATGATAGTGTTAGAAACTGGCAAGCCCATTACTCAAGCTCAACGTGAATGGAGCTTAGCTGTAGACCAATTTCGATGGTATGCTGAGGAAGCGAGGCGAGTTTATGGGCGTATTGTTGAAACACGTGTGCCAAATGGCGAATTTAGTATCACACGTGAGCCTGTAGGAGTTGTTGCTGCGTTTACGGCTTGGAACTTTCCTGCTGCTTTAGTTGCCCGTAAAGTCGCTCCAGCTTTGGCTGCTGGGTGTTCTGTTATTCTGCGTCCGTCTAACCAAACCCCAGGTGTTTCCATGGTGCTCTTTGACTGTTTGCATTCCGCTGATCTCCCGAGTGGCACAGTCAATTTATTGGTTGGCGCGGCGCAGGATATTTATTCCCCCATTATGGAATCCAGCGTGGTTCGTAAGGTGTCGTTGACTGGTTCAACCAAAGTGGGTCAACAGATGATCCGTGACTCCGCTCGAACACTAAAAAAGGTATCAATGGAACTTGGTGGAAATGCACCGATGATCCTATTTGAAGATGGAGACATAAGCGCTGCTTTAGATGGGTGCGTTGCTGCAAAATTTGCGAATGCGGGGCAAGTGTGTGTCACTCCAGATAGGTTTTTCATTCACGAGCAACATTACAAAGAATTTGTTGAAGGTTTCGTGGACAGCGCAACTAAGTTGCGTCTTGGAGATGGTCTTGATCCGGCTACTGATATGGGACCCTTGATCAATGAACAAAGAAAAACAGATATTTCCATCAAAGTAGCTCAAGCCCTTGATAGTGGAGCTCATCTAGAATGTGGCGGAGGACCCGCCGAGGAATTCGATACAGGATATTTCTATAAGCCTACCGTATTAACGAATGTTTCGGATGAGATGCTTGTAATGGCTGAAGAGAACTTTGGCCCAATTGCTGCAATTACAAGCTTTTCCAATGAAGACAGTGTGATAGAGCGGGCAAATAGCTCCCCTATGGGTTTGTCAGCATATGCTTTTACTTCAGACCCCGCGCGCGTTCGCCGAATTCAATCAAATCTCAAAGCCGGTATGGTTGGTGTAAACAGCTTTGCCTTAGCCGCGGCCGAAGTGCCTTTTGGCGGAACGAAATACTCGGGCATGGGCCGCGAGGGCGGAATAGAAGGTCTTAGCGGTTATTTAGATACCAAATTAACACAATGGGTAATGTGAGGGATAGATGATTAAAAATCGCCTTAAAGCTCATTGGCTTGATAATAAAGCAACTTTGAACGGCTGGCTTTCGATAAACTCTGCTTTTGTAAGTGAAATTATGGCTGATCAAGGGTTTGATAGCCTAACGGTAGATATGCAGCATGGGGCCGTGAGTTATGAGGGTATGCTCGCGATGTTACAAGCGATGCGCGCCTCGCAGGTTGTTCCAATGGTGCGTGTGCCTTGGAACGAACCTTCAGTAATTATGAAAGCTTTAGATGCAGGTGCGTATGGAATAATTTGTCCCATGATCAACAGCGCAAGTCAGGCAGAGGAATTCGTGGCATCGCTGCGATATCCCCCTGATGGCATACGCAGTTTTGGTCCTACGAGAGCAAATTTTTCTGCAGGCTCAAACTATGCACAAGAGGCTAATGGCGAAATCGTCGGCCTTGCGATGATTGAAACAGCAGAAGCATACGCAGATATACAGGAAATTGTAAAAACGCCTGGGTTGGATGGTGTTTATATCGGTCCGGCTGATTTAACCCTTGGATTAACAAAAGGGCGTTTGATACCAGGATTTGACCGAACAGAACCTGAGATGGTTGAGGTCATTAAAGATATCTTAAACATAGCAAAAAGTGCTGGAATTTATGCTGGAATCCATTGTGGTTCAGCAAAATACGCCGCCAAAGCAATTAGTTGGGGGTTTAATTTTACCACGATTTCTAATGATGTGCGTATTCTTGCAACAGCTGCTTCAAATTTGACTGCTGAAGCACGAGAACAAATAGGTGTTTGTGAAGGACGTAGCCGCCAAGATCGAGGAGGCTATTAATATGAAAACTTACTTTTCTGGCGTGGCTGATAGAAACTCTAGTTCAAATTCGAGTAGGGGTAAAATTCAGCAGAAACTGAACGAGAAATTTGTGGTCTTTGTGTCGGCTTTGGAGTTCGAGCTGGCCTACTTTTTGCGCAGCATTAAAGCGGCTCATTGCCGTTTGTTTGTTGTTCAGAACCGGTTCTGGATGAAAAACATCACAGAACCATCCTTGCTTGATCTTAGTATAAAAATAAGATCCTGCTTAAAAATCCAGTGGAGGACTAAATGAAACAGACGATCAAAACACTCGCTGCAAGCGCAGTGCTTTTGGCTTCTACGGCCGGAGCGAGCTTTGCGGATAACTCAGATATTCGGGTTGGTTTTACCCCAAAATTTTTGAAAGATGACTTTCAAACTTTGATGACATCGCTGTCAAAAAAAGCATTTGCAGATAAAGGCTTTACACTTGTAGGCGCGCCTGACCCTAATGGTGATATTGCAGCGCAAGTGAATGCGTTGCAAAATTTATTGGCAAATGGAGCGAATGTAATTGTGTTTGCGCCGTTAGATGCTGCAGGCATCGTTCCTGCTGTTAAGCGCGCTAACGAAAAAGGAGCGTTGGTCTTCTCAATTGATGATGGCCCTGCGGGCGGTGAGGTTACAGCAACAGTACGTGCTGATAATCTGAATGCAGGCGTACAAGGCGCGGAAGAGATGGTGCGTCGTTTAAAGGGGAAAGCTTGCTGGTCTGATAATAGTTGTAGCGTTCTTGAACTTCAGGGAGGGTTAGCGACACCAAACGGATTAGACCGTTCAGATGGCTTTGCTGACACCATGCGAGCATTAGCACCAGATGTAAAATTAATTCAGCGTCCGACAGAGTGGACAGCAGATATGGCAGCAGATGCAGCTCAAAACGTACTTACCCAAAATCCTTCGTTGACCGGAATCTTTATGGCTTCTGAATTAATGGCGACGGCCGTGAATGCGCAGTTGAAGCGGGCGGGAAAAGATGCCGCCGTGGGTGATCCAGACTCTGTAATTCGCGTGGCAATCGATGGAACGCCGCAGGGCTTACAATTAATCCGTGACGGAGCGTTGGATGCGACTGTTTCGCAGCCATTAAGCGCATATGCAACGAAGACGGCGGAGCTTATAGAGCTGGTGTCAAAGGGTGGTACAATTGAACTTGGTCCAAAACCGGATGGTCAAGTGATTGATACGCCCGTCGGGCCTCAGTATCAGCTTAACGCAACATTGGTGACTAAGGAAAACGTGGATGCGCCTGGTCTTTGGGCAAATCAGCTTTAGCAGCATAAATAAGGCTTTGAAGTTAGCTTAGCAAAATAAACATAATTCTCCGTGAGCTAAGTTATTTCTGAGCTTTGAATGTTTTTGGGCCCTTTTTAGGGCCCAAAAGATCAACGAGTTTATACAGCATAAACTTCATGGTAAAATCATTTTAACCGACGATGCTTTTGTTGAAACTCGGTTGGCAAAGGAAGATCAAAATTGTCGGAATTATTTCGACAAAAATTTAAAATTTGATCGTATTTTTTAGTGATACGATATCTCAATTAAGACATCTTTGGAAACGAAAATGAACTCAGAAAATAATTCCCACATGGATTTAGATCTAAACGAAAACAAATCGTCAAAGCTAGCTGCTTTTGGCAACGCTTTCGTTGCAAATGGATTTACCATGTATCCGGTTCTAATCCTGTTACTTGTTATCGGGGCAATTGTCGCGCCACGATTTTTAACAAGTTATAATTTATTAAATATTCTCGAGCAGGTCAGTGTTTTAGGTCTTACCACAATCGGACTTACATTTATTCTGCTCATTGGCAGATTGGATTTATCGCTTGAAGGTTTAGTAGGTTTTGCGCCCATGTTAGCAGCAGTTTTACTGGTGCCAGTAGCTTCTGGAGGATTTGGAACTGAATTGCCTGGTTGGACCGGTCCTTTGATTGCGCTGGGTGCTGCAGGGTTTATTGGATGGTTAAATGGATTTATGGTCGTTAAAATAGGCTTGAACCCGTTTATCTCCACTTTAGGGCTGCTAGTTTTGCTGCGTGGGGGTGTTCTGATAATATCAAATGGCCGTTCTATTTATTCACCAGGCGATGCGCTGACCTATTTAGGCTCCGAAAGGTTATTAGGTATACCGCTTGCGGTTTTAGTGTTCGCTGTAATAGCTTTAGGCGTTGGTTTGATGCTCCAATTTCATCGTTTTGGAAGAGCTTTATATGCTGTTGGTGGCAATGAGTCTGCAGCACGGGCCGCTGGAATAGATGTAGATAGGGTTATTTGGAGTGCTTTTGTCGTTTCAGGTTTGCTTGCAGGGCTCGCTGGAATTTTGATGACAGGTAGATTGGATTCAGCTGTAACTACCCAAGGCCAAAATATAATTTTTTCAGCTTTCGCAGCTGCTGTTATCGGTGGTGTAAGTTTGGGAGGTGGTCGAGGCACTGTGACGGGAGTGATTAGTGGTGTCTTGCTTATTGGGGTCATTAACAACCTACTTACATTAGCTGATGTTCCTTCTTTCTATGTGCAAGCTACTACGGGCGCGGTTATTATAATTGCGGCTGTTTTAACCACTTTAGCAAATAAACGGTCTTCTGTCGCGCAAACTAGAACTTAGATTAAGGGGCCGCGATGACGAAACATATTTTGGTTGCGGGAAAATTACATCCGTCTGCGCTGCGCG
>JBMZEV010000062.1:0-6301 GCA_049615065.1 Porticoccaceae bacterium | reverse complement strand
TTCTTTGCGACTGTAAATCAGACATTTGCTTACCTTAAACAAAGAGGCTGCACCTATGCGCAGCCCCTGATTATATTTTTACCACCCAGCGAAGATTAACGTCCACCGGCTGGGTAGTTTGGCGCTTCTTTAGTAATCTGTACATCATGGACATGGCTCTCGCTAGTCCCTGCTGAAGTAACGCGTACAAACTTTGGTACAGTGCGCATCTGCTCAATGGTGCTGCAACCGGTGTAACCCATTGAAGAACGCAATCCACCCAACATCTGGTGAATAATTGCTGAAACTGGTCCCTTATAAGGCACACGACCTTCAATGCCTTCGGGTACAAGCTTTTCGGCACCGGCACTGGCATCTTGGAAGTAGCGGTCACTGGAGCCCTGTCTTTGTGACATTGCACCTAATGATCCCATACCGCGGTATGATTTATAGGAACGACCTTGATAGATCTCGATTTCGCCCGGCGCTTCTTCAGTACCTGCCAACATAGAGCCCATCATAACTGAGCTTGCGCCAGCCACTATAGCTTTAGAAATATCACCGGAATAGCGAACACCACCATCGGCAATTACCGGAACACCTGAGCCTTTTATCGCTTCTGCGGCACTGGCAATAGCGGTTACCTGAGGTACACCAATACCGGTCACAATTCGGGTAGTACAGATCGAGCCGGGGCCAATACCTACTTTTACACCGTCAGCACCGGCATCGACGAGTGCTTTGGCGGCTTCACCTGTAGCTATATTGCCACCGATTACCTGTACCTGAGGGTAATTCTGTTTAATCCATTTAACACGATTGATGACATTCTTAGAATGCCCGTGAGCTGTATCTACAACCAGAACATCAACCCCTGCATTAACCAGAGCCTCAACCCGCTCATCTGTATCCTCGCCAACACCAACAGAGGCTCCGACGCGAAGTCGACCTTGATCATCTTTGCAGGCATTGGGATGCTGTTCAGCTTTATCAATATCCGTTACGGTAATTAAGCCTTTCAACTCAAAGTTATCGTTCACTACCATGACTTTTTCAATGCGATGCTTGTGCAATAAGCCACGCACTGTGTCTGAATCGACGCCCTCTTTAACCGTTACTAGGCGCTCTTTCGGGGTCATTACCGATGTTACCAAAGCATCCATATCTTCAACAAAACGCACATCACGGCGGGTAACAATACCCACAAGGTTACCGTTATCTAGAATCGGAACACCAGAAATATTGTTGGCAACCGTAAGATCATGAAGCTGTTGCAAAGTAGCAGAGGCATCAATAGTGAATGGGTCTTTAACTACACCACTCTCGTATTTTTTTACAGCCCATACCTGCTTGGCTTGCTGTTCAATACTCATGCTTTTATGGACAATACCTACACCGCCCTCGGCTGCTATAGCTATAGCTAAGCGAGATTCGGTGACAGTATCCATAGCCGCTGAAACCAGCGGAATATTCATACTAATATCACGAGTAAGTTGGGATTTTAGATCGACGTCCTTAGCTGTGACCTCGGAATAACCGGGTACAAGGAGAACATCATCAAAGGTTAGTGCTTCATGAGCGATGCGTAACATAGGGAACGCTTACCTCAGCTAGTTTTAAAAGTAAGCAGTGCATTATACATCCCACAGCCCCGTGTAAACAACTAATATCTACAGACTTTAATATTAACCAATAGGCTAGTGACTTTAACGGCCATCTATACCTACAATAGCAAAATGAATAACTTAAACAATGAGCGCCAAATTTTTTCCATTAGTGAGCTTAACCGCAGAGTTAGGCAACTTTTAGAACTCAACCTCCCTATGCTTTGGGTGGAGGGCGAAATTTCAAATTTTGCCTGCCCAGCCTCTGGTCACTGGTATTTAAGCCTTAAGGATAAATCCGCACAGGTGCGTTGCGCTATGTTTAGGAATGCTAACCAGAGGGTTAAATTTCGACCCGAAAATGGCATGCAGGTTGTGGTGCGCTGTAAGCCGGGGATCTATGAAGATCGCGGTGATTACCAGCTTATAATTGAGCATATGGAAGAGGCGGGGTTTGGCGCTCTGCAACGCCAATTTGAGCAATTAAAAGCCAAGCTGTCAGCCGAGGGCTTATTTGATCAGGAAAATAAGCAGCCCATTCCCAGCTCTATCAGTCATATTGGCGTTATTACTTCGACTACTGGTGCTGCCGTAAAAGATATTTTATCGGTGCTTAAGCGCCGCTTTCCTGCAATTAGGGTGAGCCTATTCCCCACTGCGGTACAGGGTGATGAAGCGCCGGCGCAAATTGTTAAGGCACTGGACGATGCTAATAGTCACCATGGATTAGATGCCTTAATTATTGGTCGCGGCGGTGGCTCGCTAGAGGATTTGTGGTCATTTAATACCGAATCAGTTGCCCGCGCTATAGCCGCTAGCCGCTTACCCACGATTAGCGCTGTAGGTCATGAGGTGGATTTTACTATTGCTGATTTTGTTGCCGATTTACGCGCACCCACACCCTCTGCAGCAGCTGAATTAATTAGCCCCGATGGGCAACAGATGTATGCCCAATTTAGCCGCTATCAATCGCTGTTAAAGGATATTCAGCAGCGAATTTTAAGTGGCTATCAACAACAGCTAAGTCATCTGCAAAAACGCTTGCAGCATCCGGGCAGTAAATTACAGCAACAGGCGCAAAATTTAGACCATTTAGATATTCGTCTGCGACGTGCTATAACAGCTAAATTAGAAACCTACAGGGTGCAAAGCAATCAGCTTGCAGTTCATCTTGGTCGCCAAAATCCCAAATATCAACTGCAAGAAAACCAACAAAAACTATCTGTCTTGGTTAAACAATTAGCTAGGGGTATCAGCCAAAAACAGGAAAAACTGCAACTTAAACTAGCTCAATCTATGCACCTTTTGGATACAGTCAGCCCGCTTAAAACACTGGGGCGCGGCTATGCCGTACTGCGAAACGCTGAGGGCGATATCGTTAACTCTGTTGCCAAGGCAAAGGCTAATGATTGCTTAACAGGTCAGCTGGAAGACGGACAACTAGCCCTTAAAGTAACCGATAAAAACAATAAAACCCTAGGTTAATTATTTCTTTTCATTGCGCTTACTGTACTTAGTAATTTTCTTGCCCCGCTGTGACGGTCTATCCCCGGGTTTAACCGCCTTATTTTTATAGGGGTTATCGCTGGTTTTATATTCGACACGAATTGGCGTCCCATGCAAGCCCAGCTGGCGACGGAAAACCTTTTCTAGATACCTGGTGTATTGCGCTGGAACAGAATCAGTCTGATTACCATGGATAATAATGACAGGAGGATTTCTTCCGCCAGCATGGGCATAGCGCAGCTTAATACGGCGATTATGCACCATTGGCGGCTGATGATCTTCAACCGCACCCTCAAGTATTTTGGTCAGTCTGGTCGTGCTTAGCGCATCGGTAGCGGCGCGGTAAGCATCATTTATCGACTTGTAAAGATGACCAACGCCTGTACCATGCAGAGCTGAAATAAAGTGCACATCAGCAAATTCGGCAAACCGCAATCGGCGCTTAATCTCAACTTTAATATGCTCGCGCTTATCAGCATCAAGACCATCCCATTTATTAATTGCCACCACTAGCCCACGACCGGCATCAATCACTGAACCCATTAGGTGTAAATCTTGCTCGACCAGGCCCTCTTGAGCATCGACCAGTAATACCACCACATTGGCATCATCAATAGCCTGTAATGTTTTAACAATGGAGAATTTTTCAATGGCTAATTTGATGTTTTTACGCTTTCGTATACCCGCAGTATCAATCAGGGTGTACTTAGTTTCATCGCGCTCATAGTCGATGTAAACCGAATCTCGGGTGGTTCCCGGCATATCATAAACCACCACGCGATCCTCGCCCAGAAGGCGATTCACCAATGTGGATTTACCCACATTAGGACGACCTACTACACCGATCTTAATACTGTCGTTGTCAGCTTCTTCTGGTTCGACCGGAGGGAAAGGCTCCAATAGCTCTTCCATCATAGATTTTACCCCGCGACCATGGGTCGCAGTGGTAGGAAACATGCCAGAAAAGCCTAATTGATAAAAATCGGCCAAAGCTTCTGCTGGATCGACACCATCAATTTTATTGGCTACTAAATAGACCTTGCGGTTCTTTTGGCGCAGCTTTTCGGCAATAGTGTAATCGGCTGCGACGATACCTGATTTACAATCAACTACAAATAGAACAATATCGGCTTCGTCCATAGCTAAGAGTGATTGCTCGGCCATACCGGCATCAATACCCTGCTCTTCTCCGCTTATACCGCCAGTATCAATCACCATAAAGCGGCGTTCAAACATCTCGCCCTCACCGTATTTACGATCGCGGGTCAGACCTGAATAGTTGGCCACCAAGGCATCTCGACTTCGGGTGAGTCGATTAAAGAGAGTGGACTTACCCACATTGGGACGCCCGACAAGAGCTATAACTGGAATCATAAATAAAAAAAGCCGCACTATTGATGTGCGGCATTTTACTGCATTGAGGGATAATTATCCCTATTGAATTTTAAACGCGCTCACCGAGCCATTATTAGACTTAACCAAAAGCGTCTCACCGACGACCAAAAGAGGTGAGCTAACACCCCCGCCGCCAACCTTTGCTCGACCGACAAAAACACCAGTATCTGAATCAAGCAGATGCAAATAACCCTCAGCATCGGCAACAGCTACACTGCCACCAAAGGCCACAGGGCCAGTAAGTTCACGATACTTAAGCTGATCGTTATTCCAAATTTCTTGACCATTGCCGGCCTTAAACGCTCTTACTGCATGATTTTTTGCTTCAGTAACAAACAATTTACCCTTGCTGTAAGCTGGGCTGTAGTGAGATGAACTATCTTGGAACCATAAATTCCTGCCAGTCCCTCTAGTTAATGCACCCAAGCGCCCCTGATAACTGACTGAATATATGATATCGCCAACCAAAATTGGTTCGCCATCGACATCAATCATTCGCTCGAGTTCTGTACGACCTTTGGGCAGGGCTAAACGGGTCTCCCACAAGAGCGAACCGTTTTCGGTATTAAATGCGATTAATTTGCCATTATCGAACGCCGCAATCACCATATTATCAAGAATTATGGATGAACTATTACCGCGAACACTGAGAATTGGCGCACCGGCATCATGCTGCCACAACTCATCACCGCTATCGGCATCAAAGGCATACAGTCGATTATCAATACTCTGAGCAACAACAATATCGCTGTTTACCGATGGGCTTGAGATTACTTCTGAGCTAACAGCAGATTTCCATAATTGACTGCCATTATTGGCATCAAAAGCATAAATCTGGCCTTCAATAGTACCAAAGACTAACTTTTCAGCACCGTACCCCAGCCCACCAGAAATAGATAGATCTAAATCAATAGACCATTGCTGCTGTCCATTCTGAACATCTAAAGCTATCAGAGTGCCACTGTGATCAGCGGTAAATAACGCCTTATCACTAACAGCCATTTGCAGATTAGCCCAATAATTTTTATTGGATGAGGCGGCTTTAGCGGACCAGTTACGCGTCAATTCAACCTGCTGATCAATTTTTTCTAATTTAGCAGGCTCAGTTTCATCATTTGCACTAAAAACACTACAACCTGATAGGAAAACTGTACTCAGTGCTAAAGCGAAAAAAGAACTGCTAATTTTCATTAAGAATCGCCTTGGGGCTCTACTGTTTCACCAACCGGTTTAGCCTGGCTCATCTTTAGGCGAAGAATAGATAGCTGTCTAGCATTACCAGTTTCTTCAGTATCTATAGCTGCCTGATAAGAGGTATAGGCAGCTTCGTAGTGACCAAGAGAAATATGAAAATCACCTTTTGCCTCTTCATAGGCAGAAGTCATTGTGCCTGCCTCTTGCTCTTCAAGCATGGCAAGCGCCTTATCAGTATTACCTCTAGCAGCTTCAACACGCGCTAACCGCAATGTAGCTAATAGTTTAAGATCATCCGCAGGATCGTTATTAAGCACCCACTCCAACTCAGTAGCAGCTTGATCTAAGTTATCTGCATCAACAGCTAACTTTGCATTTAACAAGGCTGATAGATGCGCATAGCCAGAATCACCGAACTGTTGTTTTAGCTGATCTGCTGAAGCACTTATTTGCTGCTGTTGCTCATCACTTAAAGGCTCGTCAGACTCAGTCTTTACAATATCGATCATAGCGGAATAAATTGCCGAGCCTTGTTCAGCATGCTCTTGCTGAGAGCCCTGCCAACCTTGCCAACTCAGGGTTCCACCTATAGCTATAACTGCTGCTGCAACAAGCTTCAGGCC
>JBMZEV010000061.1:0-6347 GCA_049615065.1 Porticoccaceae bacterium | reverse complement strand
GCTTTCTTCGGTTAAGGTTTCTCTATTTGAATCTTTTGCAGGTATTTATAAGATTCAGACGATGTGGGTAACTTCAAGTAACCAGGGTTCGGCAAAGCTCACAGCAGATAACCCTGCTGTTCTGTTGAGGTAAATAATGTGAATAATACTCAATCTGTCATTCAGCACGCTGAACAGCATTGTTTAGCAAGCGGCGCTCGTTTAACCAAAAAGCGCAAGCAAATTTTAACCGGTCTTATTGAGTCCGATAAGGCACTTTCAGCCTATGAGTTAATGGATTTTTGCAAACAACGCTTTGGTGAAAATTTGCCGGCTATGTCGGTTTATCGCATTTTAGAATTTTTAGAAGAACAGCGTCTGGTTCACAAGTTAAATCTAGCCAATAAGTATGTGGCATGTATGCATATTAGCTGTGATCACGCTCATGCAGTGCCGCAATTTTTGATTTGTCGAAGTTGTAGTAAAGTGAAGGAAATTAATATTAACCAATCAACTATTTCAGAGCTTAACGAAAGCGTCAAAAATGCGGGTTATGGCCTCTACAGCCCTCAAGTAGAATTGAACTGCCTGTGTGATAGTTGTTTGCCCGCATAATAATTGAATACTTATACCGTTTTAACTTGATAACAACGAATTAAATTTATCTTTTTGGTAACTCGTTAAACAATTTTTTGTGGCGCTACTGCTGTATAATGGATGCTTTAGAACAAACATAATTAGGACTTTAAGTATGGAAAAAAGCGAAATTACCGCATTGTTTGATCAGTGGAATAGTGCACTACAAACTGGTGATCCAAAACAGGTTGCTGCACTTTATGCAGCAGATGCGATTCTATTGCCAACTGTTTCTAATCAGGTGCGTCACAATCATGCAGAAATTGAAGATTACTTTGTACATTTTTTGGCTAAGGGTCCACAGGGAAAATTCGATGAGTCAAATGTTCGAATCTTTGGTGATCTAGCAATCAACTCTGGTGTATATACCTTTACCTTTAAAGATGGCGTTTCTGTGCAAGCGCGCTTTACCTACATCTATCGTTGGGATGGGCAACGTTGGTTGATTATAGAGCATCATTCATCGGCTATGCCTGAATAGAACAAGCGCCCACCACTAACTAATTAAATATATAAACCTTTATGGCTCGTTTATTTGTAGATAATTTAACGGTAATTGATTTTTCATATCTTGATGACACTCGTGGTGTTGTCGGTGAATCATGGATTGTCGATATTGAATTAGTCGGTGGCTTGGATGATCAGGGAATGGTGTTTGATTTTGGTAAGGTTAAGAAACAAATCAAACAATTTATTGATAATGAGATAGACCATCGTTTATTAGTGCCAACAGACTCTTTTAAATGCCATACACAGCTAAAGAATGACACACTCAATATTGAGTTTCCTCTTAAATTAGGCGGGCTGATCACTTACCAATCCCCTCAAGATGCGGTTTTACTGGTGGATGCAGCTACAATCGATGCCAATAGTATAGCCATTGATCTGCAGGAAAGAATAAAATCACTATTGCCAAACAATGTGGCTGGCGTCTTGATCAATCTGCGTAATGAAGTCATTAATGGTGCTTTTTATCATTATACTCATGGCTTGCAGAAGCATTTAGGTCAATGCCAACGAATAGCCCACGGCCATCGTTCAGCTATCGAAATTGAAATTAATGGTGTTCGAAATGCAGATCTAGAGGCGCATTGGGCGAATAAGCTCAAGGATAGCTACATAGCCACAGAGACGCATATTGTTCGGGAGTTTGATTGCAATGGTATTGCGCATATAGGTCTGGCTTATAGCGCTCAACAGGGTGATTTTGCGATTAGTTTACCCAGTGAAACAGTTTTTATTATGCCTATAGAAAGCACTGTGGAAAATATTGCGCAAATTCTTGCAGATACCATAGCAAAAGAAAATAAAATCGATGTAACTGTTAAAGCTTATGAAGGACCAGATAAGGGTGCTTATGGCGAAGCAGTTTATGCGCCAATTAATAAATGATGCGAGATTAGCCATTGTCTACCAAAATACCACTGCAAGCGGTTCCAACTAATGTCATTACCGGTTTTCTGGGTGTCGGCAAAACAACGGCAATTTTAAATTTACTCAAAAATAAACCCGCCAATGAGCGATGGGCTGTATTGGTTAATGAGTTCGGTGAAATTGGTGTAGATGGAAGTCTTATGCAAGGTCAGTATGGCCAAGAAACTGGAATCTTTGTTCGTGAAGTGCCTGGTGGCTGTATGTGCTGCACCTCAGGACTGCCAATGCAGATCGCATTAAATCAACTTTTAGTCAAAGCTAAGCCCGATCGCCTACTAATTGAGCCCACAGGGCTGGGTCATCCCAAAGAGGTCCTAGAGGTTCTATCGGCTGAATATTACCAAGATGTATTATCGCTGCATAAAACACTGACCATAGTTGATGCACGTAAGCTCACAGATCAACGCTACACGGATCATAAGACGTTTAACCAGCAAATTGCCACGGCAGATAGAGTAGTTGGTAATAAAATTGATCTTTATGAGGATAAAGATAAGGTTAGATTAAACGAATACGTTAAACAGCATGGGCAGCCACATGCAGAGGTGATTTTTACCCTAAATGGCGAAATTCCATTTGTAGAATTACATGGTGAAACCAAAACCAGTTTTATTTCGTCTGATCACCATCACCATAAAGAACTTAAAAAAACACTTGCCAATGATGCCGAAATTCCAGAAAAAGGATTTCTTGCGGCTATAAATGAAGCCGAAGGTTTTTATAGCATCGGTTGGCGAATATCACCGCACAAAATATTTAGCTATCAGCAGCTATTCTCATTTTTAACCGGTTTGCAGGTTGAAAGAATGAAGGCTGTATTTATTACTGATGCGGGTATTTTTGGCTACAATTTAACTGCTGACGCACTGACTGAAATACAGCTAGATGAATGCGAGGAAAGCCGTATTGAATTGATTTCAGATGAGCTAGACGATTCATTAGAAGATCAGTTGTTAAATTGTGTTATAGCTTGATCTATTCGCTGTAAAGTTCATAGGATTTCATTTGCATACTGTAGGCCGAAGTCGCCATATAGTTTTCAACCAGCGTAGTACTAATGATTCCAGAAATCCAAAAAGGGTCATATAGGGTGTTCAGCTGTAAACCCTCAGGCGCATGCACATAGATAATTTGATTTGGCGGCGGCGGTGGTGAATGGATGCAGGCGCCAAAGTAGGGTACTAAGAAAAACTCTGTAATGGTTTCTTCATCAAATTCTACAGGAACCACGAAACCGGGAATTCGAACAGCTTGACCATCCATTTCTTTAATTATTTTTGTAGAAACTAGTGCCTGTTGGTAGCGATCATCAACCGCAGCAGTCAGATCAATCTGCAGTTGCTCGTTGGTTAAATCTTCAAGTGGACTATCCTCTAATTCATCAATATAGCTGGGCGGATTTAGCAGGGCGTTTAAATCATCCTCTGGCATCAAATTATCCCAATCGATAGTCTTAAAGGAAGATGACTTAAATGTAGCTAACTTTTCTTTTTTTGGAGCTTGCTGCTCGATGGGGTTTTTTGAGTTGTCGCCCTGTACAGCATTACTTGCCGCTTCAGAGCACAGCAAAAAAATTAAGTTGAGTCCCAGCAGGGACAATGTAAAAATTCGCGGCATAATTTCTTTTTAAAAGGCAGAGCTGTTTAGGTTTCACTAAACATTCTACAATAAATAATGTGCAATAAACTAAACATCTATGATGAATCTAGCTTACTCCAGACTTCTATTAGAGGTATTATATCATCCGGTTGTTAAGTGATCCTATGGAATTGCCCTAAGCTCTAGAGAGGTAAAATGGCCATTAAGCTTTCCGATATTCGCTTTAATTATGCGGAACGGCACCAACATACCGTGATAAACATACCCACATGGTCATTACATACTGGTGATCAGGTATTTGTTCATGGCCCATCCGGTGGAGGAAAGTCGACATTATTAGGCTTACTGAGTGGATTGCTTGTACCCAATAAGGGTCAAATAACTGTGCTCGGGCAGCGCTTGGATAATATGAATAACCGTCAGCGTGATCGTTTTCGTGCCGAAAATATTGGCTATGTGTTTCAGCAGTTCAATCTAATGCCTTATCTCAATGCCATAGAAAATGTTTTGCTAGCAACTCAGTTTTCAGCGCAAAAACACACAGTTGGGCTAAAAGATGAAATAAAAAATCTTTTCAATGAGCTCAATATCTCTGATAAGGACTGGAGTAGACCCACTCGTGAGCTAAGTATTGGTCAGCAGCAACGCGTTGCTATTGCTCGAGCACTCATTAATAAACCTCAGTTATTGATTGCTGATGAGCCAACCTCATCCCTTGATGAGGCTAACAAAGATGCCTTTATGCAGCTCTTAATGCCAATGGTGAGCAAAAATAAAATGACATTGTTATTTGTTAGCCATGATTTGTCATTATCTAACTATTTTTCTAGGGTCGAATCCTTGAGTGATTTTAATTGCGTGGAGGGCTCAGCATAATGCTCGCCAAGCTATCACTTCTCAGCTTATTAGACCGCAAGGGTTCAGTGATGCTTTCCCTTATGGCAATGACAGTCAGTATTTTTGTTCTTTTGGGTGTTGAACATATACGTCATCAAACAAAAGAAAACTTTTCTAGTACCGTATCCGGTGTCGATCTTATTGTTGGTGCAAGAACGGGTAGCTTAAATTTGCTTTTATACTCTGTGTTTAGAATAGGTACGCCGACCAATAATATCCGCTGGCAAACCTATGAAGAAATCGCCAGTAGTGAACAGGTAAAATGGGCTATTCCACTTTCACTGGGTGATTCACATAAGGGTTATCGCGTTTTAGGCACTACAAAAAGTTATTTTCAGCACTTTAACTATGCCAATAAGCGAAAACTACAATTTGCTGAGGGGCGTGAATTCGATCAAGTTTTTGATCTTGTTTTGGGCTCTGAAGTTGCTTATAAACTAGGCTATAAATTGGGCAATAGCATCGCATTGGCACATGGTATAGCCGCAACAAGCTTTAGTCTCCATGATGATCGACCTTTTAAGGTGGTTGGTATTTTGCAAGCTACCGGAACACCCGTCGATCAAACACTACATGTTAGCTTAGAGGGCATAGAAGCCATTCATATTGATTGGCAGCATGGCGTAAAAATACCCAATAGTGGCCTTACTCAAAGCGATCTCGAACAAGCTCAATTAACGCCTAAGAGTATTACTGCATTTATGTTGGGCTTAAACTCAAAAATAGCCACGTTTCAGGTTCAAAGAGCGATTAATCAATACGCATCAGAGCCAGTAGTGGCGATACTTCCAGGCGTAGCACTTTCTGAGCTTTGGGGGATGATTAGTGTATTGGAAAATACGCTGCTGCTGGTATCTGCATTAATTTTTGTAGCCGCCTGTCTAGGTGTTAGCGCCATGTTGCTGGCTTCGATTCGCGAGCGCTGCCGAGAAATTCAACTCCTGCGTATTATTGGTGCGCCACCCTATGTTCTATTCCTGTTGATTCAGTTAGAAGCCTTAATGATCACATTATTCAGCTGCATTTTGGGAGCAGGCTTACTAGCTACTTCCTTAGCCGTACTTCAAAACTATCTGGTGGCGCAATACGGGCTACATATCGAGATAAATCTTTTAACCGAGCACAGTGTCTATTTAATCGGCGCTATGCTCGTCGCTTCGGTTATTGTAGCTATAATCCCATCATTTAGCGGATATCGCAGAGCAAGATCCACAGCCAACTAAATGACTTAATCAAGATTTGCGCTCTGCCATAGCCTGTAATTGTTCCTCTGATGCTGGAAGCTGATATTTGTCTTTCCATTCGCTGTAGGGCATACCATATATAATTTCTCGAGCTTGCTCGTAGTTCATATCTAGCCCCTGTTCCTCAGCGGCTGCCATATACCATTTACTCAGACAATTGCGACAAAAATTAGCCAGTATCATAAGATCAATATTTTGAACTTCTTTATGATTATCTAGATGCTCGAGTAGGCGTCGAAAAGTCGCAGCCTCAAGCGCAGTATTCGTACTCATTAATTACTCCCGTATTTTAAAGAAATTTTTTATTAGGCAACAGATTCAAGTTTTAATTTAGCCTTTGGCAAGTCCGGAAAGGTGAGGATAAATGTTGTGTATTCACCCAATTTAGATTTGCAGTCAATGGTTCCACCCAGTTCAGTCATAGATCGTTTGCAATAGGATAGTCCCAATCCTGTGCCGCCTTGTTTGTTAGAAGTATAAAAGCTGTCAAACAGTTTAGGAACCACATTTTCTGGGATACCTGGCCCAGTGTCCTGAACTTGAATTTGACGTTTTTCA
>JBMZEV010000060.1:0-6518 GCA_049615065.1 Porticoccaceae bacterium | reverse complement strand
TTTTATCATTAAGGAGAATGACGTGATTATTGCAGTTACACGGGAACTAGTTGCAGGAGAGAAAAGGGTTTCTTTATGCCCGGACAATGTCCAGTCGCTTATCAAAGCAGGAGCAGAGCTTTGGATAGAGCAGAATGCTGGCGTGTATGCAGGCTTTTCAGATGAAAATTATCAATCAGTAGGTGCAAAAGTTATCTCAGATAGAGATGAGCTATTTACTGGTGCCGATATAATCCTTCAGGTTCAAAGTTTTGGTTCCAATACCGAAAATGCAGAGCAAGACCTAAAACGACTTAAGTCCCAACAGTTGGTTATCGGTATGATGGACCCGCTGGCACAGCCTCAAGCCGCAAGTCAGGTGGCTAAAACAGGTGCTACAGCTATCGCGCTAGAAATGGTTCCTCGCATTAGTCGCGCCCAAAGTATGGATGTTCTTTCGTCTATGGCAACGCTTGCAGGGTACAGATCTGTACTTTTAGGTGCGGAAGCGGCGCCGAGAATCTTACCTATGCTAATGACCGCAGCGGGAACATTACAGCCGGCTAGAGTTTTAATTATGGGTGTAGGTGTTGCTGGGCTTCAAGCCTGTGCTACCGCTAAGCGACTTGGTGCTGTAGTTGAAGCCTATGATGTGCGTCCGGCCGCTCGCGAACAAATAATTTCAGTAGGGGCAACTCCCGTAGAGTTGGACCTACCCACTGAAAGCTCCGAGGGAGCTGGCGGCTATGCTAAAGAGCAGAGTGAAGAGTTTCTTCAGTTGCAGAGAAAGCTAATGACCGAGGTGGTTGCGAGACAAGATATTGTCATCACAACTGCGGCAGTGCCTGGAGCCAAATCCCCAATATTGGTGACAGAGGATATGCTGGTGGCCATGAAAGCTGGTTCGGTGGTTGTAGATTTAGCTGCGGAAAGAGGCGGTAACTGCGAACTGACTCAAAAAGGGAAGACCACTGTTGAGCATGGTGTAACCATTTTGGGTCCTGAAAATTTAGCATCTGATGTCGCCCATCATGCTAGCCAGATGTACGGAAAGAATATACAAACGCTTCTAGAGTTAATATTGCAGGATGGAAATATTAATCTAGATTTTGAAGATGAGATCATAGCCGGAACAGTGGTTGCTCACGATGGGGATGTGCCGCATCCGCACATGAGAAAATTGTTGGGTTTGCCGGCTCTAGATGATCAACAGCAGAGCAAATAAAGGACTAAGACAATGGAAATTTTAATTTTATTACTCGCATTATTCGTATTGTCACTGTTTTTGGGGGTTGAGCTAATCGTTAAGGTTCCGCCTACCCTGCATACGCCATTAATGTCTGGCACCAATGCCGTATCTGGAATTACTCTAGTTGGAGCTCTGCTTGCGGCTGGATCAGATACCTCGCCCATGCTGGTAAATGTGCTGGGCTTTTTAGCGGTTACCTTTGCTACCATCAATGTGATTGGTGGCTATTTGGTAACTAATCGTATGCTCTCGATGTTTAAAAGGAAGTAACCTATGAGCTCTTCAATAGTAAATTTGGTTTATTTGATTGCCGGGGTTTTATTTATCCTTGGTATCAAGGGTCTTACTAAGCCGTCTACAGCGGTTAGAGGCAACTTTTTATCTGCTACAGGTATGCTTATTGCCGTAGTAATTACATTGCTTAACTCTGAAATTGTAAACTTTACCTACATTATTGCTGGTGTATTATTTGGTGGCGCAGTAGGTGCTTTTATGGCACTGCGTATACAGATGACATCTATGCCACAGATGGTTGCCTTGCTTAATGGTTTTGGTGGTGGCGCTTCGTTAACTATTGCCTCAGCGGAATATTTTTCCGTTTTAAATATACAGGCTCAATCTTTTGCTGATCTATTACAGCCAGTGGTTTTAGGGGTAAATGCCTTTGGAATAGGCGCGGTGGGACAGGTGACACTTGTTTCAATTGGTTTGACCATTCTTATCGGTGCGGTAACCCTAACAGGTAGTCTGGTTGCTTTTGCCAAACTACAGGGTTTAATTAAGAAAAACTTCGGTCTACCCGGTGGGCCAGCAGGTAACGCATTATTGTTATTAGGTGCGCTCGCTTCACTTGTTTGCATTGTTTTAAATCCAAGCCAAGCAATTACTGTTATGGCGTTAGTGGCACTGGCGTTATTGCTCGGTCTATTTTTGGTTCTTCCCATAGGCGGCGCTGATATGCCAGTTGTGATTGCACTGCTTAATTCATACTCAGGTCTGGCGGCGGCACTGGCTGGCTTTATCTTGGGTAATACGGTGCTAATTATTGCAGGTTCGCTAGTGGGAACCTCAGGCTTAATTCTTACCAAAATTATGTGCGTAGCGATGAACCGCTCACTCGGTAATGTTTTATTCGGCAAGATGGCTGCTGCAGGTGAAGTGGTTGATGCCGATGAAATCTATGCCGGCAAGGTTACCAGTGCTCAGCCCGATGAAGTGGCTATGATGTTAGAAATGGCCAAGCGTGTAGTTATAGTTCCTGGTTATGGTATGGCGATGGCGCAAGCCCAGCATGCCGTTCGTGAACTAGCTGACTCGATGGAAAGTAAAGGTATTGAAGTTGAGTACGGTATTCATCCAGTGGCGGGTCGTATGCCTGGGCATATGAATGTGTTGTTAGCAGAGGCAGAGGTGCCCTATGACAAGCTAGTTGAAATGGATCGCATAAACCCAACCTTTGAGGAAACCGATGTAGTTATTGTCATTGGTGCCAATGATGTGACCAATCCTATGGCGCGTGAAGCAGAGGGTAGTCCGATCTATGGTATGCCGATTTTAAATGTGGATAAGGCTAGGCATGTAGTGGTCATTAAACGTTCTCTTAGCCCAGGGTTTGCTGGTTTGCCTAACCCACTGTTTGCAATGGATCACACGTTGATGGTTTATGGTGATGGTAAGAAAGCAGTAATCGAGATGACCACCGCCTTGAATCAAAGCTAGTTAATCAGTTTCTGGAGTCTCAACCAAAAAAGGTTCAGGCTCCATAAACACTAGACGAACAATAATACAGTCACTTTCAGGCTTAACAGCCATCATTAACACATTGATATCGCCATCAATATTAACACCGCTAGGCAGGTTAAAGAGAACCTCTCCTGTATCTTTATTAGTAAGTGTGCGCAGCTCTTTTAGCTCTTTATCTTTACGCGCTTCAGTATCAAATTTTTGTAGCAATGCACGAACGGCTATATCAAAATTTGGGAAGTTGAATTTTCCGCGATACTCCTTGCGGTCCAGTTCGAGTTTTATGGGTATAACTTCGCCTGACTTTTCAGACCTAATCTGTCCGCCTTTTAAAATGTCCCCTTTTTTGAGATCTTTAAAAAGCTTTTTAGCTTCATTGGAGGTTTGCTTTATAAAGCCAGCAGCAATAAGGTTGGCGCCTAGGTTAAATAGACGCCGTGGATCAATATTTATAGTCTGTTTAGCGGTCATAACATAGCGCCAGTACTTGTAAGTCGATTAGTCGATAAGATTATACTTACTGCCTAATATTTCTATTATTTCAGCCTTGGGGTTAGACGACAGAGGTAATGGTTCGCCGGTAATTTTTTCCGCTAAGCTAACATAGGTGTTAGACACTTCCATCATCATATACTCAGGCAGTTCATTGTCCTTAGCTAGCGCATAGCGCTCATCCATACGGTTTTTATCCAGCAGGATATCTGAGTCTTCAAAGTGATTAAGAAGCAATTGACGGAACACTTCTTTGGAGTTTTCAACTACAGAGCCATCTCTATATTTGTCACCATCCCAAATACGAGAAGAGTCAGGCGTACCCACTTCATCCATATAGATAAGCTTTTCATTGCCTGACCTATCTTTTACATAGCCGAACTCAAATTTGGTGTCGACAAAGATTTGATCTAACTTGGCAAGCTCATCGCTGATAACATCAAAACCTTGCTGCAGTAATTCTTCATATACATTGATATCTTCAAGTGAATTGAATTTAAACGCAGCGTGGTTGTTCTCAATATCAGAGCGAGAGATATTTACATCATCCACCTCAGGAACACCGGGAATATCTTTAAGAATACCCTTGGTTGATGGTGTGATTAATAATTCCGGTAGTTTTTGATCCTTCTCCAAGCCATCGGGAAGTTCGATGCCGCAGAAATTACGCTCGCCTTTGACGTATGAACGCCACATTGATCCGGTAATATATTGGCGACAAATAGCTTCAATCATTACAGGCTTTGCTTTTTGAACAATCCATACCAATGGATGAGGGATATCCAAAATATGACTGTCAGCCAAACCCTGCTCGCGAAACAGCTTAAACCAGTGATTTGAAATAGCGTTTAGAGCAGCGCCCTTGCCGGGAACACCCTGCATATTTCCTTCGCCTTTCCAGATGCATTCAAAGGCAGAAATTCGATCGCTAATAACCATAATCGCAAGAGGAGAATCAGGCGCTACATCATAGTTATTTTCTTCAATAAGTCTGCGGCTGTCGGCTTCCGTTAGCCAATAGACAGAACGTACTTTTCCGCTATGTACAGGTAAATTGGTTCGAATTGGTAAATCATTGTTTACCGACAACACTTTGTCAGCGAGGCTCATAGTTTGCATCCAGATATAAAGTTAAAAAAAGAGAAATTTTGAACTAAATTAGGTGTATTTTAGCAATACAAATCACAGCACGCAAAACAATCTAAGCAGAATTGGCTGGGGTTGCGTATTATTAATCAATGAAGCGCATAATTAAGGGTCGTAATGAAAACTATTCTAGTTACAGGTGGTAGCGGTTTTATTGGTCGCAATCTTTGTAAGATGCTCACTAACTCAGGCTATCAGGTTGTGGCACTTAGCAGAAGTCCTGTAAAAGCGGCAAAGGTATTGTCTAATTTAGTACAGATTATTGATGATTTAAATCAACTTAATCAGCCAGTAGATATTGTAATAAACCTCGCGGGAGAGCCCATTGCTGATCACCGTTGGAGTGAAAAGCGCAAAGAAAAAATTACTCAAAGTCGAATTCAAATTTCGCAAAATCTTTTTGAGTATTTTAGACATTCCGATAAGCCACCTGCGATTGTTATTAGTGGTTCAGCCATAGGTTACTACGGTGGAGGTTTAGCCGGTAATGAACCCGTGGCCGAAGATGGCGCTGTAGAGTCTAATTTTTCAAGCCAGCTATGTGCAAAATGGGAAAATTCTGCCCAGCAATTTGAAAATTTAGGTTCCCGAGTGTGTTTTTTGCGAACAGGTATTGTTTTGGGTGAGCAGGGCGCTCTTAGCAAGTTATTACCAGCCTTTAAGTTGGGTTTAGGTGGTCCAATTGCGTCAGGTCAGCAATGGATGCCGTGGATACATATCGAGGATATGGTACAGATTATTGTCTACGCTATAGAGCAAGAGATAACTGGACCCATCAATTGCACAGCACCACAGCCAGTTACCAATAGAGAGTTCGCCAAAACATTGGGCAAGGTATTAAAGCGACCCGCTATAGTACCGATGCCAGCAGTAGCGGTAAGATTACTATTCGGGCAGATGGGTGATGAGTTGATGGTTCAAGGGCAATGTGTAATCCCTCAAAAACTGCAACAGCGGGGCTTTGAGTTTAAATATAACGAGTTACATAGTGCCTTGAGTCAACTGCTTTAAATCTGGCGGCAAACTTAGTTCAGCATGCTTTCCAAAAGGTTTTGGCAACTATTTAAGTCCATAAATTTGGGTACTGGGTACTCAGGGTGTGCTTCGTTTAAGGCTTTTTCAGCCAGCGAAGGAATATCCTGTGGTTTTAGCTCGGTTAAAACGTTGGGGATGCCCATTTGTTGATTTAACTCTTCAATTGCCCTTATTAATGTCATTGCTTTAGCAGTTCGGGTGGTTTTGTTGCTGCCAATTTGGCAATGATCTGCTAATTGGGCTAATTTTTCTTCTACTGCACTGCCATACCAGCGTAATACTTTGGGGAGTACAATGGCATTGGCTAAGCCATGAGCCGTGCCGTAATAGCCGCCCAAATTGTGGGCAATGGCGTGCACATAGCCAACGTGGGCACGAGTAAATGCTTCTCCGGCATAGAAAGAGGCCAATAACATATTTTCCCTGTGCTGGTGATTGCCGCCCTGTTGATAGGCCGGTAAAAGGTTGCCAAAAATTAAATCGCAGGCATCTAGAGATTTTTGACGCGTAAAATTGGTACCAATAATGCCTATATAGGCTTCAATAGCGTGGGTTAGGGCGTCCATACCGGTATGAGCTGTAATCTGTGGGGGTAGGTCATAGGTCAGTTTAGGGATAAGAACAGCCGCTCTAGGGCATAGGCACAGATCAGTAATGGCAAATTTTTGTTTTGCTATTGGATCAAATGCAACGGCGGCAACGGTTGTTTCAGAACCCGTGCCTGCAGTTGTGGGTATGGCATAAATAGGCGCTAGTTTACGTCGTATTTTAAATAAACCCTTTAGCTGAAGGGTGGTTTTATCCGGTCTAGCAATTCTTGCAGCGATAAGTTTCCCGCAATCTATTGATGAGCCTCCACCTAGACAAATAATAC
>JBMZEV010000059.1:0-6669 GCA_049615065.1 Porticoccaceae bacterium | reverse complement strand
AGTCCTGAATATCTCAATTACACGCAATCAGCTTATGTTTCGAGTAGTAAAATGAATGGTTCAGAAAAAGTAGTTACTATTTCATACGATTCAGATGATTCGACAACAACTGGGCTTGGATTACGCGTTCATTTTGATAGTTCTGAGATGGTCCTCAGCGCCGTGTCTCAGGAGGGATTAAGCCTAGATCGTATATCAGAACCCTCTGCTAATGCAGTTTATGTGGATAATGGTGACTTTGATAATGATCCTGAGACTGATAGCTATGTAATTGCAGCCTGGGCATCCTTATTTGGTCAATGGCCAAATGCCAATAATGTTGAATTATTCACCCTGTGTTTTAACTCTCCCGAGGGGTCTAATCCTGAGGATTGTGGTTTATTTAGAACCACTTGGGACTTTGATCAAAGCGGTCATATGGATGCCTTAACTGATGGGCTTTTATTATTGCGTTATGCATTTAATCTGCGAGGAGACAGCTTAGTAGCTGGGGCTGTCGCTAGTTCCTCCACCATGACATCAGAGGAAATTGAAGATGCGATTCAGAGTTCTTCTGATATGAACGATATTGATGGTGATGGAGAGGTAAATGCTCTTACAGATGGGCTGCTATTACTTCGCTACTTATTTGGCTTAAGAGAAAGTAATTTGATTGATGGAGTTATTTCTGAAACTGCAACAAGACATACAGAAGCGGAAATAATGCAGCATATTGAAAGTCATATGCCCAGCATGTAAATAAAACTTAAGTAGTATTAAAAGAGCTCCTATCTAGGAGCTCTTTTAGTTTTGAGTTATGCTAAGAAAAACTTGTGCAATACTGCAGTAAAAATTAGGAATAACCCATGAATACCGTTTTCAACAGTCTACTAGCCAGCAAAGTTTGGTTAAAAATACTATTGCCGGTTTTAGTGATGTTATTGGGCGGCTATTTTTTTGGGGCAAAAATTTTGCTAACGCTAGTAGCATTCTTTGCTGCATCAGTGGCCAATGCTACGGCAATAGGTGGTGGTTTCTTATTTATGCCGTTATTTATCTTTGTCTATCAGTTAGCACCACCTGTAGCGCTTAAACTAAGTATTGCCACTCAGGCCTTTGGCATGTCTTCAGGAGCGCTTACCTGGGGTCGCGACTATATTGATAAAAACGCATTTATTTTAGCCTCAGTCGCTAGTATCTCTGGGGTTTGGTTCGCTACCTATCATTTTGCCGTACCTTCTGGCTATATAAAGCCCTTATTTGCATTAATCTCTTTGGGTGTATTTATTGCCTTGGTTATAGAGATGCGGCTAAAAGTCGCTGACCAACAGCAAAAGGCACACTTTAGCTTTAATGCGTTTTCCATTTTCTTTGTTTTAGCAGCTTTTGCCGGTGGTCTAGTCACTGGATGGACCGCTATTGGTGTTGGTGAGGTGGTTGCACTCTATTTGCTGTTTTTTTACCATCTTAGACTTGATAAGGCGATTGGTACCGGAGTGGCTGTACTAGCGGTAAGTTCAATCGCTGGCTTTATTTTCCACGCTGACCTTGGCGGTATTCCATGGGAATTGCTGATGTTTACGGTGCCTGGTGTCATTCTAGGTGGGCGCTATGGTGTTATTGCGGCTAAATATCTTGAATCCACCTTAGGTCAATCAAGCAGTGATCAATTATTTAAAAAGTCACCATTAAAATTTATTTTTTCCATGGTTATTCTTGTCGACTGTATGGTGATTCTTCTTTTAGAATATTTGTTTTAATTTCATTCTGTAATTTTTTTACTTCTTATGTGAGCTAGTCGACGCTTTTGATGCCGCATTGGTAAGTTTACTTGCCATAATTAGCAAGGAAGCTAATTTAAAATCTGTTAAGGAGAACCGTATGAATGTAACTATTAATCAGCGATATATAATCATTTTCTTACTTGCTGTGATATTTGTTCTAGCATTGCTAAAGGGGTTAGAACAGTCAAAGCAGGTTGAGGAGTTATCATCCAGCAAATTACAGCTTGGGGATACTCAGCCAGTTACCATTGTTTCTACGCCCAAGCCAAAGCAGACGGGTGCTAAATCTAATAACCTAGCTCTAATAAATTCCGCCTCTGCCGCTGAGATAGCCAAAAGCCTTGAAGGTATTGGAGAGGCCATAGCCCAACGAATTGTATTAAGACGGCAAAAACAGGGTCCCTTTAAGAACTTTGAGCAATTAAAAACAGTATCTGGGGTAGGGGAGGCAAAGATTGAGGCCAATAAACAACGGATTAGTTTTGATTAGGGCAAAATTCTAAGAACAAATAGGCTAGATTAGGTATAATGCCGCGCCATAAAAGTCTTACGCTTGGATTTGCGCAATATTTGGTGGTTAGTCTAAACCTCGTTGGGCAAGTTTTAACTTTTTTACAGCCCACTGTGGGGCCTATACTGATTTGGAGAGAACCGCGCAATGTCTGAACTCACTTGTTTTAAAGCCTACGATATCCGAGGACAACTTGGAACAGAACTCAACGAAGACGTTGCCTATAGGATTGGTCGCGCTTTTGCTGAGTTTTTGCAGCCAAAAAATGTTGTTTTAGGTGGCGATGTACGATTAACCAGTGAGGAACTCAAACTGGCTCTCGCAAGAGGTATTTGTGATACAGGTGCGGATGTCATCGATATTGGTGTGGTTGGCACAGAAGAGGTTTATTTTGCCACTTCGTACTTGGAAACTGATGGCGGCATTGAAGTTACAGCTAGCCATAATCCCCTAGACTACAATGGTATGAAGCCGGTTAGAGAAAACTCTAAGCCAATTAGCTCTGATACAGGCCTGCTGCAAATCAAAGCCATGGCAGAGGAGAATAATTTTCCCGAAGTAGATGAAAGCGCCAGAGGCAGTATTAAGCAAGTGTCTATACTTGAACCATACCTCGATCATTTATTGGACTATATTGATCTAAGTGCAATTGCGCCGATGAAGCTAGTGATGAATGCGGGTAATGGTGCTGCAGGACATGTTGTCGACGCAATTGAACAGCGCTTTAAGTCAGCGGGCGTTCCGGTTGAGATTGTAAAAATCTTTAATGAACAGGATGGCCACTTCCCCAATGGAATCCCCAACCCTATATTGCATGAAAATCGTGCGCCAACCATTGATGCGGTTTTAGAACATAAAGCCGATATGGGTATTGCTTGGGACGGCGACTTTGATCGTTGCTTCCTAGTTGATGAAAAGGGTAATTTTATTGAGGGCTACTATATTGTGGGTCTTTTGGCAGAGGCATTTTTAAATAAAAATCCTGGTGCAAAAGTTGTGCATGACCCGCGTTTAACATGGAATACCATTGATGTTGCTAAACGCGGTGGTGGTGAGGCAATACAGTCAAAAACTGGCCATGCCTTTATTAAAGAGCGCATGCGCTCAGAAGACGCGGTATACGGCGGAGAGATGAGTGCACACCATTATTTTAGAGACTTCTTCTATTGTGACAGCGGTATGATCCCATGGTTGTTGGTACTGGAATTGGTGAGCAAGACAGGTAACCCACTCTCTGAATTGGTCAAGCAAATGGTTGAGGCCTATCCATCGCCAGGTGAAATAAATCGCAAAGTGTCGGATGCAAAGGCGGTTATTGCTACGGTTACTGAAAAATATCAGGATCAGGCATTGGTAATTGATACCACTGATGGGGTATCTATGGAATTTCCAGAGTGGCGGTTTAATTTGCGCATGAGTAATACCGAACCGGTGATTAGATTGAATATTGAGTCGCGCGGTGATCATCAGGTTTTGCAAAAAAATCAAGATGCGCTTTTAGCTTTGATTGAATCAGTGTAAATTAGTCAAAAAAATAAAGAGATTTCCATGAAGGGTTGGTTCCTGGTTCAGACAAAACCGCAGCAAGAAACGCGGGCAATTGAAAATCTGCAGCAGCAGGGTGTCAATGCCTTTTGTCCACAGGTTTTGGTGGAAAAGCTTTCAAGAGGGAAGCGTAAAATCTCTAAAGAGGTCTTATTTCCCAATTATTTATTTGTTGAAATTGATCAAGAATCTGATTCAGCCTTGTCCATCAACTATACCCGCGGCGTTAATCGAATTGTAAGTTTCGGTAGTACGCTTTCCCAAGTCCCGGAGCAACTTATAGCGCAACTAAAAGAAAGAGTTGAGCAATGTGATCACAGTATGATTACCGAGTTGCCCAAAAAAGGCGATAAGTTGGAAGTATTAGACGGGCCATTTCGTGGGCTTAATGCCATATTTTCCCAAATTGATGGCGATTCAAGAGCGATAGTGCTTATCACTATTCTTAGTCAAAAGGTAAAAGCGGTAATGCCCCTTTGCAACTTGGGTCGAGGGAGCACCTCAGGCAGTCAAACAATTTGATCACATTTCGCAGATTTTTAGAAAAATCGTCTAAAACTGGTCTATAAATAATTTACTTAATTGCACAAGTTATTGTTTTTTATTGAAAAGCTATTAACTTTCGTATAAATTAGAAAAATTGTGCAATGTTAAATTTATTTAATGGTGCTCCTATGACTATTGCTAGATGGTTAAATTTAAAAGATTTTATTTTTTTTGCGTTTCTTTTTATATTTTCATCAATGGTAGCTTTCAGTGATACATCTGAAGATATTACTGATTCCTCATCCTATGATTTGACCACCGATCTTATAATCTATGGTTTGGTTGGTTCTAGTATCTTAAACAGGTATTAAATCTCAGTTTTTCGAGTTGAAAAATTATAGTTAATAACATTTTAACTGTTTGCTTAATTAAGCCGAGCAGTTTACTTTTTTCTATGCTAATGTATTTTAAATTTATTGTTTTAAGCGTTTAGGAGTTAAACGGTGAGATTAATACTATCCGATAGAGAATTAGCAAAACTTTTTGTGATGCTTTTTTTAGCGGCATTTTTATTCGGAATTACCGGTCTCGTGGGAATGCTCGTTATGCAGTGGGTCACTCGGCAACGCTATGCCAAGGATGAGGCAGCTAAACATGGCATCTCTCAGGTTAATGCCTCACGCCTAGGTGGTGTTGTCATCATCGGGCTTGCTTTAAGTTTTCTTTTAATTCGTTTTATAGGCGGCTATGAATTTGATGATGTTGGTCCGCTAGGTATTCATTTGTGGGGTTGGCTTGCATTTTTATCAACCAGTCTTTTGGGTTTAATTGAAGATATAGATAATGATTTTCTATCACCCACTCTTCGGCTTATTATGCTAACCCTGTTTTTTGGCATCACTTTCTTAATTTGGCCGGAAACTATACCTAATAATATTGGCTATGAGCTGATAGATTATATGATGTCAAACCCTATTGTTGGTTGGTTTATAGCAGTTATATTTTGTGTCGGCTTTATCAATGCTATCAATATGGCCGATGGTGCTAATGGTTTGGTGCCCGGTATTGTGTTTATTGCTTCAGTTATTTTTAATATGGTGATAGGCGCGCTAGTGTGGGAAATTCTTGCCATTGTCACCGGAGTATTTTTATTATTCAATGTTATTTCTGGCCGTCTTTTCTTGGGTGATGCAGGCGCCTACGGCTTGGGCTCTATTCTTGTTTTAGCAGGTTTTTATTCGGTCAATACGGGTCGAATTAGTGTTGAATTTGCTGCTGTAATGATGTGTTATCCCTGTGTTGAGGTGGTGATGTCTATGATTAGGCGCAGGGTGGCAGGGCGCTCTATGTTTAAGCCAGATAATTATCATCTCCATAATTATATTCATCGGCATCTTAAAGCAAACTTAAGATCCCGGGTTGCGGCCAATTCCCTCACCGGTCTAACAGTTGCCCTAGCTACCACCGGTGTGGCTTTTATTGGGTTAAATTGGAATATTCTAGAGGCTACCAGTAGTGACTGGGGTTGGGTATTTGTTGTGCAGGTGCTAGTTTACTTGATCAGTTATTGGGCTCTTTCAAGGCCGGCTAAGACAGTATTGGCATAGTCATAGCTATTTAAATTCTTAACTTCAATAGCGAGTTAGCTCTAACCCCTCCTCATATAAAAGACTGTTCTCGGTGAGAAAAAATACATATGCCAAATTTTAAAATTCACGCCATTGGTGCTGCCTTAGTGGATACTGAGGTAGAGGTTACAGATAGTTTTCTTGCTGAGCATAGCATTGATAAGGGCGTAATGACCCTGGTTGATCAGTCACGTCAAAGCGAATTAATTAGCGGTCTAAATAGAAGTGGTTCTAAGCTTCTCAGGCAAAGTGGTGGTTCGGCTTGTAATTCCGTAGTTGCAGCGGCCCAATTGGGCTCAAAAACTTACTTTGGCGGCAAGGTGGCTAATGATGATGATGGTAAGCTCTACGCAGACGATTTAACCGAGGCTGGTGTGTCACATTGTTTTTCCCCAGAAAATCAGGGTGTCACCGGAACATGCCTAGTCATGGTAACTGCAGATGCAGAGCGAACTATGAATACCTATTTAGGTGTCAGCGATAATTTTTCACACATGGAAATTAATCAGACTGCTTTAGCCGACTCTGAGTGGTTTTATGTAGAGGGATATCTGCAGACAGATGATCGACGAACAGCAGTGGTTAAGTCAGCGGTTGATTTTGCCAAGCAACAGGGAGTCAAGGTTTGCTTGAGCTTGTCAGATCCATTCGTTGCCCAGCTTTTTGCCGATAATCTAAAGTCAGTGATTGGCGATGGCATTGATCTTATTTTTTGCAATAGAGATGAAGCGCTAGC
>JBMZEV010000058.1:0-6811 GCA_049615065.1 Porticoccaceae bacterium | reverse complement strand
ACAGTACAAGGCCTTCAACTAGAGACTAGTAAAGATCTTAGAAGTTAAGGAAAAATGTATGTAATTTTGTGATGGGTTTCACGAAAAATAGTTTTTTGGTATGGCTTTGTGTCACGAATATAAAAATCTCTTTGTTTTGCGACGTGAATTTAGCCTTTTCCCCCTGAATTTAACCTATGACTATTAAGGTGTTTTCGTCTGCAAAAGAGTGTGCAAAAAAATAGACTTTAAATCTCTCAAATAAATCCACATAAAACATGAGATTAAAATGGTTAGCGGGACTTCTTTGCCGCTAAATAGCCCACTGTCTTAGCCAGTGAACTTAATCTATACCCATTTGATTTTATAAAGCTATTTTTGCTGAACTATACTTTGTGGGTTGCAGTATTTGAAAGCTTATTAGCGCCTATATTGTTACAAAAGTATTTATAAAAGGAACTTATATATGCAAAAAATTGGATTTGTTTTACTGTTAATTTTGCCCGCATTGTCTTATGCCAATAGCGTTCGCTTGGTTAACGCTTCTATTCTTAATCAAGACGGAAATACCGGTTATGGTCTAGGCTATACAGGTATCAATAATAACTTTATTACGACTCTAGGTTACAGCAATTTTTCAGAAGACAATTGGCGTTCTTCGGGATTCAGTGCTGGACTAAATTACGGTTTCCAATCTATTGATACCGGTTCGGTTTATTTTGGTCTTGGAGTTGCCAATGTCAAGGTGTCCAGTTCGGTTGGCACAGTTGGTCCCAATAATTTAAACCTAAGCATAGAAGCAAGCGATCATCATGGTTTTGCTAGATTAGGCTATACCAAATTGAGCGGTGCGGGTATAGATTATGATTATTCAATATTATCTATGGATGGTGAAACTACATATGCTGCAGTCTGGCGTGGTGCTATTAATGACAATGGGTTGGGCTGGCTTTTTGGTGTTTCTGGCAATAGTGATGTTGACGAGATTGTCTCTGGCGGCATTAGCCTAATTTTTTAGTAGTCAGTAAAAATCGATTGTGCGAGCTTTAGTGTACTTTTGCCACCCTTTGCCTATACTAGGGCTTAGTTGTGATATTGGTTTGTTGGGGGTGACAGTATGAGATTTATAAAGTTCTATAGCCTTTTATTGATGGTTGCTATGGCAGCTTGTTCGCCATTAAAAACTTACACTAAAACAGATACAACGGCATTTTATACTGATGGCTTTGAGGCTAAGGGCTCTATTGTGGTTTTACCAGGAGATATAAGCCTGAATAACTCTCTCGAATATGGTCTTTATCAGCAAAAAGTTCAAGATAAGCTTAGGGCGGCGGGTTTTTCCATCGCCGATAGCACTGAAACTGCGGATTTTGCTGCATTGCTGCTGTATGCAGTGGATGATGGCAAGCAATCGGTGGTATATACCCCAATATATGGACAAACGGGTCGGCGAATTAGCTCTTACTCAGATATTGCCTATGATGAAAAAGGTAGGGCGGTATATCTTCACAGAGACTATTTGTCCCCTAGTTTTGGCGTAGTGGGCGCTTCTGCCGATACTAAAACAAACTACAGGCAAACCATTGCACTGGATATTATAAAAGCAAACACTTTGAAAAATGATGAGCCGATTAAATTATTTGAGGGACGAACGATTAGTACGGGACAGTGCCCGGTGATGGTTGAGGTGTTTGACGAATTGTTAGAGGCTATGTTTATTGATTTCCCCGGTGAGAATGGTCGTAATCGAACGGATTCTGTCGAGTCGATAACTCACTGCCCCTAAGTCTTAAAATAATAATTAAGGACAAATACCATGACGCTGACAATTTTGCCCATATTCTTGGGTGTGTTTACTTTTTTCTATCTCTTTCTTGCTCTGCGAATTGGCTATATGCGCGGTAGTCCAGTGATGAAGATTTTCTTTAAGATGGATAAGCCCATTTCCGAGGAGACACTGAATCGAAATGTGCGAGCGCATGGAAACTTTTCTGAATATGTACCAATCTTTTCAATTCTTTTGTTAGCCTTAGAGCTTGAAAGTTCTACCGCGATAAATTATCTGATAGTAGCTACATTGATTTTTGCCTATGGTCGTTTAGCCCATGGGATCTGTTTTGCTTTCTTTGAGTTCAATCCATTTTTGAGAATCACTGGAATGTTTGGTACCTATATCGGTTTGGTGCTGCTTGCTTATCAAGCCATAGCTGTTGCTATCTAGAGATAAGAATAAATCGGCTTTAATTAGGGTGCTTCATACCCGGTTGCAGCTTGCAATAATTTAAACCATGCTTCTCGATTGAGTTCCACGTTTAATGCCTCTGAGAATTGTTTAATCCTCTGGGTATTATTGCTGCCCATAATTGGCAGTATCTGCGCTGGGTGGCGCAGTAACCATGCAATGGCTATGGCGGCTGGTTGGACGTCGTAGTCTTTGGCTAGGCTATTAAGCGTTTGATTAAGAGACGACTGCGGATTTTTAAATAAATTGCCACCACCCAGGGGGGACCATGCCATAGGTGCAATGTGATGTTGTTGCATATAGGCAAGATCACCGTTGCTCAGAGGGTTGTGTTGAGTCAGGCTAATCTCAATTTGATTGGTAACGAGTTTATTTTTGCTACGTGACTGCAGTAACTCAATATCCCAGGGGCGAAAATTTGAAACGCCAATAGCTTTCACTTTTCCGCTATCAATCAAGGCATCCAGAGTTTCGGCAGTTTCATCAGCATCCATTAATGGGTCAGGTCTATGCAGCAGCAACAGATCAATTTGCTCTATGCCCATTTCAGTAAGCGATCTTTCAACCGCCTGATTGATATACCCTGAGGATGTATTGTAATGCTTGACGGTTTTTTCGCGGTGAATACCTATCGGCGCTACTATGTCGCACTTGGTAATAATTTCCATATTATGGCGCAAATGCGGCGCCTGCTTTAAGGCTTTTCCCAGTTCCGCTTCCGAGCTATATCCGCCGTATATGTCCGCTTGATCAAAGCTGGTTATTCCCTGATCTAGACAGGCTTCAATTTTGCTCTGCAGATGTTTTTCTGAATGCTTTGGGTCATCAGTTAATCGCCATAAACCATAGATAATTCGTGACACTGAAAGACTATCTAAAAGGGAGACACGCTGCATAGAATTTAACCCTTAAGATTTGATTAGTTGCGCTTGTTCCAGTTAAGGCACTGCTCAAGAGTGACACCGGAGCCGCCAAAAATATCCAGTGCGCTACCAATAGTGAGATCAATTTTACCATTGGAGAGCTGGTCAACTCGCTGTAGATCATCCACCGATGTTGCCCCGCCGGCATAGGTGCAGGGGAGACTGCATATTTCACCTAAAAGTTTAACGAGGTTATGATCTATGCCGGCTTGCAGGCCTTCTACATCAGCGGCATGAACCAGAAATTCGGCACAATGGGCTTCAAGTTGCGCAATGGTTTGTTGATTAATTGCAGTATCTGTTACTGTCTGCCAGCGATCGGTGGCAATCATCCAGCCTTGATCAGTTTTTCTACAGCTTAAATCTAGTACCAATCGTTCAGAGCCCACCGCTGCTTTTATTTGTTCTAATCGCGCCCAAGAAAACTGTCCCTGTTCAAAGAGGTACGAGGTTACGATAACGTGAGAGGCCCCGGCATCAAGAAACTCACAGGCATTGTCTGGGTTTACACCGCCACCGTACTGTAATTTTTTGGGGTAGGCGGCTAGAGCACTAAGTACCTGTTGTTGGTTGTTTGGTCCCAGAGAAATAACATGACCGCCTTTGAGTCCATGTTGCTTGAATAGCTTTGCATAGAAACTGGCATCGTGTTGACTGACAAAATTTGTCTGCGCACCAGATTGATTTAGGCTACCACCAATAATTTGTTTTACCTGGCCTTGGTGCAGGTCTATACAGGGTCGAAATTGAGTCAATGGTTGGCTCTCATGGCTAAAAGTATGAGTGCATTATAACTATTTTGCACTAGGTGTGGAGTCATTATCTGCCGCAGTAGGGCGGCCGAGTTTTTGGTTTATATACTGACTTACCGCATTTAATTTTTCCAAACTTATTCCATGTTCTATTCCTAGCTGATTGAGAAGGTGTACAACCTTTTCAGTGGCTACGTTACCAGAGGCACCCTCAGCATAGGGGCAACCGCCCAGTCCGGCTACAGAACTATCAACAGTGGTGACTCCCATTTCTAGTGAGCGCTTAATATTGGCAATTGCTTGACCATAGGTATCATGCAAATGAACGGCTAGATATGATGCTGAAATATGTTTAAAAATTTGGTTGAGAAGGGCTTCTATAGTGTTTGGTGTTGCCACTCCTATGGTATCGCCGAGTGAAATTTCGTAACAGCCCATATCCAGTAATGACTGTGCAACTGTGGTGACTTTTTTAAAGTCCACATCGCCCTGATAAGGGCAACCGGCAACACAGGAAATATAGCCGCGCACGGCAATATGATGCTGATTAGCTCTTTGCGTGACGGCTTTAAATTTTTCTAAACTTTCACTGATCGAACAGTTGATATTTTTTTGACTAAATTCTTCACTAGCGGCAGCAAATACGGCTATTTCTTTTACATTGCATTCAATTGCGCGTTCGAGGCCACGCATATTGGGTGTGAGAGCGGTATATCTTGCGTTGCTGGGAGTGAGTTGATTAAAAACCTCATCGCTACCAGCCATTTGTGGGACCCATTTTGGGCTGACAAAACTGCCCGCCTCAATGGTCATTAACCCAGCATCAGCTAAGTCGTGAACTAATTTAACCTTCGTTGCAACGTCAAGGGAGACGGATTCATTTTGCAAGCCGTCTCGCGGCCCAACCTCTACAATTTTAACTGCTTTGGGTAGGCTCATAATGTTTATAGATTGTTGTAGTTTCCACGATGAAATAGCAGTGGTTGATGTTGATTGTCATTAAATTCGATCACTTCGCCAAGCATAATAATATGGTCGCCGCCTTCATATTGATGGGACATTTTGCACTGAAAACAGGCGCTGTAATGCGGTAGAATAGGGCTTCCCAAGAAGCCTTCAGTACATTCTAGTTCGGCAAAACGATCAATGCCGGTGGTGGCAAAGCGATTGGATAGATCCTGTTGATCTTCCGCTAAAACGTGGACTGCAAAGGCTTCTGCAGCCATAAAATCCTCGAAGCAGTTTGTGCTTTTGCCAATACTCCATAGTATGAGTGGTGGTGTAAGAGATACGGAATTAAAGCTATTGGCGGTCATGCCAACTTTCTGTCCATTTTTTCCTAGGGTGGTAATAATGGTTACCCCCGTTGCAAAGCTACCCAAAGCATTTCTTAATTCAAGCTGGGTGAAAGAGTTTGGCACGCGTTTACTGCTCCTTGAGATCGTCTAAAGTCCTAATGTTAATTAATTTAGAACCTGATCTGGTAATGATGAGATTAATTAGTCATTGATGCAAGCGCTTTATAGGCTTGCGGCAATCTTTGTTCCCTGTTCTATGGCGCTTTTAGCATCTAATTCTGTGGCGCTAAAGGCTCCGCCTATTAGATGGAAGGGTAATTTTAAATCCTGAGTAATGTCAGTTAATGGATCCTGACCAGCGCAGATAATAATATTGTCTACCGCCAAAGTTTTTGATTCATCACCGATACATAGGTGTAAGCCCTGATCATCAATACGTTCATAGTGACAACCGTTGATCATTTGCACATGTTTTTTTGCCAGTCCAGCACGATGAACCCAACCAGTAGTCTTGCCTAGCCCCGAGCCAATTTTTGAGGTTTTGCGCTGCAGTAAATAGACCTCTCTTGGCGAAGGATTAACTTTTGCTTTAAATCCTTCGATACCACCTCGGGCGTCAAGTGACTTATCAATACCCCATTCATCCATAAACTGATCAATATTAAGGGATGTGGATTCGCCGCTATGGGTAATGTATTCAGCAGTGTCAAAGCCGATACCTCCGGCGCCAATAATCGCTACCCGCTTGCCAAGTTTGTATTTATTTAGGATGACATCGACATAGCTAACAACGCTAGAATGATCTATGCCCTCAATAGCTGGCATTCGCGGGGTGATTCCTGTGGCTACGATCACCTCGTCAAAACTGCTGTTGTTTAACTGTTCTGCAGTAACCCTTACTTCTAGATTTAGGCAGATATTATTTAGCTCAATTTGTTTTTTAAAATATCTTAGGGTTTCGTGAAACTCCTCTTTACCGGGAATTTGCTTAGCAATATTAAATTGGCCGCCTATTTCACTGGCTGAATCAAACAGTGCCACTTTGTGACCTCTTGCGGCGGCTGTAGTTGCTGCGGCAAGACCAGCAGGGCCTGCACCTACAACCGCAATAGATTTAACTTGATTTGCGGGCTCTATGGTTAACTCCGTTTCATGGCAGGCGCGAGGGTTGACCAAACAACTGGCAGTCTGCCCCTGAAAAACATGATCAAGACAGGCCTGATTGCAGGCAATGCAGGTATTGATTTCATCGGCACGACCTTCCATAGCCTTGATAACAAAATCAGCATCAGCAAGAAATGGACGTGCCATGGAGACTATATCTGCATCGCCATTGGATAAAACCTGCTCTGCAATTTCTGGAGTGTTGATGCGATTAGATGTTACAACTGGCACCGAAAATTCCTGCCTAAATTTAGCAGTCACCCATGTAAATGCCGCACGCGGAACCTTAGTGGCAATAGTTGGGATTTTAGCCTCATGCCAGCCAATACCAGTACTGATAATTGTAGCCCCTGCTTTCTCAACCGCTTTGCCCAGTTGAATAACTTCTTCTGCGTTACTGCCACCCTCTACTAAATCGAGCATGGATAAGCGAAAAATTATAATAAAATGTTC
>JBMZEV010000057.1:0-7126 GCA_049615065.1 Porticoccaceae bacterium | reverse complement strand
CGGGTACCTCTGAATTTCTTAAAAATTTAACCGGTGACCAAAAGAAAGATTCACAACTTATTGGTCAGTTTGGGGTTGGATTTTATTCCTCATTTATTGTTGCTAAGCAAGTGATTGTTGAAACTCGTCGCGCCGGTGCTAAAGCGAAGGAAGCAGTGCGCTGGACCTGTGAGGGTGAGGCTGATTTCCAAGTCGAAACCATCGACAAGCAAGAACGTGGTACTAGTATCACATTGGTGCTAAAAGACGATGAGCATGAATTTGCCAATAATTGGCGCCTGCGCAGTATTATCAAAAAATATTCAGACCATATTGCTATCCCAGTGCAAATGGAAAAAATTCAGCCACCGGCAGAAGACGGTGAAGAGGCGAGGGCTGATACACCTGAGTGGGAAGCGATCAATGATGCCAAAGCACTGTGGACCAAATCTAGAAATGAACTGAGCGACGATGAGTACAACGAGTTCTATCGTCATATCTCCCATGATTTTGCCGAACCACTAAGCTGGAGTCACAATCGCGTAGAGGGCAAGCACGAGTACACTAGCTTGCTGTATATACCGGGTATGGCACCCATGGACCTATACCAGCGTGAAGCCGCTCGCGGTCTAAAGCTGTATATCAAGCGCACCTTTATTATGGACGATGCCGAGCAGTTTTTGCCGATGTATCTGCGTTTTGTAAAAGGTGTATTAGATAGTGCTGATCTGCCACTTAATGTGTCTCGTGAAATACTTCAAAGCACGCCAATGGTCGACAGTATTCGCTCTGCGCTGACCAAACGTATTTTGGATATGCTCGCTAAGATGGCTAAAAGTGAGCCAGAAAAATATGCAACATTCTGGAACCAGTTTGGCGCAGTGCTAAAAGAGGGTCCAAGTGAAGATAATGCTAATCGCGAAAAAATTGCTAAGTTATTCCGTTTTGCCAGTTCAGCCAATGACAGTGCTGACCCAACCACTAGCCTTAGCGACTATATCGAGCGCATGAAAGACGGCCAAGATAAAATCTATTATGTGACCGGTGATAGCCATTCAGTGGTAGCCAATAGCCCTTATCTAGAAGTATTCCGCAAACATGGCATTGAAGTGCTGTTAATGTCCGATCGTATTGATGAGTGGATGATGGGCTATCTAACCGAGTTTGATGGCAAATCATTCCAAGATGTTGCTCGTGGCGACCTAGATTTAAGCGCCATTATTGGTGAACAAGATGATGCTGACAAAGACAGCAAATCAAAAGCCAAAAAGAAAGATCAAAGTGCTGATGATAAATTGCTTGAGCGTGTTAAAGGCCTATTAGAAGCTAAAGTAGAAGAGGTTAAAAGCACCAATCGCTTGACCACATCGCCAGCCTGTTTGGTTGTGGGTCAAAATGATATGGGCGAGCAAATGCGTAAAATCATGCAGGCTGCAGGTCAGGCAGTGCCAGAGACTAAGCCTATTTTAGAGCTTAATATGGAACATCCATTGGTGACTAAGTTAGCCGCTGAAAAAGACGATGAAAATGCCGGGCGTTTAGCCTCGGTTTTATTTGATCAGGCAGCACTATCAGCCGGTAGGCAGCTTGAAAATCCTGCACAGTTTGTACAGGAATTGAATAAGCTGATGTTTCAATAATTCAGCTATCACTCAAAAGCGCCCTTAATAGGGCGCTTTTTTTTATTTGAAGATGGCTGACATCACTGCCGTCAGTACCTATAATGCCAATGCATAAAGCCAAGGATTTTGGAGCGGTTTCAGTTGGAAAATACTAATAAGCTAAAAATAGCAGTGTTGGGTGGTGGCAGTTTTGGTACTGCCATTGCCAATATGGTGGCTGAGAATAATTACTCGGTTACCCTATGGATGCGCAGTGAAGATAGTCTTAGGCAAATACAGGCCACAGGTGAAAATTCAAATTATCTGCCCGGTTATCAGCTTAATCCATCGCTTAATTTAACCAATGACCTTAATCAGGCACTGGAACAAGCCGATGTGGTATTTTTTGCTGTACCTAGTAGTTCATTTAGACAGCTGGCACGCAAAGCTAAGTCATTACTGTCTGCAGATACATTATTAATTAGTACCGCCAAGGGCATTGAAGCGGATACTTTTATGTTGCCAAGCCAAATTCTGGAGCAAGAAATTCCTCAGTGTGAAGTCGGGGTTATTAGTGGCCCCAATCTGGCGGCAGAAATTGCTCAATTTCAAATTACAGCAACAGTCATCGCCAGCGAATCAGATGAACTTTGTGCCAGAGTTCAAGAATTATTAGCGTCCAATTATTTTCGCGTCTATGCCAATCATGATCGCTATGGTGTTGAACTGGGTGGCGCGTTAAAAAATATTTACGCCATAGTTTCAGGTATTGCCGAATCTATGAATGCAGGCCAAAATACTAAGAGTGTGGTACTTACTCGTAGTCTTGCAGAAATGAGTCGCTTTGCCGCCCAGCTAGGTGCCAACCCACTGACTTTTCTTGGGCTTAGTGGGGTAGGCGATCTGTATGTAACCTGCACCTCGCCCCTTAGTCGCAATTTTCGCATTGGTACTGCGCTTGGGCGCGGTGAATCGCTCGAGCAGGCTATAGCCTCTGTAGGTCAGGTTGCCGAGGGTGTAAATACCACCAAATTAGTAAAACAAAAGTCCGAGGAGCTAGGTATTTATATGCCACTCGCGTCCGGTCTATACTCAACCATGTTCGAGGGTCTCTCGATTGTGGAATCTTTAAAAGCCATGATGTTGGCAGAACAAAACACAGACGTTGAATTTACGGTGAAAGCAAATGATTAATGGAAACCTGTCCCTAACAAATGTAGATACATGGATAAGACTCGCCTATATGGTGCTTTTTGCACTATTGGTAATGGTAGCTCGGTTATTAGTAAGTATTGTTGTGGTGGTGCAATTTGCACTGGTTTTAATTTTTGGCAGAGATAATGAAAATCTGCGAAATCTTGGTCAGGGCCTTGGTAAATGGGTGTATCAGGCAATTATGTTTCTAACCTTTAATAGCAATGATAAGCCCTTTCCGTTTGATGATTGGCCCACTCTAGAACCATCGGAAGGTTACTCTGTTGCGGCGACCACGGAAGCTAAAGACGCAGAATATGTTGATGCCGAGACAGATTTAGATGTTAGCGATGAAGATATACCCTCATTTACCGCGGGTGACCGACCCAGTGATAAGGATGCTAGCTAGTTCGCTTTAGACAAAGCATTTTTTAACAGTGGAACTTGTACTGATGCGTCATGGTGACGCTGAGTTTAGCTTGCCAGATAGTGCCAGACAGCTTACAGCGAGAGGTAAGCTTCAAGTCGAAAAAATGGCTAAAGCATACGCTGATAAAATCGACGCTGTTGAACTAGTTTTGACCAGTCCATTGCTGCGGGCTTGCCAAACTACCGAGATTTTTGTCGCCAATGCCAAGCTCGACTGCGATGTTCAGGTAGTAGACTTTCTTCTCCCAGATACAAGAATTGACCAAATTGAAGGTCAAATTAACACCTTTGACAATAAAAAAATATTAATGGTGGGACATCTGCCATTATTAGATTACTGGATAGATTATTTAATAGGTAATTCCAGTGTAAGAATGGCCACCGCCAGTATGGCATCGTTAAGCATGGATTATGCGTATAAGGGGCTAGCTAATTTAAATTGGGTATATCATGTCGATTGAGTTCATAAAACATCGCACATTTGAATCGAATGGCGTGCAGTTAGCGGCAAAGGAGTGGGGCGACCCCTCAGGATTGCCGGTGATTGCACTTCACGGCTGGCTCGATAATGCCAATAGTTTCGATCAGATGTTGCCGCATTTACAGGGTATGCATGTTATTGCGGTGGATATGGCAGGGCATAGCCAAAGTGGCGATCGTTCGGCAGATTCTGGATATGATATTTGGCAGGATATTGCTGATGTGCTGGCTATATCAGAACAAATGGGTTGGGAGCAATTTTCGTTACTAGGGCATTCCCGCGGTGCCATTGTCTCCGCCCTGTTTGCAGGTACCTTCCCTAAATTAGTTAGTCACTGTCTGCTTATTGATAGTTATTTTCCCATTCCAACTAAACCGGGCAATGCGGCGGGTCAATTGGCTAAGGCCATTACTGATAAAAAGCGTTTTCAAACCATTAAACCCTCGGCTTTTAATTCTTTTGAAGATGCAGTGCAGGCCAGAGAGAATGGCTTTGTGCCACTGCAAAAACAGGCAGCAACTATTTTGGCTGAGCGCGGTGTAGTGGAGATCAATGGCAAGTTTTCTTGGCGCAATGATCAACGTTTAAAATCTTCATCGATGATCACATTTACCAAGGATCAGTGCGAAAGCTTCTTTACCGCAATTCAATGCCCGATGATGTTGATTCAAGCCCAGAGTGGTCTGCTTCAGGGGCCTATTCAGCCGCAATTACAACAATGGGTGCCACATATTGAAGTAGTTTCTATGGCGGGTTCTCACCATCTGCATTTAGAGGATCAGGCACAGCAAGTCGCTGAAAAAGCTCAGCAGTTTTTTCAATCCTAGTAAGAGCTAATTTTTAAGCTACTGGTTTGCTACTGATTATTAAGCAGGGCTAAGAACTCAGTTCTAGTCGCTTGATCGGTGCGGAATGTTCCAAGCATAGCCGAAGTCTTCATCGACGAGTTTTGCTTTTCAACACCGCGCATCATCATACACATATGCTTAGCTTCAACAATCACACCCACGCCACGAGCATTGGTGGCTTCCTGAATGGTCGATGCAATTTGCTGAGCCAGTGCTTCTTGAATTTGCAGTCGACGGGCAAACATATCGACTATGCGAGCCACCTTAGATAAGCCAATAACCTGTCCACTGGGGATATAGGCAACATGACATTTACCAATAAAGGGTAGCAGGTGATGTTCGCATAGAGAAAATAGCTCTATATCCTTAACAATCACCATTTCTTCAGAATCAGAAGGGAACAGCGCATCATTGATTACTTCCTTAAGATCCATAGTGTAGCCGCTAGTAAGATATTCAAATGCCTTAGCTGCTCGATCTGGTGTATCTAGTAGACCAGGGCGATTGACATCCTCACCAGTGCTCTCAATAATTTTAAGATATTCGTCTCTCATTATGGACCCTCTTTTTATTTGGCTGTTGCATAGACATTTTCCAATAAACTACAGACCATTACTAGTTTGACAGGTAAAATAGACCAATTAAATATGGTCTAAAAGGAAAAAAGGTGTCAATACAGACAAAAACCATTGGTGAAATGCTTGAATATGGCCAATCACTGTTCGAGCAGAGCGAAATCTATTTTGGTCACGGCACTGACAATGCTTGGGACGAAGCGGTTTATTTGCTGTCTGCTGTATTAAATTTACCACCAGATGCCGATCGCGCACTATTGGAAAATTCAGTCTCTATTGAAGATCAGCAAAAAATAACCGCTTTGTATCAGCGCCGTATTAAAGAGCGTATTCCCGCACCCTATATCACCAAACAGGCATGGTTTTGTACCCTGCCTTTTTATGTAGATGAAAGAGTTATCGTACCGCGCTCGCCGATTGCCGAACTGATTTACAATCAATTTCAGCCTTGGTGCCCGCAAACACCAAAGAAAATTCTCGACCTTTGCACTGGCAGTGGCTGTATCGGTATAGCCTGCGCCTACGCTTTCGAAAAGGCTCAGGTGGTGCTCAGTGATATCTCTGATGAAGCGCTGCAAGTAACCGCGATTAATATCCAACAACATGAATTAAATGATCGCGTCAGTGCCATTCAATCCGATCTGTTTTCAGCCTTTGATAACAGCGCCAAAAATAGTTTTGATCTAATTGTAAGCAACCCACCCTATGTGGATGCCGATGATTTAGCCTCTATGCCCGACGAATACAGCCATGAGCCCGATTTAGCCCTAGCCTCAGGCAATGACGGCCTCGACTTTACCCGACGCCTATTGCGTGAAGCTTCGCAATACTTAACCGAGCAGGGTGTTTTAATCGTCGAAGTGGGTAATTCAGCGGTTGCACTAGAAAAAGCCTTTCCCCAAGTGCCCTTTACATGGCTCGAATTTACCCAAGGCGATGGCGGGGTATTTGTCCTAAGTCGCAGTCAATTGCGCCAATATGCAGATTGCTTTGCTTAAGCTACTAATAATTTATAGTAACGAATAAATAGACAGACTCTGCACAAGCGCGGCTAATTTGCGTATAATCTCGCCTTAAACAAAATAAACGTGCTGAGAATCTTATGGCTGGCAATACCATTGGAAAATTATTTACCGTAACTAGCTTTGGCGAAAGCCACGGGCCTGCTATCGGCTGTATTGTCGACGGCTGTCCTCCGGGGCTAGAAATTAGTTCCGCCGATCTTCAGCCCGATCTCGATCGCCGCAAACCCGGTCAGTCAAGATACACCACTCAACGCAAAGAGGATGACGAAGTTCAGATTCTATCGGGTATCTTTGAAGGTAAAACCACTGGTACTGCGATTGGCATGATCATTAACAACAAAGATCAAAAGTCCAAAGATTACGGCAATATCAAAGATCTATTTCGACCTTCCCACGCCGATTACACCTACCATCAAAAGTACGGTGAGCGCGATTACCGCGGCGGTGGTCGCAGTTCAGCCCGAGAGACGGCGATGCGCGTAGCGGCAGGGGCGATTGCCAAAAAATACCTAAAACAACAGTTGGGCATAGATATATTTGGCTATGTCTCCCAGTTGGGGCCGGTAGTGCCAGACAGTTTTGATCGCGATGTGATCGAAACCAACCCATTCTTCTTTCCCGATGCCAGCAAGATTTCTGATTTAGAAACCTATATGCAGGCATTAAGCAAAGAAGGTAACTCTGTGGGCGCAAAAGTCACCGTAGAAGCGCGCAATATGCCTGTGGGTCTAGGTGAACCCGTATTCGATCGTCTCGACGCAGAAATTGCCCATGGCCTAATGGGTATTAATGCGGTTAAAGGCGTGGAAATTGGTGCAGGCTTCGATGTGGTAGCACAAAAGGGTACCGAGCACCGCGATGAAATCTCGCCCGACGGCTTTTTGTCCAATAACTCCGGTGGTGTGCTAGGTGGTATTTCTTCCGGTCAGGATATAGTCGCTCATCTGGCTATAAAGCCGACCTCAAGTATTCGTCTGCCCGGTCAATCGATCGA
>JBMZEV010000056.1:0-7271 GCA_049615065.1 Porticoccaceae bacterium | reverse complement strand
GCAGGCAACTGTCGGGAAATCCACAGCGCCAACTTATGGCGCATATTGGGGTCGCTTATTTGATCTTTAGCGAGGGGCTGTATTAGCTTATCTTCCACTAATACGCGATAGATAAATTCGACTTTAAGTTTAACTGAATCCTGAGATTCAATCTTGCCATAGGCACGCTTCTGGGCGTAGACAGCTCCCACTTGCAGTGCTTTTTTAACTAATTCTGGTTCGTTTGGAAGTTTATTCATAACCCACCTCTTAGTTTAGTCTACAAAAACCCTTGCGTTTCTAAATAATCGCATCCATCCACTGTCCTCGCCCCATTCCTCGGGGTGCCATGAGTTTAGCACAGTGCGAAACACACGTTCAGGATGCGGCATCATCAGGGTTGCACGACCATCAGTCGATGTTACGCCAGTAATACCGTCGGGCGAACCATTGGGGTTGGCGGGATACTTGGAAGCCACCTGCAAATTATTTTCCAAATAGCGCAGTGCTATTTGATTAGTTTGTTGTAAATTTTCTAAGGCAGCTGAATCGGCAAATTCTGCTCGACCCTCGCCATGGGATACCGCAATTGGCATATAGGACCCCGCCATGCCCTGCATCAAAATAGATGGCGATTCTTCAACCCTAACCAAAGAAAAGCGCGCTTCAAATTGCTCCGATAGGTTGCGCACAAAGCGCGGCCAAAGCTCAGCACCTGGAATAAGGGTTTTCAGATTGGATAACATCTGACAACCGTTACAGACACCTAAACTAAAGGTTTCTGGACGATGGAAAAATTGTTCGAACTGGTCGCGCAACTGGTTATTAAATAAGACCGTCTTAGCCCAGCCTTCACCCGCCCCCAAAACATCGCCATAAGAGAAACCACCACAGGCAACCAGACCAGAAAAGTCCTGCAGTGACTGACGCTCGGCTAGCAAGTCACTCATATGAACATCTACCGCACTAAATCCGGCGCGATCAAATGCCGCCGCCATTTCTAAGTGACTGTTTACCCCCTGCTCTCGCAAAATAGCCATCTTGGGTTTTGCACCTTTGTGAATATAGGGCGCACAAATATCCTCTGAAGGGTCATAGCTAAGCTTGGCTGATAAGCCCTCATCAGGGTTGGAAATGCGATCAAATTCTTCTTTAGCGCAATCGGCATTATCTCTGCGCGCAGCAATCTGATAGGAGGTGCGGCTCCAGTGTTCTTGTAATTCCGTTCGCGGCTTTGAAAACAGCAGATCACCACTAGAACTAATATCTATGCTATCAGCACGGTTAACGGTACCTATGGCATGAGCATTAATATTGGCATTGGAAAATTGCCCTAAAACCTCTTCTGCCTGATCTGCTTTGACCTGAATAACAGCGCCCAACTCCTCATTAAACAACACTGCCATTACATCTTGATCTAAGGCGCCAATATCGACAGAAATACCAGTATGTCCAGCAAATGCCATCTCGGCTAAAGTGGTAAATAAACCACCATCTGAGCGGTCATGATAGGCCAGCAAGCTATTGCTTTCGATCAGGCTTTGCATGGTATTAAAAAAGGCTTTTAGCCTATCGGCATCGTCCACATCCGGCGCCACACTGCCCATCTGAGAATATACCTGCGCCAGTATTGAACCACCTAGGCGGTTGGCGCCAGCACCTAAATCAAGCAGGATTAATTGTGTTTCTTCATCTAGATCATGCAGCTGAGGGGTTAATGTTTTGCGCACATCAACTACCGGAGAAAAGCCTGTAATAATTAGCGACATTGGCGCTGTCACCGACTTATCTTGATCCTGTTCTTGCCACGCCGTGCGCATCGACATACTGTCTTTTCCTACTGGCACGGTTATACCCAGTTTTGGACATAGATCCATGCCCACAGCTTCCACTGTGCGGTAAAGTTTTTCGTCTTCGCCGGCAGAACCCGCGGCGCACATCCAGTTTGCCGAAAGTTTAATATCTTTAATATCGGCAATGCGCGTGGCAGAGATATTTGTAATGGCCTCACCAATAGCCATGCGACCCGAGGCCGGTGCATTAATTAGCGCTAGTGGTGTGCGCTCACCCATAGCCATTGCCTCACCAGCATAACTATCATAGGTAACCGTAGTCACAGCACAATCAGCTACCGGCACCTGCCATGGACCGACCATTTGATCTCGCGCCACCATGCCAGTAACCGAGCGATCACCAATGGTGATTAGAAAACTTTTACTGGCAACCGCAGGGTGCTGCAACACGCGCACAACCGCTTCATTAATATTTAAATATTGAGTAGCGAAATCTTCACTTACTACTTCTTGTTTTTCCGCTGTACGGTGCATTTTTGGCGGCTTGCCGAACAGCACCGACATCGGCAGATCAACTGGATTATTGCCAAACTGCTGATCTGAAACTCGAATAGTTTTATCTTCTGTCGCCTCACCCACTACGGCAAATGGACATCTTTCGCGCTGACAAATAGCTTCAAAACGCTGGATATCTTCTGGCTTTACTGCCAATACATAGCGCTCTTGCGCTTCATTACACCAAATTTCAACCGGCGACATACCAGGCTCATCGTTGGGCACTGTTCGCAGTTCAAAGGTTCCACCTGTACCGCCATCTTTCACCAGTTCAGGTAAGGCATTGGATAGACCACCGGCACCCACATCATGGATAAAAGCAATCGGGTTGGTATCACCCAGTTGCCAGCATTGGTCGATCACTTCCTGACAGCGCCGTTCAATTTCTGGGTTCTGACGCTGAACCGAGGCAAAATCCAAATCGGCTGAACTACTGCCGGTAGTCATACTGGATGCGGCACCGCCTCCTAGCCCAATCAACATAGCAGGGCCACCCAACACCACCAATTTGGCACCGGGAGAAAACTCAGACTTATCCACATGCTCTTCACGAATATTGCCGTAACCTCCAGCAATCATTATTGGCTTGTGGTAGCCGCGTCGTTCACCATTAAAATCCGCCTCAAAGGTGCGGAAGTAACCACAGAGATTAGGCCGGCCAAATTCATTATTGAATGCTGCACCCCCAATCGGGCCCTCAATCATAATATCCAGCGCCGACACTATACGATCCGGCTTACCATAATCTTCTTCCCAAGGCTGGGTATAGTTGGGGATCTGAAGGTTAGACACCGTAAAGCCCACTAAACCAACTTTGGGCTTTGAACCTCTACCCACAGCACCCTCGTCGCGGATTTCACCACCAGAACCAGTGCCTGCCCCAGAAAAAGGCGCAATAGCGGTTGGGTGGTTATGGGTTTCAACTTTCATCAATAGATGCACTGGCTCTTGAGAATAACCATATTCTTTTGAGGATGGGTCAGGATAGAAACGACCGCCCATACTGCCGGCAACCACCGCTGCATTATCCGAATAGGCTGAAAGAACATTTTCGCCACCCAACTTGTGGGTATTGCGAATCATGCCAAAGAGACTATTGGGCTGATCTTCGCCATCCAATGTCCAGCTAGCATTGAAAATTTTGTGCCGGCAGTGCTCAGAGTTTGCCTGAGCAAACATCATCAATTCGGCATCGGTTGGATTGCGCTCTAGCCCCTGAAAGCTTGAAACTAAGTACTCAATTTCATCGTTGGCCAAAGCCAGACCTAGAGAAATATTTGCCTCTTTTAATGCCTCAACGCCACCGGTCATAATATCCACTTCGGTTAGCGGTGCCGGCTGATGCTGAACAAAAAGCGTTTGCGCTTGCTGTAAATCAGTCAATACAGTCTCAACCATGCGATCATGTAATAGATCACCAACCTGCTTTAACTGCTGTTCTGACAATGATTCGCTAGACTCAATATAATAAGCCGTTCCGCGCTCAATACGCACCACAGCATCAAGACCACAGTTATGCGCAATATCGGTTGCCTTACTTGACCAAGGCGAAATAGTACCAGGCCTAGGCACAACCAGAAGCAATTGACCTGAAGCAGAAACTGCATGCTCCATTGGGCCATATTGCATTAATGCTTCAAGAGTATGAGTATGGTTACTGGATAGCGGTGCCGAGGTTTCAGCAAAGTGCTGATATTCTGCTTTAACATCAGTTATTGTGGGGACTGCCTGTTTTAAGCTAACAAGCAATTTTCTTTGGCGAAAGGCGGAGAGAGCGGGTGCGCCAGAAATAATAATCATACAGGGTGAGTCCCAAAATTAAGCAGTTATTTTAATCCGCACATTTTATCTGAAAATTTATGTTTTAGGCAGGGATAGATGAATAAGATTACATAGAAATTTAGCTAGAAATGCTAAAGCATGTAAAATAATCGCTAAATCGACTAGATCATCTGACCTAGCACAGCCATAAGGGCCATAAGTGGATCCATTTTCCTCAGGCATAAAAAATATTCGCAATCGCATCATGCTTAGCGCTATTGCAATAATCTGCTTGGCCTATATTTCAGAAAGCACTCATCTTAGTGATCTTGAAAAAGTCACAAAGCGTGGGCATTTGGTGGTTCTAACCCTCCCGGGAGCCACTACTTATTTTGAGGATGGGGATGGCAAAAATGGCTTTGAATATATTGTGGCAAAAGCATTTGCCGATAGCCTCGGAGTCGATCTCAAAGTAACCACTAAATCCACCCTATCCAGTCTACTGCTATCAGTGGGCGGGCCGCAGGGTGACTTTGCTGCAGCCAATCTGGTAAGAACGGCAGATCGCAGAAAATCATTGCAATTTTCACTGCCTTACCATCAGGTTGTTCAACAGTTGATTTATCGCGCTGGCGACAAACAACCCCAATCGATCAATGACTTACAAGGAAACTTATCGGTTATTGCCAATTCATCACATAGTGAAAATCTACAACAACTGAGTCAGCAGTTTTCCGAACTAAAATGGCATGAAGAAAATGATGCTGAAATAAGTGAAATGATTCGCAAGGTACATGATGGCGAAATTAGTTATACCATCACCGACTCACTAGCATTCGAAACCAACCGACATATCTTTCCCAACGCTCGAAAAGCCTTTGATGTGACCGAGCCTCAATCAATTGCTTGGGCATTTCCGGCCAATGGAGATGGCACCCTTTTGGCTGCTGCTAATCACTTCCTAAAACAATACACCAATAGCGGACAACTTGAGAATGTAAAACAACAGCTTTTTTCACAAACAAAACGTTTCTCAGCCGCAGACTCCAAACAACTTGGTCAACTTGTTGATCAACGGCTGCCAAAATATGAATCTTTATTTAAAACAGCGGCAGAAAAATATCAACTAGATTGGCATCTTATTGCAGCTATTGCCTATCAGGAATCTCACTGGAATCCTCGGGCTAAATCACCCACTGGCGTTCGCGGCTTAATGATGCTGACATTAAATACCGCCAAAGAAATGGGCGTAAGCAATCGATTAGACCCCACTCAAAGCCTTGAAGGAGGCGTGGCATATTTCCTAAAACTAAAATCGCGGTTGCCCGAGCGTATCAGCGATCCTGATAGAACCCTATTTGCTCTTGCAGCCTATAATGTTGGGTTTGGTCATTTAGAAGACGCCAGAATCTTGACCGCTAGGAATAATAAAAACCCCGATCTATGGGTTGATGTCAGAGAACATTTACCATTACTCAGTAAAAAGAAATTTTACAGCACCGTTAAAAGAGGTTACGCGCGTGGAAACGAACCGGTTATCTATGTCGATAATATTCAGTACTACAGATCTTACTTACAGCTAAACTCTGTTTCCAAGCAACCCACCATGGACACAATAGACACCAATGAGTTGGAACATTGGCAACCGGTCACTCCAGATTCACTTTGACCTTCGACCTTTAAAAAATTCCTTTATCAATTCACTACAGTCCTGTTCTAAAACACCACCGCTCCATTCGATCTTATGGTTGAAATGATCCGCATCCATCAGCATTGGGTTACTGGCAAAAGCACCGGCACGCGGCTCAAGCGCACCAAAAATAACGCGCTTTATACGCGCATGCACCATAGCACCCAAACACATAGTACAGGGCTCAATAGTCACATAAAGCTCACAACCAGATAATCGATAGTTACCCAAATTATTTGCCGCATCACGCATAGCAACAATTTCGGCATGGGCGGTTGGATCATTAGAATCTATAGGGCAATTAAACCCTCGACCAATGACTTCACCATTGGCAACCACGATAGCACCCACTGGTACTTCCTCTATACTGACGGCCTGTTGCGCTAAGTCCAATGCTTGCCTCATAAAGGCATTATCATTATTCAAAAAAATTATTCCTGTAATCGCCACGGTTTACAAAAAATAGCGTAAACTCGACGCTATAGACAATGTTTAAACTACTATTAAATGTCAATTAGCCCTATAAGCCAACCGATTAATCTTTGTTCAGACTGGAAAGCTGAATTAAGTCACTGTGTCAGCTCAATTGATGAATTACTCAATCAACTAGGGCTAACACCTGAGAATTTAAATGCCACTGAGCAAGCCGCTAAAGATTTTCCAATAAAAGTGCCTCAGCCCTTTGTGCAACTGATGGAATATGGCAACCCAGATGACCCTCTACTAAAACAGGTACTGCCCGTTAAGTCTGAACTAGCTATTGATAACCACTTCAGCACCGATCCAGTGGATGAATCTAACTACAATCCGGTTTCTGGCATTGTACATAAATATCGCAGTAGAGTGCTGATGATTATCAGCCCCAACTGTGCGATAAATTGCCGCTACTGTTTTCGCCGGCATTTCCCCTACGATGAAAATCGCCAGAGCAAACAGCAATGGCTTAAGGCGCTAGACTATCTAAAAACTAAGCCAGAAATTAATGAGGTGATATACAGCGGCGGCGATCCGCTGGCGGCTAATGATAATTTTTTACGCTGGCTAACCAGTGAAATAGAATCTATTAAGCATATTAAACGACTGCGTATTCATACCAGAATGCCGGTAGTGATACCCTCCAGAATTGATGATCAACTGCTAAATTGGCTAGGCAATACCCGATTAAAACCCACCTTTGTGCTGCATATAAATCATGCCAATGAAATAAGCACAGAGCTTAGCCAAGGAGTTGATCGATTAAATAAAGCCGGGATAAAAGTGCTTAATCAAAGTGTTCTTCTTAGAGGGATTAATAATAGCAGTCAGGAACTTATCGAACTGAGTGAAAAACTATTTGATGCAGGCATTATGCCCTATTATCTACATATGTTAGATCCTGTTCAGGGCGCCAGTCACTTTGATGTATCCAAGAATCAAGCTGTGGAAATTTTTAGCCACATTCAAGCTGAGTTACCCGGATTTCTGGTGCCCAAATTGGTACAGGAAAGAGCTGG
>JBMZEV010000055.1:0-7561 GCA_049615065.1 Porticoccaceae bacterium | reverse complement strand
GCTTGGATGGCAGATGGCGCGACTAAATGAGGTGAGTAGGCGTAGCGACCTGTGTGAAGAATCTGTAAGCAAATTTTACCATCATGCTGATGGACGGCTTCGGTAATTACCCGATGATCTTCTATATCCTGTTGGTTTTGCAAATTCTTGGTGGCTGAATGGGTACCGCCCTCGGCATTGGGACCAACACCGCCGGTTACAATAAGGCCGACACCGCCTTTGGCGCGCTCAGCAAAGAAAGCGGCCATTCGCTGGTGGCCGTTTTCAGCTTCTTCAAGACCGGTATGCATAGACCCCATTAAAACTCTGTTTTTTAGCTGGGTAAAACCAAGGTCTAGGGGTGCTAAAAGGTTGGGGTAGTTGCCATTGTCCATAATATGCGCCTCTTTTTCTTTTTAATTACGTCATTCTGTATTTATGAGATTACGCCCTCATTTTGACACTGTCAAGATTGGTTGTTATATTTGCCATATGACTGCTAATACGTCGCCACTAAAAGATAATTCAAGCTACCATCATGGCAATCTTCGCCAGACTCTACTTGTGGCTGCTACTGAAATGATAGCGGACAGGGGTATTGAGTCTCTTTCACTTCGTAAACTGGCTGAAAAGGTTGGCGTTTCAAGAACTGCGGCTTACCACTATTTTGAGGATAAGAACGATTTACTCTGTGCTATTGCGGCTAATGGTTTTAAACGATGGCAGGAATCACTTAATCAGCTAAATTCTGAGTTGTTGCCAGAGAGGGATAAATTTGAGCAATACATTCTAGGCTATATAACCTTTGCCACAAATAATCCCGAAGAGTACGAATTAATGTTTGGGCGTTGTATTTGGAAGCAGTCTAAATGTACCCAAGAATTACAGGACATTTCCCATGCTACCTTTCAGCATCAGGTTGAAATGATTGCGCATTGGCAAACCATAAATTTAGTGAATGGTGACAACCCCCTGCGAGTGGCCCAGATTATCTGGGGTACTCTTCATGGTATAGCTAAATTATTTATTGATGGCGTATATGCTGACGTCAATCGTGCTGAGGAAATTGTCCTTAGTGCACTACCTATGTTTTTGACGCCTGAAGTATAAATTGTTATTTTTTTCTTAGATTTAGCGAAAAACTTTGTTTAAAAGTTCACTATTTGGTTGATGAATATATGTTGCTGTGGCAGAATTGCCGCCTTTTTCACGTAGACCAAAATAAAGGGCGCTAAAAACCCAACATTAGGTTGACGTGTAGTTAAAATTTTTTTGCGAGTGTGGCGGAATTGGTAGACGCGCTGGATTTAGGTTCCAGTGGGGTGACCCGTGAGAGTTCAAGTCTCTCCACTCGTACCATTTTAAATAATATCACCATGTTGATCTCAGGGTTAAATCCCTGTCATATCCTTCTAAGTTGGGTGACATTTCAAGAGGTTTTTTCATGCAGGTTTCCATTGAGTCTAGCAAAGGTCTTGAACGGCAGGTAAAGGTTATAATTCCTGCAGATAAGATTGATTCTGATGTATTACAGCGCCTTCAAAAGGCCACTAAAACAGTCAATATCAAGGGATTCCGTAAAGGCAAGGTTCCTTTAAAAGTGGTTCAGCAGCAATATGGCAAGGCTGTTCGTCAAGAAGTTTTAGGCGAAGTGATTAACTCAAGTTTTTATGAGGCTATCAAGCAAGAAGACCTTAAGCCTGTAGGTCAGCCAAAAATTGAAGGTGTTGTTGATAATGCGGGCCAGGATTTAGAGTACAAAGCTACTTTTGAAGTCTATCCTGAAGTTAAGTTGGCTGATTTAGCCAAGGTTTCAATCGCTCGTCCAGTAGCAGATATCAATTCAGATGATCTTGAAAAGATGGTTGATGTATTGCGCAATCAGCAGGCATCTTTTGATTCAACAGAAAATCCCGCTGCAGACGGTGATAAAGTCAATATCGATTTTGTTGGCACTCTGCGTGGCAAAAAAGAATTCCCTGGTGGTTCTGCTGAAGGTCAGGAGTTAGTCCTAGGTTCAAACAGTATGATTCCTGGTTTTGAAGAAGGCTTGGTTGGTGTTAGTGCTGGCGACGAGACTGTCTTAAAGCTTAAATTCCCTAAGGATTATCACGCTGAAGAGCTTAAGGGTAAGACCGTATCTTTTGCAGTCAAAGTTAATTCTGTTGAAGCTAAGACGCTTCCAGCTTTGGATGATGATTTCTTTAAATTGTATGGCGTTGAAACTGGCGGCGAAGAAAAATTCCGCGAAGATGTTGAAGCCAATATGCAGCGCGAGCTAAATAATGCGATACGTACCAAGGTTAAAAATCGTATTATGGATCAGCTATACAAATTGAATAAAGTAGATGTGCCAGAAGCATTGGTTGCCAATGAAATTGTGCAGTTGAAAAAGCAAATGATCCAGCAGTTTGGTGGCGGTCAAGAATTTGATCTAAATATGTTGCCAGACGATATGTTTAAAGACAAAGCTAAGCGTCGTGCATCATTGGGCGTTATTGTTTCTGAAGTGGTTAATGTTGAGTCCCTATCGCCAGCTGAAGATCAGGTGCGAGCGAAGATTGATGAAATTGCCTCTACCTATGAGCAGCCATCAGAAGTCGTTGATTATTACTACAGCAAGCCAGAGCTTCTCAGCTCAGTAGAGGCTGTGGTTCTCGAAGATCAGGTGACTGAACTTGTGCTTTCTAAGGCAAAGGTTAAAGAAGAAAAATTGTCTTACGAGGATGCGGTTAAGCCTGATCCCGAAACTGAGGCATAATTAAGGTTCTCTTATTGTACAGATTTTAGTAGATTGGCGTATAATTCAAAGAATATATGCTCGTTATTGCTATTTCAAACGTATAACCATCAGGGAGGACCTTATGACGTTCCAAAATTCAAACAATAGCCCACATTTGCTAGACCCACAGGCCAGTGGGCTTGTGCCCATGGTGGTAGAGCAGTCTTCTCGTGGAGAGAGAGCTTACGATATCTATTCTCGCCTGTTAAAAGAGCGAGTGATCTTCTTGGTAGGTCAGGTTGAAGATCATATGGCCAACTTAATTGTTGCTCAATTGCTTTTCTTAGAATCAGAAAATCCAGACAAAGATATCCATTTATATATCAACTCGCCAGGTGGTTCAGTCACTGCTGGGCTGTCGATTTATGACACCATGCAGTTTATTAAACCTGATGTCAGTACCATGTGTATAGGTCAGGCAGCATCTATGGGTGCATTTCTGCTAGCGGCAGGTGCGGCTGGAAAACGTTATTGTTTGCCCAATGCTCGAACTATGATTCATCAGCCCAGTGGTGGTGCTTCAGGTCAGGCAACTGATATTCATATTCAATCTCAAGAAATCTTGAAGATTAAAGAGCGTCTTAACACACTTATGGCCGAGCATACCGGTCAGCCGATTAAAAAAGTTGAGCAGGATACAGAGCGCGATAACTTTATGAGTGCTGAAGAGTCAAAAGACTATGGTCTTGTTGACGAGGTGTTGGACAAGCGCGGCTAAAGTGCTCTTGTTATTAAGTCAACTAATAATTTCTAAAACTAATAATATAGGTTTCAGATATGAGTGATGATGACACGACAAATGATGGTGGCAAGCTTCTGTTCTGTTCTTTCTGTGGTAAAAATCAGAATGAAGTTCGCCGACTAATTGCTGGTCCTTCTGTTTATATTTGTGATGAGTGTGTTGATCTTTGTAACGATATTATTTCAGAGGAAACGCAGGCATCTGACGATCAAGAATCACCCAACAGATTGCCAGTTCCTACTGAGATCAAAGACATTCTTGATCAGTATGTTATTGGCCAAGTGCGCGCTAAGAAAATACTTTCTGTAGCGGTTTATAACCACTATAAACGGTTGCAAGCCGCTAGTGATAAAGTCGATGTTGAGTTGGGTAAAAGTAATATTCTGCTTATTGGTCCAACCGGTAGTGGTAAAACCTTACTTGCTGAAACCTTGGCTAGATTGCTTGATGTTCCTTTCACAATTGCAGATGCTACGACACTGACCGAAGCCGGTTATGTAGGCGAGGATGTTGAAAATATTATCCAAAAGTTACTGCAGAAATGTGATTATGATGTCGACAAGGCTCAGCGTGGCATTGTTTATGTTGATGAGATTGATAAGATCTCAAGAAAATCCGATAACCCATCAATTACCCGAGATGTATCTGGTGAGGGTGTTCAGCAGGCTCTGCTAAAATTAATTGAGGGTACCGTTGCCTCTGTGCCTCCTCAGGGAGGGCGCAAGCATCCTCAGCAAGAATTTCTTCAGGTAGATACCTCGAATATTCTATTTATTTGTGGTGGCGCATTTGCTGGACTTGAAAAAGTTATTCGTGAGCGTTCGGAGAAAGGTGGTATAGGTTTTGGTGCCGAAGTTAATAGCAAAGATGATCGCAAGTCTGTCGGTGAAACGCTGTTAGATGTTCAGCCAAGTGATTTGATTGGTTATGGATTGATCCCAGAATTTATTGGTCGCCTACCGGTTGTTGCCACACTTGCCGAGCTTGATCGCGACGCATTAATCAATATATTAGTTGAGCCAAAAAATGCCCTACTAAAACAGTATCAAGAATTGTTTGGAATGGAGTCTGTTGAGTTGGATCTCCGTCAAGAAGCACTTGAGGCTATTGCGGAAAAAGCCATAGAGCGTAAAACAGGTGCTCGCGGCTTGCGCTCCATCCTTGAAACAGTATTGCTTGATACCATGTACAAAATTCCATCGGAAGACGATGTTATCAAGGTGGTGGTAGACGCTTCAGTGATCAATGGTGAAAATGAACCCTTGCTAGTGTATGAACAAAAAGAAGCTAAAAAAGTCGCTTCTGACGACTAAATACTAAAAGGCGCCATTTGGCGCCTTTTTTATTCAATATATGCAATTCATACAGTTTTTTATTTTTAACGCTTGTTTTATTCAATCGAGTCCCCATATAGTAACGTAGAGATAGTAAATATTGTTTTTTGTCGACAGCCTCGACAGCTCTGGAGAATAACTGATGGATTCCGATCAAATAACTGAACAAACATACCCGCTTTTACCCCTTCGCGATGTGGTGGTTTATCCACATATGGCGGTGCCTCTGTTTGTAGGGCGAGAAAAATCAATCCTTGCTTTAGAAGAGGGTATGGCCACCAATAAAAAAGTGGTTTTGGTTACTCAAAAAGATCCTGCAGATGATGATCCTGCGCTAGATGATGTTCATCAAATCGGAACCCTAGCGACAATATTGCAGTTGCTTAAGTTGCCAGATGGCACACTTAAAGTTCTGGTTGAGGGCGTCAGTAGAGTACAACTGGTTAATCCCATTGAAGGGCCAAAATTTCTTCAGACAGAATTTAACGAATTGGCCATCAATGGACTTGATGAAAAAGAATTAGATGCCCTGGCTAGGGCTACCAAGGTATTGTTTGAGCAATACGTCAATATCAGTAAAAAAATTCCTTCAGAAGTTGTCTCAACAGTGAATGGTATTGACGATAATGATCGTCTTGCTGATACCATTGCTTCTCATATGACTTTAAGTCTAACTCAAAAACAAGACGTTCTAGAAATAGCTAATTTATCCCATCGTTTTGATCATCTTATGGGGCTGATGGAATCTGAAATTGATCTGGCCGAAGTTGAGCAAAGAATCCGCGGTCGGGTGAAGAAGCAGATGGAGAAAAGTCAGCGCGAGTATTATCTAAATGAGCAAATAAAAGCCATTCAAAAAGAGCTGGGGGATGAAGATGGTGTCTCCGAGTTTGAGCAGTTAGAAGCAAAAATTGAAGAAGTAGGGATGCCTAAATCAGCCCTAGAAAAAGCTCGCTCCGAGATATCAAAACTAAAAATGATGTCGCCGATGTCAGCGGAGGCTTCAGTTTTAAGGAACTATATTGACTGGATGGTCGGTGTGCCATGGAAGAAGCGCTCCAGGGTTAAGCATGATATTAAGAATGCAGAAGATACTCTTGGTAGGGACCACTATGGCCTTGAAGAAGTTAAGGAGCGAATCCTTGAGTTTTTGGCGGTGCAAAAGCGCGTCAAAAAACTGAAAGGCCCAGTATTATGTTTGGTTGGGCCTCCAGGTGTGGGTAAAACGTCGCTGGGTGAGTCGATCGCAAAAGCAACCGGCAGAAAGTTCGTGAGAATGAGTTTAGGCGGGGTGCGTGATGAAGCAGAGATTCGTGGTCACCGCAGAACCTACATAGGTTCTTTGCCGGGTAAAATTATTCAAAAATTGAGTAAAGTTAAAACCAAGAATCCACTCTTTTTACTCGATGAAATCGATAAAATGGGCATGGACCACCGTGGTGATCCTGCCTCAGCTTTACTAGAAGTATTAGATCCGGAGCAGAATCATACCTTTAATGACCATTATTTAGAGGTGGATTATGATCTGTCTGAGGTAATGTTTATTTGCACCTCCAATTCTATGAATATTCCAGGGCCATTATTAGATCGTATGGAAGTTATTCGTATCCCTGGTTACACCGAAGATGAGAAAGTGGCTATTGCTGAAAAATATTTGATTCCTAAGCAAAGTAAGGCCAATGGCTTAAAGCCAAATGAATTGAATATCGAAGAAGATGCGTTGCGAGACATAGTGCGTTTTTATACTCGCGAAGCAGGTGTTCGTGGTTTAGAACGTGACATTGCAAAAATTTGTCGTAAAACCGTGACTAAGAATGTCCGCGAAGAAATAGACGGCGAGATAGTATTAAAGTCAGACGGTCTAGAGGACATGCTAGGTGTTCACCGCTTTGACTATGGTCGTGCCGAGGCTGAAAGCCAAATCGGTCAAGCCACTGGTCTAGCTTGGACTCAAGTTGGTGGTGAATTGCTGAGTATTGAATCATCGGTTATACCCGGCAAGGGCAATATGGTGAAGACCGGCTCCTTGGGTGATGTTATGCAAGAGTCTATTCAGGCCGCTCTGACGGTGGTTAGAAGTCGCGCTCAGCAGTTGGGTATTCGAAAAAGTTTCTACCGTGAACAGGATATTCATATTCATGTTCCCGAAGGGGCAACACCTAAAGACGGCCCGTCGGCAGGTATTAGTATGTGCACTGCATTGGTCTCGGTACTGACCAATATTCCGGTAAAATCTTCTGTGGCTATGACCGGCGAGATTACTCTGCGCGGCCAGGTTCTAAAGATTGGCGGTTTGAAAGAGAAATTATTAGCAGCCCATCGCGGCGGCATAACTACAGTGATTATCCCCTATGACAACGCTAGGGACCTAAAAGAAATACCCGATAAGATTAAAAATGATCTACAGATTTTCCCAGTTAAATTGATCGATGAAGTACTTGAAATTGCACTCGAAACATCGCCTAAGCCATTGAGCGAAGAAGATTATAATCGTGGAAGTGGGGTCGAAAAAGTACAGGAAAATGATCTAAGACCAAGCACTCACTAGGCTGTAGAGTAAATTTTTTTTAAAAGTTAGCTTGACCAGACATTTAAGCGTTGGTATAAAGTTAGCACGCGGCCAATGATTTCTTAGGTAGAGATTGGTTAAACGGCCCGAAACGTATCAATACTGGAAAAATTAACTCCATAATAAAAGGGGAACACTGTGAATAAATCTGAATT
>JBMZEV010000054.1:0-7778 GCA_049615065.1 Porticoccaceae bacterium | reverse complement strand
TAGTAGGTGGTCCAATCAGTGATATTATGGCAAACCTAAGCACGATCGTTAATGCCGCAGCTTTGGCTGTAATTCTTAATGCTATTAAGGATAGAGCATCTGAGTAATTTAGTTGTTACACTCAGGAAAACCCCGCGCTTTCAGCGCGGGTTTTTTTTGCCCATCATTATTCAATGATCAACAATTTCAAAAGTCATTCCAGCAGAGGCTACTAATCTTTTAATTAGCTTGTTATGCATTGCGGTTGCTGGCGTCCAGAACCCTCCAGGCAACTCTGACTTGCTAATATCAAAAGCCATGCAAAGGCCAGCTTGAGTAAGCATTTTAGCGGTACAGCCATAGCCCGGATCTCTATCTCCGGTGACCTTAACCACAACAGACTGTTGATTATTTTTACCCATAATTCGAAGATCAAAAAAACCATTTGCTTGTTGTTCAGAGCTGGGACCCTGACCGGGTTTTGGTAGAACAAATGTTTGTATTAAAAAACGTAAAAATTTATTTTTTGCGGCTAGAGCAAAGCCACCTAAGCCTAGGGTGACTCCCCAGGCGCGAAAATAACCTTTTCTTCCTTTGCCAGTCAGCACAGCTTCACCATAGGTGAAGTCATCATGGCTACTTTTTTGTAGATTATTTGATCTGAGAACAATGCGGCTATTAATGGTCTCCATAATAAAAGGTGCAGACCAAGCATTAAAGTCCTTATCAAACACTGGTTTTAAAATTCTAGGTTGCTTGATGGTTGATATTTGCGGCTGGCAAAGCAAATAAGGGTTACCCATTTTACGCCGTAGAGAGGGGTCTCGTTTGACGGCTTTAGCCATTTCAATGCCACTGGCGACAGTGCCGCCAGAAACTCCCCCTTTCATTGCCTTGACCCGAAGTTTTACATCGCTAAAGGTAGTGCCAAATTGTTGCTGGCTCACTTGGTGTAAAAAATACACGCCCAGATCAGAGGGTATGGAATCAAAGCCACAGCAGTTAATGATTCTGGCGCCAGTTTTTTGCGCTCTCAATTGGTATTTGTCGAGCATTTTTTTTATCCAGTATGCCTCACCGGTAAGATCGCAGTAATCGTTACCATTATTGACACAGGCTTCCACAAGGGATTCACCGTAGAGCGCGTAGGGGCCAACCGTTGATAGAACAACACGAGTTTGTTGGCACATTTTGGTCAAACTAGCGGAGTCAGAGCTATCAGCTATTATATGGGGTATAGCTTCTGCCTCGGGCCCTAATTCAGTTTTTAATTGCTTTAATTTACTTAAAGAACGACCAGCAATAGCCCATTTAATATCGTTGCCAAGCCCGATTTCGGTTAAAAGGTATTGCGTGGTGATTTTTCCTACAAAACTGGTAGCGCCGAATAAAATTATGTCGAGAGATTTGCTATCCATTGTTAAAATCCTTGCAGTGAGTACAGTCGTATTTTTTTTTAGCCCAATTAAAACGGATTCAGTAGATGTTGCCTATTCTATATTCTTTTAGACGCTGCCCCTATGCAATTAGAGCGCGTATGGCTATTGCATATGCCAGTATAAACCTTGAGTTACGAGAAGTCTCATTGGCAAATAAACCCTCAGCAATGTTGGCTATTTCACCCAAGGGAACCGTGCCCGTATTACAATTGAGCGACAGGGTGATTGATGAAAGTCTTGAAGTGATAGATTGGGCCCTGGAACAGTCAGATCCAGACAATTGGTTAATCTCGGGCAGTTACAATGAACAACAGGGTCTTATTGCAGAAAATGATAATGAATTTAAAGTCTGGCTAGATAAGTATAAATACTGGGATAGATATCCACAGCAGTCTCAACTGGACTACCGAGTGAAGGCTGAGGAATTTATAGCAAAACTTGAGCAGCGTTTAAAAGTTAATAGTTTTTTATTTGGTAGCCAAATGGGTCTGGCGGATATAGCTATCTTTCCATTTATTAGACAGTTTGCCTTTGTTGATAAGCCTTGGTTTGATAGCTCTGACTATGCCGCAGTACAGTGTTGGCTGAACCATTTTTTACAATCAAATTTGTTTAACCAAGTTATGCAGAAGCAGACCCTTTGGCAGCAAACTGAGGCTTAATAGGTTTTTCACAACCGATTAGATCTTTAGGCTAGAATGGCTGGAAGAATTAAATAAAGTGATAGTGCCGCAATGGCTTTGGATTTTTTGTATGTTTGGTTTTTTTGAACGCGTGGTAAACCCTTTTCCTGAGGAAATTCCTCAGCAGCCACCAAAAGGAATTTATCAGTTTTGCCGTTATTTCACCAAAGGTCTAGAGCCCTGGTTGATTACTATGGCAATACTTACTGCGTTGGTAGCCATAGCCGAGGCCTCATTATTTGGAATCCTAGGTAAGGTGGTCGACTTACTGGTCGCTAGCAACCCCCAAACCTTTGTTCAAGATTCGTGGACTTCAATTGTAGTTATGTCAGTATTTATACTGATTGTTATTCCCGTTTTGGCAAGCTTGCACTCATTGGTAGTTCATCAAACCCTTATGGGTAATTTCCCTATGGCTGTGCGATGGATGGCGCACCGTTATTTGCTTAATCAAAGTTATGGTTTTTTTCAAAATGAATTTAGTGGCCGCATTGCGACCAAGGTGATGCAAACAGCATTGGCAGTTCGTGAATCAGTAATGAAGCTGCTAGACGTTATTCTGTTTGTATCAGTCTATGTGATAACAATGTTATTTCTAGTAGCCAGTGCCGATTTAAGGCTGTGCCTGCCATTATTAATATGGTTGCTGTTGTATATTGGGCTTCAGTTAATTTTTGTGCCGAAGTTAAAAAATATTTCACAGATACAGGCCAATTCAAGGTCCACAATGACAGGCCGTATTGTCGATAGTTACACCAATATAGTGACTCTAAAACTATTTTCTTTTTCCTCTAGGGAGTCGGAGTATGTAAAAGAGGGCATGACTGAATTCTTGAATACAGTGCACCCACAGATGCGTTTGGTGACGGGTCTTAATATCTGTTTGTGGATTATCAATATGTTACTGGTGTTTAGCACATTGGTATTGGGAATCTATTTGTGGATATATCAATCTATGACCCCGGGAGCCATTGCTGTGGTGATCAGTTTGGCGTTAAGGCTGTCGGGTATGTCTCATTGGATTGTCTGGGAGATAGGCAATTTATTTGAAAATTTAGGTACGGTTCAAGACGGGATCAATAGTTTATCAGTACCTCAGGCGGTATTGGATAAAGACAATGCCAAGAAGATTGAAGTGACTGCCGGCAAGATTGATTTTAAGGATGTAAATTTTAGCTATATCAATAATCAACAGATCGTTTCCAGTGCGGTATTCAACTCATTAAATCTTAGGGTAGGTGCTGGTGAGCGTGTGGGTATTGTAGGTCGAAGTGGTGCAGGAAAATCAACGCTGATTAATTTACTGTTGCGATTCTATGATATTGATAAAGGTGCTATTTCGATCGATGATCAGGATATTAAAACGGTCCAACAAGAAAGTTTACGAGAAAATATAGCGGTGGTTACTCAGGATACATCATTGCTTCATCGCTCAGTACGAGAAAATATCCTATTCGGGCGCCCCGATGCCTCTGAAAAAGAAATGATTGAGGCGGCTAAAAAGGCCGAGGCTCATGAATTTATTTTACAGCTTCGAGACGTCAACGGCAGAACCGGTTACGACGCCCATGTGGGTGAGCGCGGGGTATCACTGTCTGGCGGCCAGCGACAGAGAATTGCTATTGCGCGAGTGATTTTAAAAAATGCTCCGATTCTGATTATGGATGAGGCTACGTCTGCGCTGGATTCTGAAATTGAATCGGCTATTCAAAAAAGCTTATATCAGCTAATGGAAGCTAAGACCGTGATAGCCATCGCACACAGATTGTCTACAATTGCGGCAATGGATAGGCTGATAGTTCTGGATCAGGGTGAGATTATTGAGCAGGGCACTCATCAGCAGTTGATGGAAGCTCAGGGTATTTATGCTCAGTTATGGCACCATCAGTCCGGTGGCTTTTTGGGCGTGGAGTAAAAACTAACTCAATAGTCTATGTGACAATTGGTTGATAAACTAAAGTTGCAAAAACTTTACTGGAGCTATGGTTGTTGGCTTGTTAGGATTCCATAATGACTTACAAAAATAACATAGTGCTATGAAAGATTTTTTAAGATCAATTAACAATGTTGTAAGCCCATCGATTAGTTCGCGAGCAAATGCTTTAAAAGGTCGGCTGATCAGCCGGGTCGCGCTTTTACGCCAGCCGCCACAGCCACAGCTCTCTATGGCTAAATTACTGGATGCAAAATCTGTATTTAAATCCGATGTAAAAATACAGGGGCAATTACATTGTCATGAAAATCTTGTAATAGAGGGCATTTATCAGGGTCATATTACAGCTCAGAATAATACTGTTGCTGTGGTTTCTAGCGGCCAAGTCTGTGCTGATATTATTGCTAAAAAAGTGATAGTTGAAGGCGAGGTAATAGGTGATATTTCAGCTGAAGATAAGGTGGTATTAACCGCTAGCGGAACAGTGACAGGTAATATCAAGGCTGCTGTGGTCGATTTAGAAAATGGTGCTAGATTTAAGGGTATTATAGAAATGGATCCACAGCTGAGAGAAATAATTGATCAGCAGTTAGATCTTGAGCCTAAAGCTATCGCTATGGAACCCAGTTAAACACCAATACAGTTTTAAACTTTAAGATTCCAACCATGGCGTATAATAGCGCTGGACAAAGAGTTAATTAGAATGCCTGAAACAGATCAACTGCTTCTAGAAAATAATCTTTTATCTTCATCACTGCTTGTTGGGTTATTTAATCAGATAACCGAGGATAAAACTCTGGTTGTATTGGATATGGGGTTAGCTAGTCCCTCATCTGTCAATTTCTTTGGGCAAACAAAATGCAGATTACAATTTGCCGGTCTGATTGATCCAGAAATAGATGGTTACAATGATCAAGAATTATCTCACGCTGAGCGGGTGTCTCTTTTTAAAGAAGCATTAAACCTGCAGGCCGATATAAAGATCGATATCATCTTATTTTGGGATATATTTTGTTACCTTAGTGCGCCGGCCATAGGGGCACTATTAGAGGCTTTAATGCCTAGCCTCCATGCTCGAACAAAAGCCCACAGTATTGGGTTGCTAAATGCACGTCAAAAAATGCATTACTCAGAATATGGTATTAACGCCATTGATCAGCTTTGGCAACAACCCATTAGTACCCCGCAGCCTAAAATTTATCCTCATTCTCGGCATGATTTTGGCAGAATATTAAATTACTTCAGTATTGATAGAAGCTGTTTGTTGTCGGGAAATAGAGTCGAAAATTTATTAATGATTAATACTCAAAGCAATTAATTTTGAAAGCTGATATCGTCTTGCATCGTGTCATCCACAAAAAAAGGGGCAGGCTATGAAACAGGGAATAATAATAGGGGCAAGTTCAGGTATAGGCTGGGAGTTAGCAGTTCAGCTGGCAGCAAAGGGTTATCAATTAGGACTTGTTGCTAGACGCCTAGAAAAACTCGAGCAGTTGTCAAATAGTCTTCCCGGTGATCATTTTGTTGCTCAGGCGGATATATCTAAAACCGAACAGGCCCAACAGGGTCTAAAAGACCTAATAGAAAAAATGGGCAATGTAGAACTGATTGTTTTAAATTCTGGGGTAGGTCAGCAAGAGAAAAAGCTCGATTGGGAAGTTGAGCGCGAAATGATTGATGTCAATATTCGTGGTTTTGCAGCGCTAACAGTGGTTTCAATGAATTATTTTCGCGAGCGCGGCAATGGGCATCTGGTGGGTATATCGTCGGTGGCGGCACATATGTCCGGTGGCTTAGCGCCAACCTATGCTGCTACTAAAGCCTTTGTTTCAAGTTATCTCAATGGAATGCGCTCAAGAGCTGAGTATTCAAAGTTGCCCATTACTGTGACCACAGTTGAACCGGGGTTTGTCGATACCCCAATGGTACAGGGAACTCCCATATGGACCGCAACCGTAGAAAAAGCCGTGTCACAATTAGTGCCGGCAATTATTAATAGAAAAGGACATATTTATATTACCAAGCGCTGGCGGTATGTAGCTTGGCTATTAAATTTAATGCCCAAGTGGTTAATGCGCCGGTTGTTTTAATCCAGATTTTTTTACCGAAAAAAAGAGCAGTTAGTCTTTAAAGCTTGGATCAATTTTTGCCACCAATCGCGTTAAAGCATCAAATTCAAGCCCACCACTGGGTCCGCCCATAGCCTGCACATTTAATAGCTGTTGTGTTTTGGCTAGCACCTCGTCATTAATAGGGATGCTCGGCTTGCCAGTGGCATCTGTTGCTACCTGAACTTCACAGGCGCGTTGTAATCCCCACATGGTTTGAAAAGCCTCTGGTATTGATCTGCCGCCAACTAGCAGTCCATGGTTTCGCAGTATAAGAATATTTTTATTGCCTAGGCTTTTTACCAGTCGAGGTTTTTCATCATCCATCACTGTAATACCCTCAAAGTCATGATAAGCAATACGACCATTTAACAAAGCCGAGTAAAAATTATCGGTTCGCAGTCCCTCTTTGGAGCAAGCAACGGCCATCCCCTCGGTAGTATGGGTATGGGCAATACAGTGAATATCTGGTCGCGCCGCATGAATAGCGGTATGAATAACCATTCCGGCTGGATTAACTGGATAGGGGCTATCGTCGATCTTATTGCCCTCAATATCCACCTTAACCAAATTTGAGGCTGTAACCTCTTTATAGTGTAAGCCATAGGGGTTGATGAGAAAGTGCTCATTATCACCGGGGATTTTTACCGTAATATGGTTGTAGATCATTTCTGACCAGCCCATATAATCGAAAATTCTGTAGCAAGCAGCTAACTGTAGTCGCAGTTCAGTTTCAGTTGCAGGCATAGTTTTTACCCCTTGTATTTTTTTATAGTATAGCCTCTATTTGCTCCGCAGCAGACCAGCCCGAGAGCACAGCGCCCTCAAACCTTGGCCCAGCAAAGGCATCGCCGGCAAGAACCAGTGCTGGCATATTTTGTCCATCACTGAGCAGTATACTGGCATCATTATCAGTTATTGTTGGTTTGCTATACAGCCAGCCATGAACTTGAAAATCTAGAACATTGGCGTTACCAAATAGTGGTCTGGCATGGGCAATTAACTCTTTGCCCACGGCTAATCTGTCGCGCTTAAAATGCGCTGCGCTATAGTCACCGCTAGCGTGAATAGTCATTGCAGGAATTGGTGAAGCGCCTTTTTTATGGTTATCACTAATCCATGCAATAGGGCCCTGATCAAGTGCCAGTGCCCCGGGATATTCAAGGTTCGTTGGACCGTCAAGAACCGCCATTACCGCAATGCAGCTTTCGTATTGAATTTTTTGTAAACGTTTTGTTGCAGCGCTGCCTAGTTTAATTTCACTTTGCTTAAGTAATTCTAACGTTTGAGGAACGGGACAGGTAATCACCAAGGATTTAGCTACTAAGCGATTGGCATTATCCAATTGCACAGTCCAAAATTCGCCATTGTGACTAAGCTTTTCAACCCTAGTAGATTGTAGAATGGTATGATTTTCAGCTAGGTATTTGGCGACAGATACCATAGTTGGTGTGCCGCGATATCGGGGGTGTCCGTTGGGCTGTCCCGGGTAACTTTGATACCACTGTTCAGCTACGCCAGCTTCCATCCATTGTGTAACGCATGCTTTGAAACGCGCAGATCGCGCGGTAAAAAACTGAGCACCATGATCAAAAACGGCTTCGCCAATGCGCCTAGCTGCAAGCCGACCACCAAC
>JBMZEV010000053.1:0-8324 GCA_049615065.1 Porticoccaceae bacterium | reverse complement strand
GTACAAGTACTTGGAACATCACCAGTTATATTACCAGAGCCATAAACCCAAACCCTATTAAACCATTGATCATCAACGGCAGAAATATTGTCATTTGAGCAGTTACCAGCACGGTAAGCAGCAGAAAGATCCTCTTGCACATCATCAACAATCCACTTGTACTTAAGATCTATCAGTGGACCTGGATTAATTGTTGCGGTCCAAGTACCGTCACCATTGTCTGTTGCAATTAATGCATTATTTAAATTCCAACCAAACGCACTTGAATGCATTTTTACAACACTACCTGAAGCAGTCACTGTAAACGAAACTGCAGGCTCTGGATCTAATAAAACAGGCGCATCATCAGCAACAGCATCGGTTGGTGTAAGTCTAAACCAGTTTATATTAATACCATTTGAGGCAGCCTTCCATTTGATTGAATGGTCACCCGCATCTAATGAAATAACGCGACCATCAATGGTTACCCATTTTTGCCAGCCTCCAGTAGCATTAACTCCCTGAGCATCAACAAGGGCGTCATCAACATACAGTTCAAATCCAGGTGAGCTTCCAAATTCACTGGCAACACGATAGGAAACAGCATAGTTACCTGCTGAAGGAATAGTCACTGTATAGGTCATTGAATCATCAGCATCGATCCAGCCCATATTCATGGAACCACAGTTATCCTCGGTTTCCTGCGAATCAATGGCACCCGTGAAAGCTGTATAGCTCTCAGCTTCAATATTGATTATATTGTCACCAAAAGAACAAGGGTCAACAACTGCATTTCCACCTTCAAATTTTATATCGTCAAATTGATAAGTATTACCCGCTCCAGCATTGCCATAATTAGGGAACAAAGCAAGGGTATCAAAATTTGCATCAATGGCATTTGTACCTGCAAAATCAAAGTCTAATATCTCCCAACCAGAACCACTATGATCAACAGTTACAGAAGCATTCTGATCAGCATTGGCCGAGTTTTCCAATTTCATGCGAACTGGCACTGCAACTGTAGAATAAACATTGGCAGACATAAGCGAATCAGTATCGGTTAATGGAAAAACATAATCACCTTTGCCTATTGTGTTTCCTGCCCATGTCTGAGCACCATTACTCTTTAAAACACTTAAAAACATATTGCCATTGCCATCAACATCCAGAGTACCGTTGGTCCCACCAAATGATGCGATAGCAACATCAGTTTCAAAGTCAATAACATCACCCACTGCAAATATTTCCGGGCCAGCTGGTTCCTCAACTATAACCGTTTCACCATCTACAATGACATCAGTAATAATCACAGCTTCGTCTTGAGTCACTACATACAAAATTAGTGAACTGAAGGTATTATCACCTTGCGATGGAATAACAACGTTGTAGGAGGCTTCTTCTGCGCCACTTATCGTAACAGTCAAAGAACTGTACGAAGGTTCTGTATTTGGATGAGGCAGACGCTCTAACTTAAAGCGTACCGCAACTTCACCACCAGAGGGTACAGAGCCATTAAATGTAATCATACCTTCATCTGCAAATCGCAGTGGATACAAATCAGTGTTTTGATTTGAAAAACCCGCCCAACCTTCTGCTCCAGATGGGAACACATGAGTTGAAGTTTCAACGTTATAGCTTGCACCACCGAAGCTTCCACTGAAATCAGCAGTATCTGACATCGCCAATGTACTCATTGGAGCCAAGATAAATAAAGACATTAAATAAATTGAAGCGAACCTAAACCACTTCGCATTCAATTGAAATGAAGACTTGCATAGCAAAAGAGGACACATTTTATTATTTCCTTTAATTAATTATTTTTTTAACCGCTCTAACAAAACCCATTATCTAAAAGTTAATTTATACTTTTAAGCATTAAAATATATCAATTAAAACGATATAGGTCAAGTGGCTCGAGAGTAAGGTGGCCTGACCATTCAGTCATCCTATAATAACAACTGAATGCGCAATCGGTTAGTGAATATCGAGCTCTGCAACCATGCAACTGATGGGCCAAGACTAATATTATTTTTTTTGGAGCTATTACTATACCCTAATATCCATCCACAGCTTCTATCTACTCTTTAACATAAGCACAGCTGTTTTCGATCTTTTAGGTACCATTTTTTTCATACTTACATGCAGATTCAGAAAGGAGGGGTGACACAGGCGTTGCTTTCGCCCTTCGGTTCGCCATCACTTTGTTCTGGCGATGTCTCGCGCTTTGCGCTCGTCTCGAACCGGCGAGGATTCTCACCCTCCAGATTCTTTGAGACACAAAAAAGCCCCCTAAAAAGGAGGCTATTTGGCGGTGAAGGAGGGATTCGAACCCTCGATACGCTCTTAACGTATACTCCCTTAGCAGGGGAGCGCCTTCAGCCACTCGGCCACTTCACCATAAAGTTTTTTTCTGGTTTAAATCCTGTAGTAAAATACATCCAGATTGCGCGTCGATAATTGTTTTTTTAGGCGGTAATGAACAAAGGTAATACAAATTATCTTTTAATTTACCTGAAGTCTCAAACTAAAGACCGACCGAATTACGCGGCGGAATAATACCACATTGACAGAAAAATCAAAGGCTATTCATCATCTGTTGATGAATTATCCGAATCATTTTCTTTCTGAATACGTTGATAGATTTCTTCTCTATGGACTGCCACTTCTTTGGGAGCATTAACACCCAGCCTTACCTGGTTCCCCCTGACTCCAAGAACTGTGACATTGACATCATCACCGATAACGAGAGTCTCTCCTACTCTTCTTGTAAGAATTAACATTTTTTACTCCTTAAAATCCCTTATATTGCGTTATCAAACTACTTTTAAATCTTTGCCACAAAAAGGTAAATACTGATTTTTTATTGTAGCACCTAAAATCTTTACGATACTAACTGTTTTTTGTATCAGTTTAATAAGCTCAGATGTTTCTTCTAAGCAGGTGCATCAAGCCCAAAACCTGTATGCAGTGCTCTTACTGCAAGCTCTAAATAACGCTCTTCAACAACCACGGCTATCTTTATTTCGGAGGTGGTAATTAGCTGTATATTGATATTTTCAGCAGCTAAAATTTCGAACATTTTTGCAGCTACACCTGCATGGGATCGCATGCCAACACCAACAATTGAGACTTTGGCAATAGCATCGTCAGTTTCTACTTCGAGTGCACCTAAATCTTTAGCTATTTGATTAAGCAGTTCGTGGGCTGCTGATAAATCATTGCGATGCACGGTAAAAGTGATAGTTGCAGAGTTATCTTTGGCGACATTTTGCACAATAACATCAATTTCAATATTGGCGTCACTAATAGCACCGAGAACTTTGTAGGCTACCCCCGGCTGATCGGGGATACCACGAATGGTCAGTTTTGCTTCATCGCGATTAAATGCTATACCTGATACAACTGCTTTTTCCATTAGATCATCTTCCTCTAAAGAAATTAATGTGCCTGGACCCTCTTCAAAACTCGACTTTACCCGAAGTGGGACCTTATATTTTCCTGCAAATTCTACTGAGCGAATCTGTAATACCTTTGAACCCTGACTCGCCATTTCTAACATTTCTTCAAAAGTAATTTTTTCTAACCGCTGAGCTTCACTCACCACTCTTGGATCGGTGGTGTAAACGCCATCGACATCGGTATATATTTGACATTCATCGGCTTTAAGTGCCGCCGCCAATGCGACTGCTGTGGTATCTGAACCACCACGGCCCAATGTTGTGATATTGCCGTTTTCGTCAGAACCCTGAAAACCTGCAACCACAACTACACGACCGGCATTGAGGTCATCTTGCATTTTGTGACCATCAATCTCTTTAATTCTAGCTTTACCATGGGAGTCATCGGTCAGAATACGCACCTGACTACCGGTGTAGGATTTAGCTTCGATACCAATTTTATGCAATGCCATACACAGCAAGGCAATAGTAACCTGCTCACCGGTGCTTACTAAAACATCCATTTCTCTTGCCGCGGGCTGGCTATCAATTTCTTTAGCTAGGGCAATTAGACGATTAGTTTCACCACTCATAGCAGAGACAGCTACTACTACCTGATCACCTTGCTTGTGAGCTTTTGCAACCCGCGCAGCAACTGCTTGGATTCGCTCTATCGAACCCACTGAGGTGCCACCATATTTTTGAACTATTAAACTCATATGTATCGCGTCATATTTGAAGGGCGCAAATTAAACAGCAATTTGCTTATAAAGTTAAGAATTTTTTTAAAATCTAGGCTAAGTTATCTTCGACCCATAGGGCTACTGATTCCAGAGCCTGAGCTAAATTTGTAAGATCGGATGCCGCGCCCATCGCCATATCGGGTCTTCCACCGCCTTTGCCATCAAGCTGTGAAGAAACATGCTGCATTAGATCACCCGCTTTAAGATCTGACGTTAGATTTTTAGTCACACCAGTAACCAGTGACGCCTTATCGCCTTGTTTGGCAACCAATAAAAATACGCCCTTTTCAATTTTTGAACGCACCTGATCAGCCACTGTTTTTAGACTTTTAGCATCGGCACCCTCAACCACAGTAGACAAAACAGTAATGCCTTTTACCTGTTGTGCTGATGACATAATGTCTGTGCCTGATGAATTAGCTAATTTTTGTTTCAGCTGATCAATTTCTTTTTGCAGGCGGCGATTATCTTCCATGACCTGACGAACCTTTTCAGTTACCTTAGTCTTTGCCACTTTGGCAATCTCAGCAACTTTTTCCACCGTGTCTTGGGTTTGCTCGCAGTATGCAAGTGCCGTTTTACCCGTCACCGCTTCAATACGACGCACGCCGGAAGCTACACTAGTTTCAGACGTAATTTTAATTAGGCCTATATCACCAGTGCGCTCCACATGAGTTCCTCCACAAAGTTCTACAGAGAAATCTCCACCCATGGAAAGAACTCGCACCTCGTCACCATATTTTTCACCAAATAGTGCCATAGCACCCTGCTGTTTGGCTTGATCCATGGACATTAACTGCGTGCTAACTTCTGTGTTACGCATTATTTCTCGGTTGACCATTTGTTCAACCTGCCTGATTTGATCAGCAGTCACCGCTTGGTTATGAGAGAAATCAAAACGTAGTTTTTCGCTATCAACCAATGAACCTTTTTGACTAACCTGATCACCTAGTACCTGACGCAATGCTTCATGGGCTAGGTGCGTGGCAGAGTGATTTAAAGCGATAGCTTGGCGCAAATTTTTATCCACCTGAGCGCTTATCTGATCGCCAGCATTAATAGTACCGGATAGAACTCTGCCGATATGCAAGCTGTGTTCCCCAGATTTTTTACAATCGAGAATTTCAATTTTTGCATCACTGGATATGAGGTAACCAGTATCGCCAACCTGACCACCAGACTCGGCATAAAATGATGTTTTATCTAAGACCACAGCCACATTCATCCCTTCTGTGGCAGATTCAATTTGAACACCCTCCGAGTAAAGCCCAATAATAGTGCCTTTTTCTTCTAGACTACTGTAGCCAGAAAAATCTGTACTGCCATCTAAACGAATGCTGTCGGTGTAGTCGATATCGAACTGGCTGGCAGAGCGGGCTCTGGCACGCTGTTGATCCATGCACGTCTCATAGCCCTCGAGATCGAGACTGTAGCCTCTCTCTCTGGCAATATCATTGGTTAAATCTGTGGGGAAGCCATAGGTGTCATATAGAGTAAAAATAAGCTCCCCGGGAAGAACATTACCACTTAGATCTTTCAAAGCTGATTCGAGAACACCCATTCCCTTATCGAGCGTTCTAGCAAACTGCTCTTCTTCAGCTTTGATCGATTGAGCGATTAGATCACCTTTCTCAACTAGCTCCGGGTAAGCTTCACCCATCACTTCTGCCAAAGGTGCGACTAAGTTGTGGAAAAATACGCCCTTAGCACCCAGCTTGTGGCCATGGCGCAGTGCACGGCGAATAATGCGACGTAAAACATAGCCGCGACCTTCATTTGATGGCTGAACACCATCGGCAATTAGAAAGGCACAGGAGCGAATATGGTCAGCTAGAACCTTTAGTGACGCATTTTCTGGGTCTTTACACTGAGTAATATTGATAGCTGCAGCAATAAGGTGCTTAAATAAATCAATATCATAGTTATTGTGCACACCTTGCATTACCGCTGCGACCCGCTCTAAACCCATCCCTGTATCAATTGATGGCTTAGGCAATGCTGTCATTTCGCCAGAACTATCGCGCTCATATTGCATAAATACCAGATTCCAAATTTCAATATAGCGGTCAAGGTCGTCATTTTCGCTTCCAGGAGGACCACCGGCTATATGTTCGCCGTGATCCCAAAAGATTTCAGTACTTGGGCCGCATGGTCCAGTGTCACCCATTTGCCAAAAGTTATCTTCATCAAGTCTGGATAGGCGTGCCGGATCAACACCGATTTCGTTAACCCAAATATCCGCTGCCTCATCATCACTAATATGCACGGTGACCCATAAACGCTCTTTGGGTAGCTTTAACTCTTCTGTCAAAAATTCCCATGCAAATTTAATGGCATCTTGTTTAAAGTAATCGCCAAAACTAAAGTTACCTAGCATTTCAAAAAAGGTATGGTGTCTGGCAGTGTAGCCAACATTTTCTAAGTCATTGTGTTTTCCACCAGCTCTTACACAGCGCTGCGATGACACTGCGCGACAATAATCACGCTTTTCAGCACCCAAGAATACATCCTTAAATTGCACCATACCTGCATTGGTAAAAAGCAGTGTTGGGTCATTACCTGGTACTAGACTACTGCTAGACACCTTACTGTGTCCTTTGGATGCAAAGTAGTTAAGGAATGCGTCTCTAATTTCAGCACTTTTCATAGTTTTTTCCGATATCTCAACTCAATATTTATCTAGTTTACAGATTGTCTTCTGAGAATGTGTCTTGGCTGCCTTTATTAGCTAATACATGAAGATGCAAATGAAAGACTGTTTGACCCGCGCCTTTGCCATTATTAACTACTAAACGAAAAGCATCACTCACACCAGCCATGCGAGCAACCTCACCAGCCACCCACATAAGGTGACCAATTAGTGCACGATCGCTATGCTTTGCGTCTGCCAACTTGGCAATTGGTAGTCGCGGTATTACCAGCATATGCACTGGTGCCTGTGGCGATATATCGTTGATAACAATACATTGATCGTCCTCATACAAAATATCAGCCGGCAATTCCCTATTGATAATTCGGGTAAAGAGGCTTTCTTCACTCATTTAAGTGTCCCGTAAAAAATAATTTGTAGCCTGTTGAATAAATTCTAATTGTTTTTAGAGTCTAGTTTTTCATCAGCATCTAAGGCTCGAGCTTCTCCTTCTAGCATCACTGGAATGCCGTCTTTTATAGGATAAGCAAGTCCACTGGCACGACAGACTAACTCATTAGCCTGTGAGTCATATTCGAGGGGTGCCTTACTAACTGGGCATACCAAAATACTAAGTAATTTTTTATCCACGCTGTGAATCCACAAAAAAAACGCCGCTAGTGTACGCAAAATAACAGAAAACTGCCATTCTAAGATTATTTTGGAGCATTACTTCGCAGCCGGCAGTGTTTCTAGAACCAGTTGAGGGTCAATTCTCTGATCGAGCCAATTCATGCGCCAATCAAGATGAGGACCTGTAGCACGACCAGATGCGCCAATTTTAGCTATCACCATTCCAGCGGAAACGGACTGGCCCTGCTCAACAAGAATTTCACTAAGATGCAAAAAAGTAGAACTTAAACCATGACCATGATCCAGTATCATGGTGCCACCAGAATAGAACATATCCGCGTGAACCAGACTAATAACCCCAGCTGCTGGGGCTACAACAGGAGTCCCTGTGGGCGCGGCATAGTCAATACCATAATGTGGGCTTTTGGGCACGCCATTATAAAATCGCTGACTGCCATAGACACCGGTAATCGTTCCATATACTGGCTGAGTAAAACCAGCAGTAAAATCATCCTTATCTCGTCTAAGGCGCCTAGCTTCTCTAACTAGTGCCGCATCCTGCTTTATACGCTTAAGGTCTTGATCCGAGGGAGTCACGGTTTTCTGAGGGACGCCTTCGATTTTTTGTACCGCATATTCCCTTGAGGCTATATTAAGCGTAATTTTTGTGTCACCAGATTTATGATGAACAATTATTTCTGCAGTTGGAGGCTGGTTGCGGCCAAAGCCAAGCAAAAATTGTCTTTTATCATTTAGCTTTAGAACCTTACCCTGATAACTGACTGTTTCGCCCTGACCAAGCTCTCCTAAAACCAAACCACCCTGTTTCAACGAACCTATAAAGTGCGGCTTTTCTGATGCATTAATATTTATAGCTAGGATTAGGCCAATTGAAGTTATTAA
>JBMZEV010000052.1:0-8459 GCA_049615065.1 Porticoccaceae bacterium | reverse complement strand
GCAAACAGACCTGTTTTAAAAATTGTTTTCATAGTGTTACCTCTAATTTAAAATAAGTTAATAATTATTAATTTTGGAGCTTCCAAGCCAGATATGACTCCGATAAAGATATGGGACCCCTGTGGATCCCATTTGTTAGAGTAATTTAACAAGTAAAAGTGACGGCTAGATGTATTTTTGATTACAAGTTTGTGACAAGAAATTGCATTTTTATGTTGCTTATTAATTTTTTCAAAGGCTGTTAAAAGTCATATGTAAGTGAAGCGCTGACTGACGCTCCAGTCTCATAGACCTCAATAGCACGATTGTTTTGTGAATATGAAATTGGCTCATTGGTTATATTCTTTGCCTTGATTTTCAAACTCGAAAAATCAGAAAAATTCTTTTCGTAATTTAAATCTATTTTTGCTCTTCCATCTTCAATAATTGGCCCATGGACTCTATCGGGTGCATCAATTCGGTCATTAAAGAAATTAATTAACAATGTGATTTTTTGCTCTGTAGGGTAATGGTCATAACCTAATTGAAGATTTGCCAGGTACTCTGACTGGCCCTGAAGAGCTCTTGTGCAAGCTATTCCCTTTGGGTCTTCAAGTTTGCATGATGTAGAATCAAGAAATACTTCAGAAATAATTTTTGCAAAATTGCCATTAAAAAATACATGATGTGTATCATTGTCGATTAGAGCCGTATTAAAATCTAACTCAACACCCTTTAGGCTAGCATAGTCTGAATTCCTAAATTCAATAGTTCCTCTAGAAGAGCTTCCTGATCCCTCAGCCACAGCACGCTCAATTGGGTCTGTAATTTCCTTATTGAATAGAGCCAATGAGAATCTATTTCCATTATCATGATAGTACTCTACCCTGAAATCTTTGTTGATTATATTTGATTCAATTAAATCTATGTTTCCTTTAATCTTTTTATCTGTATCAGGGTCATATGAAACCGATTTAGATCTTTCGATTAAGCCTGGATAGGAAACAGTCTCGCTGAAACCCAACCTAAATTGAAGGTTATCACTTTGTAAGTATGTCAGGTTTACTGCTGGATAATAGTCAGAATGGTTATAAGGAGTACCAAACTTAACATCACTCTCAAAAGCATCACCTGGAAGTATTTTTGGATAAGAAAGATTTTGATTAAACTTTTCGTACCGCCAACCCGCTTCAATAATTGCAAAATCACTCAACTCTGCTTTTAGTGACAAATAATTTGAGTATGTAACTTCCTCAGACATATAAGTATCAGTTCCTTCTGTACTCCCATTTATTTGGAACACATCATTATGCAGGCTTTCGTATGATAGAACTGAATCTATGCGTGAGTCAGTTTGAACGATGGGATATAGGTCATTAACGAGGTTGTCGATATAAACATCACCGGCATCATTCATATAATCTTCGTGAAATGGACTGGTTGCAACATACGTTTCAACATTAGAGTCTGATGGTTCAAACATAAACCTGTATAGATAAACCGATCTATCCTTTTTTGATTCAAGTATGCCAAGATTCAAAGTAAGGTAATGCTCGCCAAAATCAGACGATAAAGCTAAATCAAACCCATTATCATCGCTTTTTTCATCTAGGTCTGACCATCTCTGCTGAAGGGAGTTAGACACAAGTCTGAATCGAGATAGTGAATTTTGTTCAGAATGTTCTAATGAATAAGCTTTTCTTCCAGGCTCGTCTCGTCTGGTTTCAGATGTGCCTGCTCGCCAATCAAATTCAGCTTGAAATGAGGAAAAGTCATAACTGTAGGATCCACCAATACTTTGAGCAAATAGTTGTCGCTCAACATATTCAATAATTACATCATCGTAAAACGTTTCTTCATTAAGATAAATTGCACGATTAACTAAATCATCCGTTGAGCGAAGCAAGGTTGATCTGAAAATTGTTTCGCCAAAGTCATTTTCATAACCTAGTACTCCATATAAGTTGAATGCAACATTATCTTTTGTTCGCTCATAGACTCCAACATCAGCATTTGTGTTTCTTAATTGGGCATTGGACCGATAATTGGATGCTCTGTCATATGAACCGGCGAAATAATAACCAAAATCAGCATTTTCAAAACTGATTCGATCTCCAAAACTCCCTTCAAAGCCTTGTTTAAGCTTAGGATCTGCGTGAGAAATTGAATAATCATGATCAAATGATAAGGTGAAAATTCTTCTCTCTGTGTCAGATGGACAGGGTTTTTCGCCAAGACACCCAAATCTTTCATTTCTATTTAATTTCCTGCCAGCATGTTTTAAAGTAATATCATCAATTCCGCCACTAATCTCCAACGCACCTGAAGGAAGTGCACGCTTTCCATCATCATATCCCTTCCAATCATGCGAGGAACCGCTGTAAGTTTGTATTTGATCATCGATTGAATTAGTACCAACAGAAACCGAAAATGAACTGACTTTCTCATCCGGTATGCCTTTGGTATGGACTTCAATGCTACCACCAGTTGTTGTTGCCGGCTGGGCAGGACTAAATGATTTTTGAATTTCTATCCTATCAACAATGCTGGATGGAAATAAATCAAGTTGCACATCACGCCGCATAGGATCGGTACTTGGCATTAAAATTCCATTAAATTTGGTTGAGATATATCTTCCATCAAGCCCTCGAACATTAGCGTACTTTCCCTCATTAATGCTAAGTCCAACCATTCTTGTTATTGCTTCAGCAATATCACTATCACCAAATCTTGAAAGCTGCTCCGAATCAATCGCAGTAGTAACAGTGGTAGCATAACGCTCAATATTTTCAGCGCCATCGGTCGGGTTGAAAACACCAAGAGTGACAACTTCCTCAAAACTTTTTACCTGATTGCTATCACTATCCCCGTCTAATTGTTTAAATAACTTGAATCCAGCATATGAACCAAGTCCTGACATAACGCGAACGCCATTAGCATTAGATGGCGTATAACCATCCAAACTAACACTTACTCTGTAAAGTCCCCTTGGTAATTCAAATGAGTAAATACCCTCGTCATCTGTAGTTGTAGATCCAAAATCAGTGATACTAATCTTTGCATCTGGAATTGGAATACCAGTTGGCGAAGTAACAATTCCCGCTAAAAAACCAGTTGCGGAGGAGTCTGCTTCAAAAATCTGAGAATTTACAATTGGAGCTTCATTGGGGTCTCTGCTATAAACTATCGATATTTCAACCTCGTCATCAGCAGACAAAGAAAAAATCACCGGCACTTTTGTTTCATCATCAATTAAGTATAATTTGTGTTCTCCAGTTCCAATCTCGGCCTCTACCACACCATTTCCGTCAGTAACCCCAATAATTACTCCGTCTACTTCAACCTTAATTTGGCGTAAAGGGGCATTCTCTAGAAATGCCTGAACAAATGTATTATTAGCAGATGCTAACGGTGCCGAAAGAATGAAACAAAATACAATGATTCTGAAAAGATGGATTCTCATTATAACTCCGCAAGTAAAAAGTCCATTTAGGGACTAATTGAAAAACACAATGCTTGTAAAAATTTACAATACCGTGCTTGTTATTTTGCGAATATATGATATTTTTATGTCATTAATATGTTAGTAATGTGACATTTTTATGTCGAAAAAATCAAAGCTAACTTTAAAAAAAGTAAAAAAAACGGAGGCCTGCGCCTCCGTATCGATAAAACAATAAAATCATCAATTATTGATGCCTTATATCTTTACCTTTAACAACATAGACAATTTGTTCGCACAGGTTTTTGGCATGATCGCCAATACGTTCTAGAGATCGAACAACCCATAGAATATTAATTGCGCGGCTAATGCTTCTTGGGTCTTCCATCATATAGGTAACCAACTCACGCAATGCACTTTTGTAGTCCAGATCAACCTGAGCATCTTCCTCTAGAGTTTTCATTGCAGCTTCTACATCAAATCTCGCAAAGGCATCTAGCGCATTAGCCAGCATACCAGAAACTGAGTCCCCCAAATGGCGAACTTCTTTATAGCCCTGAGATAAGCCATCCTGCTCAGACAGAATCACTGCATGGTTGGCAATTTTTCTTGCTTCATCACCAATGCGCTCTAGGTCATTAATAGCCTTGGTAACCATCATCACAAAACGCAGGTCACTGGCGGCGGGCTGACGGCGAGCAATAATCAAAATACAGGCTTCATCAATATCCACCTCCATTTCATCGACCAAGCGCTCTTCTCGAATAACTTCTTCGGCCAGATTGCTATCGGCTTTAATCACAGCCTGTAAAGCATTTTTTAGCTGTTGCTCAACCTTGCCACCCATTTCCATTAGCTGAGTGCGAATTTCTTCAAGCTCCTCATCAAACTGGGTCATAATATGATTTTCAAATGACATTTTTGGCATATTTAGCTTCCTTTAAACTGTGTTACTTCAAATTCTTTGGCATCTACTAGCCAAAACGGCCTGTAATATAGGCCTCTGTTAGCTGGTGCTCTGGCATAGTAAATACTTGCTCAGTGGGATTAACTTCAATCAGTTTACCAAGATGGAAGTAAGCTGTTCTATTTGAAACCCGAGCTGCCTGTTGCATGCTGTGGGTTACTATCGCAATGGTGAAGTTTTGACTAAGCTCTTCAATTAGCTCCTCAATTCGCGCGGTGGCGATGGGATCAAGTGCAGAACAGGGTTCATCCATCAAAATAACTTCAGGGCTTACTGCTATAGCTCTGGCAATACAGAGTCGCTGCTGCTGACCGCCAGAAAGGCCTGTTCCCGGCTGGTGAAGTCGATCTTTAACCTCTTCCCAAAGACCTGCTTTCTTTAAACTATCCTCAACTATCTCGTCCAAGTCAACCCGCGAGTCGGCAAGACCGTGAATTTTTGGGCCATAGGCAATATTTTCAAAAATTGATTTTGGAAATGGATTGGGCTTTTGAAACACCATCCCCACCCTAGCTCGCAACTCAACAACATCCAAGTTTTGCTGATAAATATTGTCACCGTCCAGCAGGACTTCACCCTTTACTTGGCAGCCATCAACTGTATCGTTCATACGGTTTAAAGACCTTAAAAATGTTGACTTGCCACAGCCCGAAGGACCGATCATGGCAATCACTTCATTTTTTGCGATATCCACACTGACATCGTAAATAGCCTGTTTATCACCATAGAACACATTGACATCGCGCATGCTCATTTTTGGATTTTCACATAAAGCTTTGCCCACCGTGGCCTGAGCCTGATCAACCTCCAAATTTTGTTTGGCACTGGATTTTGAATCTATTGCAGTCTTTGCTGCGGCTGTAGTTTCTTTCATAGTTACTCTCTTTTACCAACGGCGTTCTAAACGTTTTCTCAACCATACGGCTGATATATTCATAATCAACAAAAATGATAGCAGTACCATAATGGCAGCTGATGTCTTTTCAATAAAGGCTCTTTCAGGGCTATCTGCCCACAGAAAGATTTGCACTGGCAATACTGTAGCTGGATCAGAAAAGCCCTGCGGGATATCGACAATAAATGCCACCATACCGATCATCAACAGTGGTGCTGTCTCACCCAATGCCTGCGCCATACCAATAATTGCGCCAGTGAGCATACCCGGTAGAGCCAGTGGCAATACATGGTGAAGCACAACTTGATACTTTGACGCACCCATACCTAGGGCTGCCTCACGAATAGACGGCGGTACAGATTTAATTGCCGCGCGACTGGTAATAATAATCGTTGGCAATGTCATTAATGTGAGTACCAAGCCGCCTACAATAGGCACAGATCTTGGGACATGGAAAAAATTAATAAACACCGCCAGACCTAAAAGACCAAAAATAATTGACGGCACAGCGGCAAGGTTGTTGATATTAACCTCAATAAAATCAGTGAACTTATTTTTTGGGGCAAACTCTTCAAGATAGATTGCCGCAGCAACACCAATAGGGAAAGACAGCATCAAGGTCAAAAGCAAGGTTAATAGCGAGCCCATAACCGCTCCATAAATACCCGCCTGCTCTGGTTCTCTTGAATCCCCGCGAGTCAATAGATTGGTGTTTAACTGCAGTCGTATCTGCCCCTGTTGATGCAGTTGATCAATCCACTGAATCTGTTTCTTGGTCATTCGAGCTTCATAGGCTTCATCGTCAAGCCATGATTTGTAATAGGTATCAATATCATCATCAGCAAGCAGCCAAATGGTCTCAGTTTGACCCAATAGAAGCGGGTTAGCTGCTAAGTGCTCTTTGAGGTCGAAGCCTGTGCCATTACTCAGTAATTTATATAACTGGCGTTTATCCCGACGGCCAGATACCTCGGTAAACTTTGCTCGCAGCGCAGATTTTGGCAGAGCATCCCAATTTGCTTGCATAAGCTGAGACTTATCCGCAAGGCTAGTAACGCCCAATAAATCAGCATCATAATGAACGTCAAGTTCAATATAGGTTGCCTTAAAAGCACCGTGACCCTTGCTGATAATATCGACAAAAAGTGCTAGAACAGCTGCAAGCCCGAGAATAATAGCCACCCGACCATACCAGCGAAACCTGCTTTCGGAGCGGCTTCGACGTTTAAGGGAGTTTTTAATTTTCTGTAAGTTATCCATGGAATTACTCATATTGCTCCCGATATTTTTTAACAATATGCAGTGCAAATATATTTAACAGCAAAGTAACTGTGAACAACATAAGACCCAGTGCAAAGGCTGCTAATGTTTTAGGGCTATCAAATTCTTGGTCACCCGTAAGCAAGGTAACAATTTGTACTGTTACCGTAGTCACAGAATCCAATGGATTAGCGGTTAAATTAGCCGCAAGTCCCGCCGCCATCACTACAATCATGGTTTCACCAATGGCGCGAGAAATAGCTAACATAATACCCGCAACAATACCCGGTAGTGCCGCGGGAATAACAACTTTGCGAACAGTTTCTGAATGCGTGGCGCCCATGGCAAGAGAGCCATCGCGCATTGCCTGAGGCACAGCGGTAATAACATCATCTGCCAATGATGAAATAAACGGAATAATCATTACCCCCATAACCAAGCCCGCGGCAAGCGCACTTTCTGACGAAATTGCCAAACCAAAATCAGCACCCAGATCACGAATAAAGGGCGCAACCGTTAATGCGGCAAAGAAACCATAAACTACGGTTGGTACACCAGCGAGCACTTCTAGTGCTGGCTTGGCGTAGGTTCGAACTGACTTGCTTGAGTATTCAGCTAGATAAATAGCCGACATCAACCCAATGGGTACAGCTACGAACATGGCCACAGCAGAAATTAATAGCGTTCCAACAAAGAGTGGTACCGCACCAAAGCTACCGGAAGAACCCACTTGATCCTCGCGGATTGCCATTTGCGGGCTCCACTCTAAGCCAAATACAAAATCAAAAAATGGTACTGATCTAAAAAACTGAATTGACTCAAAAAGTACCGAGAAGACAATGCCAACCGTGGTAAAAATAGCTAGGCAGGCACAGGCTAAAAGCAGGTTCTCCATCACCCTTTCAACCGATTGCCGCGCTCTATAATCAGCGGCAACTCTTCTCCAGCCCCAATACAGGCCAATGGTGGCTAAAATTAGGCATATTGCAGTTAATACCCATTGGGAAATAACTCTAAGACCTGCCATAGATTCAGCAGCGGCAACCATGGATGCTGGCTGACCATCTGCACTCATTATGCCATCGGCGAGATTGCTAATTTTATTGAGTAAAAGATTGTAGTCCGCTTTAGTCGATGGAACTAACTCAGCGGGGAGCGCCCCCATGACAATACTATTGATAACTGGCTCATCTAGAACAAGCCAAAGAATTAATAGCCCCAATGACGGTAAGGCACACCAGAGCAACGCATTAAGCCCATAGTAATTTGGCAGCGAATGCAGATGCCTTACTCCACCCAGAGGCGATGCAACTGCTAATGAACGACCGCGACCAATATAAAAGGCAAAGGCACCCAAGGCCAACATTAACAGAAATAAATTCGAAGATTCCATAGAAAAATTCAATCCAGTTTAAACAAAACAACCCGGCTACTTGAGCCGGGTTGTACTTTGACAACTTATTGCAATTATTTCAATGGTTCTTTTCCATTCATTGGCGTTAATGCTCTAACGCTAGCTGCTTTTGCTTTTCGAATATCTTCGGGCAATGGAATCATGCCTTTTTCCGCTAAGTAGCCATCTTCACCCCAAGCTCTCTCACTGGTGAACTCCGTTAGGTAACCAAGAATGCCCGGCACTACATCAATATGAGCTTTCTTAACATAAAAGTAGAGCGGTCTTGAAATTGGGTATGTCTTATCTGCAATGGATTCAAAGGTTGGCTCCACAGACTCAATGAGAGAGCCCTGTACCTTGTCTGCATTTTGATCTAGGAAACTAAAACCAAATACACCCAGCGCTGAAGGATTAGCCTGAAGCTTTTGCACAATAAGGTTATCATTTTCGCCCACTTCCACATAGCGACCATCTTCACGAACTGTGTGACATACAGACTTATATTCACTCTTGTTCACTT
>JBMZEV010000051.1:0-8659 GCA_049615065.1 Porticoccaceae bacterium | reverse complement strand
GGTGCGCGGTCACTCTAACAGCCAGTGTATCATGCTCGCCAACAATCCATTCAGGCGCAGTGCCATTGTGCGGTATTAACCAAGTCGTAGGCTTGCTATTGGGCTGTTGCAACTGATCTAGCTGAGAGCTTGTTAAGCCATGAGTAAAGGGCGCAAACTGCTGCCAATCGCAGGCGATAAGAATCACCCCTTTGTGTTCAGGGCGACTTTTTAAATTGAGGATTTTGGCTACAGCTGAGTAGCTGAAGGGGTCACAACCCAGTCCCCAGACCGCCTCGGTTGGGTAGGCTATCACCCCCTGTAAATGCAACTGGTGCACCGCAAGGCTAGTCTTAGTATGCCTGCTCCAGTTGATCACAAATTGTCTCAGCTATTTTTTAGACGTTCCTGCAATGCAGCGTCTTTAGCAATAATTGCTTCAGCATTGGCCGCGCGCTCAGCAACTAGCTTCTTGTGCATCTCAGCATCGCCAACACCAATAATTTGTGCTGCCAAGTAAGCTGCATTTTTAGCACCGGCTTTGCCGATAGCAACAGTGGCTACTGGAATACCGCCTGGCATTTGAACCGTTGAAAGCAACGCATCAAGGCCGTCCAATGAACCATTAATGGGAACACCGATCACCGGCTTAAGGGTAGTTGCAGACACAGCACCCGCCAAGTGCGCCGCCATACCTGCCGCGCAGATAAAGGCCGCACAACCGCGCGCATCGGCATCGGTTACATAGCTGTGAGTGGCTGCTGGGGTGCGGTGCGCAGAAGTCACCTTCACCTCAAAAGGAATATCAAATTTCTTTAGAATATCAAAGCTGGCTTCCATTACTGGCAAATCAGAATCGGAACCCATAAGGATGGCTACAAAAGGCTTACTCATAATTTTAACGATCTCCGTAAAAGACGCGCAGATTACCGAAACTTTAGCCTCTGCGCAATCCTCTATTTTAACCGAAAACGATTACGTAAGCCTAGTAGTATTGATACCACGGGATGGAGATAAAACAAATTTAAATACGTGAGAAATACCCTTGCTCGCTTATTATGACCCCCTTCAACTCCAAGCCTATAAGCAACTGCAATAGCTTATCCATAGGCCATGGCGTATCCAGCTCATCGATTAGTATTGGCTCATAGCCCAACATATTCAGCAGTTGGGCCTCTTCTTAGCTTAGCTTATCTACTATGGGCTTTTCTTCGGGCGCGCTTATTAAAGATTTATATTTTTCACCATAGCTTGCCAGCGGACCGGCAATTTCCTCTACCAATTCGGCGGTGGTTTCTACTAGAGATGCCCCCTGCTTTATTAGTTGGTGGCAGCCCTTGCTCTGGGGGCTATGAATCGAACCGGGAATAGCAAAGACCTCACGGTTTTGCTCCAGTGCGTATTTGGCAGTTATAAGTGAGCCACTGTTTTTTGCTGCCTCGACGACTAAAACACCTAAACTGAGGCCGCTAATAATACGATTGCGCTGGGGAAAGTGTGCCGGTAGCGGCGGGGTGCCCGGAGCAAACTCAGTCACTAAGGCGCCGCCTTTTTCAATAATCTGCTCAGCTAGCGAAGCATTGCGACTGGGGTAGGTTCGATCTATACCCGTGGCTACTACCCCGACACTTATGCCTTGCGGCGCTTCAAGGGCGCCGCGGTGGGCACAGCTATCAATGCCGATTGCCATACCGCTGGTAATGGTAAAGCCACTCCCGGCAAGACTTTTTGCCCATGAAAAAGCGGTAATTTCTGCACCTCTAGTCATACGACGACTACCCACTATGGCTAATTGCGGCAGCTGCAAGCAATTTTGGCTACCACGAATATAAAGTAGAGGTGGTGGCTGGGCTATCTGCTTTAGCTGGAGCGGATAATCATCGCTGGTAATTGGCAAAATTTTTGCCTCAAATTGCTTAAGCGTTTGACCTATTTGCTCCACTTGGCCTGTCCACTTACCTTGATTATAGGCACGGCGAATAATTTGTAGTTGCTGATTAAGTGCTGGGTTATTAATTGATTGCTGGCTTTCAAAAATTTGGCTAAAGCTGCCCAACTGCTCAATCAGTGCCAGCTGCAATCTTGGGGTACAGGGCTTTAGGGTTTGAGCAATAAGCGCCCATTGGGCTTCATCTTGCTGATTAAGTATTGCGTTCATGCGGTGCGTCCTTTCAAGCAACGGTGTATAATCTTGGCAAACAAACTTATTATTTGATTGTAGACAGCAATAGCTATGGCGATACTAAAAATTCTCGAATATCCTAATCCACGGTTACGCATCGTGGCTGAACCGGTCACTGAAGTGAACGATGAGATACGCGTGCTGATTGATAATATGTTTGAAACTATGATTGATGCTGACGGCATCGGCCTTGCGGCAACGCAGGTGGATGTTCACCAGCAGGTGATCGTTATGGATCTTTCAGAGCAGCGAAATGAACCACGAGTGTTTATTAATCCGCAAATTGAAGTGTTAGAACCAGATACAGTGCCCTTTGACGAGGGCTGTCTGTCAGTCCCGGGATTTAATGAGACCGTCGATCGGCCAAAACACGTTATGATTCGCGCCCTAGATCGCGATGGCAATGCCTTTGAAGAAGAAGCCCATGGTTTGCTCGCAGTCTGTATTCAGCACGAGATGGATCATTTAAAAGGCAAATTATTTGTCGATTATTTATCCTCGTTAAAAAGAGAGCGTATTCGTAAAAAACTCAAGAAACAGCGTGCATAGGAACTATTTAGCGTGAAGATTATCTTCGCCGGCACCCCAGATTTTGCCGCCGCGCATTTGCAGGCGTTGCTCGATTGCGACCAGCACCAAATCGTTGCGGTCTACACTCAGCCTGATCGTCCCGCCGGACGGGGTAAAAAATTAACCCCTAGCCCAGTAAAGCAATTAGCTAGCAATCATCATATAGAAGTTTTTCAGCCGCCTTCGCTTAAAGATTCCCAAGCACAACAACAGCTTGCCGACCTAGATGCAGATATTATGGTCGTGGTTGCTTATGGGCTACTACTGCCCCAGGCTGTTTTGGATATTCCGCGACTGGGATGTATTAATGTGCATGGCTCACTACTGCCTAAGTGGCGTGGCGCGGCACCGATTCAGCGCGCGGTAGAAGCGGGGGATAAAGAGACCGGTATCTGTATTATGCAAATGGATGCTGGTCTCGATACCGGCCCTGTTATTTCGGTTGCGCGCTGTGCCATAGAAACCACCGATACCAGTGGTTCGGTTTATGAAAAACTCTCTAAGCTGGGCGCACCGACATTATTAGCCGCTTTAGCCAAAATTGATAAAGGCGTGGCGGTGGCGGAACAACAGGACGACTCACTTAGCACCTATGCTCGCAAGATCGATAAATCTGAGGCATTGATCGATTGGTCTAAATCTGCCGAAGAAATATCGCGTCGCGTGCGCGCCTTTAACCCTTTCCCCGCAACTTTTAGTTATATTGCCGGCGATAGAGTGAAAATATGGACAGCAATTACAATAGATGCAAATTCAGATCAGCCTACAGGTACCATTGTTAAAGCAAGTGCCGAAGGCATTGTGGTTCAGACGGGTAGCGGCCAGTTACTAACTAGCGAAATCCAATTGGCGGGCAAATCAAAAATGCCTGTCTCCGAGATACTTAAATCCAAGGCCGAGCTATTTGCCAGCGGCCAGAGTTTTAATCAATAAATGGCTAATGTACGGGTAGTTGCCGCCGAAGCTATAGGGCAGGTATTGCGCGGTCGCTCACTGTCTGCGGTATTGCCCAAATACAGCGAAAAAGTGGCTGATACTGATCAGGCACTCTTTAAACAACTGTGTTTTGGTACATTGCGTTGGTATCCGCAATTACAGGCTATTGTTAATCATCTGATGTCGAAGCCGATCAAAGATAAAGAGCGCGAAATTCAAGCATTATTGGCCTGTGGCATTTACCAACTAATGTATATGCGGGTTGCCGATCATGCGGCGATCAATGAAACCGTTGCCGCAACAGTAAAATTAAAGCGCCTATGGGCTAAGGGGCTGGTTAATGCGGTGCTTAGAAATTTTCAGCGCCAACAGCAACAGATAACCGCAAGCTTATCGACCAATACTGAATTTGCCACCGCTCACCCGCAGTGGCTAGTGAGTCGACTGCATAAAGCTTGGCCTAGGCAGGCTGAAGAAATCTTACAGGCAAATAACCTACAGGCACCTATGTGTTTACGGGTTAATGCGCTTCGATGTTCGCGGGATGATTATTTGCAGTTGCTGGCAGATGCGGATATTGGCGCCAGCCCAACCCAATATAGTGATTGTGGCGTGATGCTTGATAGCCCACAGGATGTGACTAAACTACCGGGGTTTGCCGATGGCTTTGTCAGCGTGCAGGATGAATCTGCGCAGTTAGCGGCATCGCTACTGGATGTGCAACCGGGTCATGCAGTGCTCGACGCCTGCTGTGCCCCTGGGGGTAAAACCTGCCATATTCTCGAATCTCAGCCACAATTATCCTCATTAACTGCAATTGATCTTGAAGAAAAGCGCCTAGAGCGCTGCAAAGACAATTTACAGCGTTTAGATTTACAGGCTAATTTGATTGCCGCCGATGTCGGGGCAATAGATCAATGGTGGGACAATAACAGTTTTGATCGCATTTTATTGGATGCGCCATGTTCGGCATCTGGTGTTATTCGCCGCCACCCAGATATTAAATTACTGCGCCAAGACACAGATATTGAAAACTTATCGAAAATTCAGACAGAATTGCTCGAAAAGGTGTGGAAAACTTTGCGCAAAGGGAGCATGCTTATATATGCAACCTGTTCAGTGTTGCCACAGGAAAACGATCAGGTGGTGGCACGGTTTTTGGCAACAAATAATGATGCCTCTTTGGTTAAAATCGAGGCGGATTGGGGAATAGCCACAGACTTTGGCAGGCAGATATTCCCCTCGGCAAAAGGTGGCGATGGTTTTTACTATTCGCGCTTACAAAAAAATAGCTAATAAAGGTAAAAATAGCCTAAAAGTGCAGAGCAAATATGAAAATAGTCATAGTTGGAGCGGGTCAGGTCGGCGCTACGCTGGCTGAAAATCTAGCACGAGAAAACAATGATATAACCATTGTTGATATAGATGCGAATGTCTTAAGAGCACTGCAAGATAGGCTCGATGTGCGCACTGTTATCGGCACTGGCTGTTACCCAGATGTACTGGTTAATGCCGGCATAGAAGATGCTGATATGATTATTGCGGTAACTAGCAGCGATGAAATAAATATTGTCGCCTGTCAGGTAGCATACTCGCTATTTAAAACGCCAACCAAAATCGCCCGAGTGCGTTCGCGCAATTACAGCAACCCTGAATATAAAAATAAATTATTTAACGACAAGCATATGCCGGTAGATGTGATGATTACCCCTGAGCAGGTGGTCACCAACTACATTCAAAAGCTTATTGAACAACCGGGCGCCTTGCAGGTTTTAGATTTCGCCGAGGGTGTAATCCAGCTGGTTGGCTTGCGTGCAGTGGAGGACGGGCCATTAGTCGGTCAAAGATTGCGTGCATTAAAAGAACATATGCCGGATATCGATGCCCGAGTTGCGGCTATATATCGCAAAGATGGGGCTATTTTTCCTACCGGTGAAACTGTGATTGAAGATGGCGATGAGGTATTTTTTATTGCCGCCAAGAAAAACATTCGCAAGGTAATGAGCGAATTGCGTCGATTAGAAAAACCCTATCGCCAGTTAATCATTGCTGGCGGCGGAAATATTGGCTTTCGTCTGAGCAAAGCGCTGGAGCAAGATTACAATATTAAAATTATTGAGTTTTCAGATGCTCGCGCAGAATTATTATCAGAGCAGTTAGATAAAACCGTTGTTCTGCGCGGATCCGCCACCGATCAAGAACTGCTGCTTGACGAAAATATCGATAAATCCGATGTATTTATTGCCCTAACCAATGATGATGAAACTAATATCATGGCCTCATTGCTAGCCAAGCGTTTAGGTGCAAGAAAAGTAATGACCCTAATTAGTAACCCGGTGTATGCCGACCTTATGCAGGGCGGTGATATTGATATTGCTATTTCACCGCAACAGGCAACCATTAGTTCGCTACTTGCCCATGTGCGCAAAGGCGATACAGAGAGTGTACATTCTCTGCGTCGCGGTGCTGCTGAGGCACTGGAGTTTGTTGTTCATGGCGATGAAAAAAGCTCGAAAGTCGTAGGCCGCGCTATTGAGGATATTAAGTCTCCGCCGGGAGCTACTCTAGCTGCGCTAGTGCGTGACGGTGAGGTTATTATTGCGCACCATGATACCGTGATAAAAAGCGGCGACCATGTCATTGTGTTTGTGGTTGATAAAGAAAAAACCAAAGCGGTCGAGAAACTGTTCTCGGTTGGCTTTAGTTTCTTCTAGAGGATAAGCCTAAGATGCATTTTGCCATCATCGCTCGGGTTCTCGGTATGCTGTTGGTTATATTTAGCCTGAGCATGCTGACGCCTGTCGTGGTTGCCATGATGTATGGCGAAAATACCGCAAATACCTTTTTGCTAGCTTTTGCTATTACTTTTTTAGTAGGCCTTATCTTTTGGCTTCCCTCAAGAAGCTCTAAGGGCGAGCTGAGAACCAGAGATGGCTTTGTAGTCACGGTGTTCTTCTGGCTGGTACTCAGCTCCTTTGGAGCATTGCCGCTAATGTTATCTGAAGCACCGCATCTAAGTTTTATAGACGCCCTGTTTGAGTCAGTGTCTGGCTTAACTACCACAGGCGCTACGGTAATTGCCGGCTTGGATAATCTACCTAAATCTATTCTCTATTATCGCCAACAGCTACAGTGGTTGGGCGGGATTGGTATTGTGGTTATTGCTGTAGCTATTTTGCCGATGCTCGGGGTTGGTGGTATGCAGATCTATCGCGCTGAAACGCCAGGGCCTATGAAGGACTCAAAATTAACCCCGCGCATTACCGAAACCGCCAATGTGTTATTTAAAATTTATCTGTGCCTAACCATTGCCTGTGCCATGGCTTATTGGGCTGCCGGCATGAGTGGCTTTGATGCTATTAGTCACAGTTTTTCCACCGTATCAATCGGGGGCTTTTCAACCCATGATGCCAGTATTGGTTTTTTTGATAATAGCGCCATTATGGCCATTTGTAGTTTCTTTATGATTATTGCTGGTCTTAACTTTGCATTGCATTTTCACGCTTGGCACAGCCGCCGCCCCAGCATGTACTGGGCTGATCCAGAAGCAAGACTGTATTTATTGCTATTGCTGGTAGGCGCTATTATTACCTGCTGTTATTTGTATTACAGTGGCACCTTTGACGGTAAAGAAAGTGTTCGCCAAGGTGCTTTCCAGCTTATTTCGATTATGACCACCACCGGCTTTACCACCAGTGAATTTCATACTTGGCCCAGTTTCTTACCGTTCTTTTTACTGTTTTTATCCTTCTTTGGCGCCTGTGCAGGATCTACCGGCGGCGGTATAAAAATAGGCCGTATGCTAATTTTGGCAAAACAGGGGATAAGAGAAATTTACCGCCTAGTCCATCCCAACGCGCTGTTGCCAATCAAGATTCGCAATCGAACAGTGCCCACCCGCGTAGTCGATGCTATCTGGGCATTTATGGGTGTTTATTTGGCTATTTTCTACCTGATGATACTGTTGCTATTGGCCACTGGGCTTGATTACGACACCGCATGGTCTGCCACCGCGGCATCGCTAAACAATCTAGGCCCTGGTCTGGGTGCAGTGGCCAGCAACTATGGTGATATTAGTGGCTTTGCCAAATGGGTGCTGTGCTGGGGCATGCTACTTGGCCGATTAGAAATCTTTACCCTGCTGGTTTTATTTACCCCGACCTTTTGGCGCAAATAACACAAATCTTTACAAATCTGCCGACCACTTTAAACGTTTTTCAATCGCCTGAATCATCATACCTGCCACATCTTTTTCCGTAGCATTTTCTATGCCTTCAAGGCCGGGTGATGAATTGACCTCTAGTAATAATGGGCCACTTTTAGAGCGAATAATATCCACGCCTGCTACTGTAAGATCCATGGATTTAGCGGCTTTTACCGCTAGCTTGCGCTCTTCAGGGGTAGGGCGAATCACCGAGGCACTCCCGCCTTGATGAATATTTGCACGAAACTCACCGGGCGCGGCCTCACGCTGAATTGCAGCCTTGACCTTGCCATCAATAACAAATAAACGCAGGTCTTTACCGCTGGCCTCTTTAATAAATTCTTGCACCAACAAATTAGCTTTAACTGATTTAAACGCATTAATAACAGACTGAGCGGCTTTTTTAGTTTCCGCTAAAACCACACCTCGACCCTGACTACCTTCTAACAGCTTAACTACTAGAGGTGCCCCGCCAACCATTTCAATTAGCTCATTAGTATCTATTGGCGAATTAGCAAAACCCGTAATTGGAATATCTAACCCACTTTTAATTAGCAACTGTAAAGAAAATAACTTATCCCGCGACTGAGTAATTGCTGAGGCGCCGTTCTGAACATACACCCCCATGCTTTCAAATTGACGGGCTATGGCACAGCCATAAAAAGTTGCGCTAGGCCTGATTCTGGGAATGACCGCATCTAAATCATCAATAATTGAGCCGCCGCGATAATGAACTTCTGGCATCTCATCATCCAGCTTCATATAACAATCTTTGATATTGAGAAACT
>JBMZEV010000050.1:0-8742 GCA_049615065.1 Porticoccaceae bacterium | reverse complement strand
CTATTCATCGAGAGCATACTTAATTTGATCAAAGCTAAAACCTCTGTACTGGAGAAACCGCATGCGTTTAGCTTTTTCTTTAGGATCAACTTGTTGAGTATTGCCAAACTTTTGCTGTGCTGTGGTTTTGGCTAGTTCAAACCAGTCAACTTCTGCTTCATCCAATAATTCATTTACCAGAGTAGCATTAGCACCGCGACTTTTAAGGTCTAATCTAATCCTTGTACAACCCTGCCCTCTAGAAACTCGAGAGCGAATAAATGCCTCGACAAAGCGATGATCAGACTGCAAGTTATCAGCTGCTAGTTGATCCAATACTTCGGTTATTAATGAGGAATTATCAAACTTTTTTTCGAGTTTTGTTGCCAGCTGACTGCGAAGATACTCGCGTCCTGCCAACATACCCATAGCCGACAGACGAATTTTATTGGGCTTTATTTCTGTTTTTTTTGCTGGCTGTTTTTCTTCCATTAAAAAAACCTTTTTCGGTTTATGTAAAGTGAGCAGTAGATCTACTCACTTTACATTCCTATCATTAGGCTTCTTGCGGCTGATCTTTTATTGGTGTCAGGTGACTTAACTCTTTTTCACGTATCTGAGCTTCTATTTCAGCAGCCACTTCTGGATTTTCCGTCAGATAAATACCAACATTTGCCTTGCCTTGACCGATTTTACTGCCTTTGTAGGCATACCAGGCACCAGATTTATCGACTAGACCATGCTTAACACCTAAATCGACTAACTCACCATTTCTATTGATGCCTTTGCCGTAGAGTATTTGGAATTCGGTCTGTCTAAATGGTGGTGAAACCTTATTTTTAACCACCTTAACACGGGTTTCGTTACCCACAACTTCATCACCCTCTTTTACCGCACCGATACGACGAATATCCAAACGCACAGATGAATAAAACTTTAATGCATTACCGCCAGTGGTTGTTTCTGGGTTACCAAACATCACGCCAATCTTCATTCTGATCTGGTTAATAAAGATAACTAAGCAGTTTGCAGTTTTAATATTGCTGGTTAGTTTTCTCAGTGCTTGTGACATTAGACGCGCTTGTAAACCAACGTGATGATCGCCCATTTCGCCTTCAATTTCTGCGCGCGGTGTTAGTGCTGCAACAGAATCTACTACTAGCACATCACAGGCGCCCGATCTAACTAACATATCAGTCACTTCAAGTGCTTGTTCACCTGTATCCGGTTGCGAAACAATTAGATCATCCACTTGAACACCGAGCTTTTCCGCATAGACAGGATCCAGTGCATGCTCTGCATCAATAAAGGCACAGGTGCCACCGGCTTTTTGTGCCTCTGCAATTACTTGCAGAGTTAGCGTTGTCTTACCCGAGGATTCTGGCCCATAAATCTCAACAATTCGTCCTTTGGGAAGACCACCAATACCCAAGGCTATATCGAGACCTAAGGATCCTGTCGATATGGATGGGACTGCCTCGCGCTTATCTTCACCCATGCGCATAACTGTTCCCTTACCAAACTGTCGTTCAATTTGACCTAGAGCTGCTTCAAGTGCCTTTTCTTTGTTAGCATCCATTATCTGTTCCTCATAAACTTGTGTTCGACTGATTTTGTGTTGGTTTTTCGCCACCAGCATTTTACTGTATGTGTGTACAGTATATCATCAGTTTAGTTGTTGCAAGAGTTCTTGCAAAGAAATTTTTATTACCTGTTCTCTAACTGCTTGGCGATCGCCCTGCAGTTGATATTTTTCCACCTTTGTTAATTCAGCCGAAACCCAACATATACACACGGTGCCGACAGGTTTATTGGCTGTGCCGCCATCGGGCCCCGCTATACCGCTCACTGCTATAGCATAGTTTGCATCTGATGACTTTAAAGCTCCCGCAGCCATCTGCTCGACAACCTGTTCACTCACAGCACCATAGCTATCCAGTGTGTGTTGTTCGACACCTAATAGTGTTGTTTTTGCCTTATTGGCATAGGTGATGTAGCCAAATTCAAACCACTGTGAACTACCGGCTACAGCTGTGATAGCCTCTGCAATACCGCCACCAGTACAGGACTCAGCAGTGGTCAACTTGGCATTTTTGCGCAACAAACTCTGGCCTAGCCTTTGGGCAATTGATGTGATTGATGGGCTGTTGGCAAAATCTGACAAAAAATTCTCCTTATTTGCTTTATAGTTTACCTAAACTTTGGGCAAATGGTTTAGCCTTGAGACAATTACCCAAGAAAATACTTTGTTTAGTAGATTTTGGATGGTCTTAGACCCTCAGTCTGTACTAAACTCTGTTGATAAACCAACCTCGTAAATCAGTATAAGAATTTTTAGCCAATGAGTAGCAAAGCAGATAATTCAAACCACACACCGATGATGCAACAATACCTTAGCCTAAAAGCTGAGCATCCAAATGATTTGGTGTTTTATCGTATGGGCGATTTTTATGAATTATTTTTTGATGATGCTAAAAAAGCGAGTCAGCTGCTCGATGTTACCCTAACCGCCCGCGGCAAAACCAATGGCAATCCAATTCCTATGTGTGGGGTGCCATTCCATGCGGCAGAAACCTATTTAGCCAAGTTGGTTAAACAGGGGGTTTCGGTGGCTATATGCGAACAAATTGGCGATCCGGCGACCAGTAAAGGACCTGTAGAGCGTGCAGTTGTTAGAGTTCTAACTCCAGGCACACTAAGTGATGAAGCACTGCTCGACGACCGCTCTGACAATCTATTAGTTGCGATTCATTTGTCCGATGGTCAATACGGTATTGCCACACTGGATATGAGTAGCGGTCGCTTTCAATTATCGCAAGTCAGTGATGACCAAGAGCTTCATAGCGAATTGCAACGATTAAACCCTGTTGAAATTCTTATCTCAGAAGAATTTCCCGTCTTAGACTGGTTAGATAATTGGCAGGGTTCGCGTAGCCAACCACCTTGGCTATTTGATTTTGATGCTGCCAATCGGCTTCTCAACCGACAATTGGGCACGAAAGATTTAAATGCTTTTGGCTGTAGCCATCTGCCCATAGCGATCTGCGCGGCTGGTTGCCTGCTGCAATATGCTAAGGATACTCAGCGCGGCAATCTACCGCATATTCATAGTATTAACGTCGAAAATCGTGAGGATGGTGTTGCCTTAGATGCCGCGAGTCGGCGTAACCTTGAGCTCGACACCAACCTTAATGGCAGCCAAGAAAACACCCTGTTTGATGTGTTAAATAATACCGCCACCAGTATGGCAAGTCGCCTGTTGCGACGCTGGTTAAATCGCCCGCTTAGACAGCTTGCTGAACTAGAAGCAAGACAACAGAGTATTGCCGAACTGCAAAATAATTATCTGTATGAAGATTTAAACGGCCATCTTAAACAGGTGGGCGATATGGAGCGCATTCTTACCAGAGTCGCACTAAACTCTGCACGCCCCAGAGATCTGACTCGACTTTTATCGTCGATAGCTGTTTTACCACAGATTAAATCAGCCCTTAAATCTATTGAGTTACAACATATTAAACAATTGCTAGATGCCGCCAAACCACTACCCCACTTAGTTGAATTACTCGATCAGGCGATTATTGATAATCCACCTATGGTTATTCGTGAAGGCGGTGTTATTGCCGATGGTTATGATAATGAGCTCGATGAATTACGCGCGCTCAATACCAATGCAGGCGAGTTTTTACTGGCTATGGAGGAACGGGAAAAACAGGCAACCGGCATCTCGAATCTCAAAGTGGGATACAACCGAGTTCATGGTTACTACATAGAAATATCTCGCGGACAAAGTGACAAAGCACCGGTAGAGTATATTCGCCGTCAAACTTTAAAAAATGCCGAACGCTTTATCACCCCCGAGCTAAAAGAATTTGAAGATAAGGCACTGAGCGCGAAAAGCCGTGCCCTAAGCAGAGAAAAGCAACTCTACAGCGAGCTATTGGAAACGCTTAATAAAGATCTGCAGTGCTTACAAAACTGCGCCTCGGCAATTTCTGAAATCGATCTCTTGGCTACCCTGGCTGAACGTGCCCACAGCTTGAATTTCTGCCAGCCCGAATTAACCGAACAGCCCGGAATCAATATACAGGGAGGACGTCACCCAGTGGTTGAACAGGTCCTGACTGAACCCTTTGTAGCCAATAACCTAGAAATGAATGGCGAGCGCAAAATGCTGATTATTACCGGACCTAATATGGGTGGTAAATCTACCTATATGAGACAGGCAGCACTCATTGTTCTTCTGGCTCAGATGGGTAGCTTTGTGCCTGCTACCTCAGCAACAATTGGCTTAGTTGATCGCATCTTTACCCGTATAGGTTCATCCGATGATTTAGCAGGAGGCCGCTCAACCTTTATGGTCGAAATGATGGAAACTGCCAATATACTGCACAATGCGACAGAAAATAGTTTGGTACTGATGGACGAAATAGGTCGTGGGACAAGCACTTTTGACGGTCTATCTCTGGCTTGGGCATGTGGCTACCACCTTGCCGAAAAAGTAAAAGCGTTTACTCTATTTGCCACCCATTATTTTGAGTTAACTAGCCTGCCTGAGGCTGTAAAAGGCACTATCAATGTGCATTTAGACGCCACAGAACACAAGGATAGTATTGTGTTTTTACATTCCGTCCAAGAAGGTCCCGCCAGTCAAAGTTATGGCTTGCAGGTGGCAAAACTTGCCGGCATACCAAAAGATGTCGTTATGCTGGCTAAAAAAGAGCTACAGCGATTGGAACAAAAAACCCATTCGACCGACCCACAAATGTCGCCGCTAACTAGCACAGCGCAAACCGATCTTTTCGCCTCAAACCAGCCATCTGAGTTGGACTTAATGATGGAAAATATTGAACCGGATGAGTTATCGCCAAAAGATGCATTGGATGCACTTTATAAACTAAAGCAAGCCAGCAACCGTAGCAATTAACCCGAAGCTCGCAGGCCAGCAAAAATTTATATTGAATATGCGTTCACAGACGCTTACTTCCTGCTATAATGCCGCGCGAAAATTGACCGCTAACTCAAGAGATTACAACATGACATTTATCGTTGGTGAAAATTGCATTAAATGCAAATATACAGATTGTGTAGAAGTTTGCCCTGTGGACTGTTTTTACGAGGGCCCTAACTTTCTCGTTATTCATCCCGACGAATGTATTGATTGCGCACTATGCGAACCAGAATGTCCGGCAGAAGCCATTTATGCTGAAGACGAGATCCCTGAGGGACAAGAAGTATTTCTCGAAATTAACGCAGAGCTCGCCGATGTGTGGCCAAATATTTCTGAACAGAAAGCCCCGGCAGCAGATGCCGCTGAGTGGGATGGCGTCGAAGGTAAACTTCAACACCTAGAGCGCTAATTTAAGTTACACTTAAAACAACTTCCAGCACCCGTAGCTCAGCTGGATAGAGTAGGTGGCTTCGAACCACTTGGTCGGGAGTTCGAATCTCTCCGGGTGCGCCAAATAATAAAAAACCCCAGCTAAAGCTGGGGTTTTGTTATTTGCGTCATCCTGTGTACTGCCTAGAACCCATAGTTCGACCCGAGTGGCTGAATCGAGAACACTCCAGCACATTTATAGATGAGTATTACAAAGAGAAATTAATGAATTTAAAAAAACTATTGCCCACTTCGAATATTGTCTTTACTAGTGCATTTATGAATTTTGCTTACAGCGATCAAATCAGTTTAAAAAACGGTGATACATTACATGGAAGCCTTATCTCTAAAACTGATACTAATATCAGTTGGCAATCGGATAACTTTGGTGTTTTAAACATTCCAGCAGATCAGGTTGTTTTGATAGATCAACCCAACAAAAAACCAGCAACTCCAGCAAATATTATTGAAAAAGAAGTATTCAAGGGAACTGTCGGACTTTCGGGGGCATACCTTAGCGGCAATGAACAGCGAGACGATTTAGAGCTAGATATTGGCCTTACCTTTGAACAAGGCGATGCAACCCACAAAGCAAAAGTTAACTATGAGACGCTTGGACAAGACAATACATCGACTACTAAAGACTTCGGTGTTGCTTACGGTATTGATTGGCTAATTAATGATAGCTGGTACTGGGGCAATAAATTTTTCTTGGGCGCTGATGATAAACGTCAAATCGATCAATCAATGTCTGTGGGAACCAATATGGGATATCAGTTCTGGAAGAATGAAACGGGTAGCCTATCTTCTGAAATTGGTTTAACTTGGATTAAAGATGAACTATTTAACTCAATCACCGATGATCGACTAACCTGGGCCTGGTCTGGTGATTATGAAAAAATAGTAATACGAAATATCTCATTAGCCTATTCACACCAAATGTATGTGTCGATTAAAGATTCTGACAATGCCCAAATAGACGCTGATATTAGCCTAATTATTCCTGTAAATAACAAATTGGACACAAAAATATCCTGGGATTGGTCGTTTGATAATCAGCCGCAAGATGGCAATGAAAAAGTTGATCGTAAATTAAGGTTTGGTATTAATTACTCTTTGTAAAATGCATGATTTTGAGGGGCAAAGAATATTTTCCCATCTACCAGGAAAACCAACCCTTAATAGCTAGATCTAATTTATCGCGACAGCCCCTAAGCTGAACACCATAGATTTCTGCCTGGTGTTTTACCTTAGCCGCCACCTTAATTAACTTGGGTTTTGTGTTAAAGCTGCCACGCGAATAACCACCCCAACCCTCGTGATAGGCTAAATACTGTTTGTAGGTATCCCATTTTGAAATTCCCAACTGCTTATTGCTCTTATTTGTGTACCAACCAATAAAGTTGATGGCATCTCCAAAATCATCACGATCATGCCCCCAATTACCAGTCTCTTTGCGATAGTCATTCCACGCTGGATTTTGCGCCTGAGCATAGCCATAGGCAGTTGATTTTCTGGGTAATGGTATAAACAGGAAAGTTGGACGCTTAGGTCTGACTTTAGCTCTAAAAGTCGACTCTTGCTTCATAATCGCCATGGTCACATTAATCGGTGTCCCCCAGCGCTTTTCGGCTTTTATGGCATCTTTATACCAATCGATTTCACCATAAAAAATTGAGCATACATTATTGACTTGCTTGGGCTGGTATGTTGAACAACCTGAGGCGACAAGAACAACACTAAAAAATAATAACCGAACCATAATGACGCTCAAATGCAAAAAGCCAGATAAGTGATAAGTTTAGATTGTCTCAACCCCAGATGGAACTGGTTTTTTTCGCTTGTACTAGGGAAATTTTTTCGCGAGTAATAACAATCAGTTTACGCTTGTAAAGTGCACCCAAAGCATTTTTGTACTTTTTCTTGGACACCTTAAACTGATGATAGATACGATCAGGGTCACTTTTATCAGTTAAATCAGACTCACCACCAGAGGCTTTTAAGTGCGCCATAATCTGATTTTCAAGGCTGTTATCACCTTGGGGTGAATGCTGAGAAATAATTAAATCAACCTTACCATCCTCACGAATTGCCTTGATATAACCCGGTAAGCGCTCACCTATAGCCAGTGGACGAAAAGCATCGCCATGAAAAATAAGCCCTAGGTATTGGTTATCAATTATGGCTTTATAACCAAGCTCAGTTTTATCAGAAATTTGAAGGTCAACTGCTTGTTTTTCCTTTAGCCCTTCAGGCTCCTCATCAAAATATCGGTTAAGCTTTGATGAAGCAAGAATACGGTCTGTATTATGATCATGAAAAACATAGACCATATAAGACTCACCCTCTTTCATCGGATGTTGCTGCTCGCTAAAGGGCACCAGTAAATCCTTAGGCAAGCCCCAATCCAAAAAAGCACCGACCCGATTGGTATCAATCACTTTGAGCAACTCAACCGTATTAACAAGCGCTTTGGGTGTCTCTGTGGTGGCAATCAAAAGGTCATCAGAATCAAAGTACAGAAAAACCTCTACCCAATCTTCAATACCCAAACCGTTGGGCACATAGCGGTTTGGCAATAAAATTGTGCCCTCTTCACCGCCGTCGACATAAACGCCATGATCGGCGACCTTAACAACCTGAAGGTTATTGAATTTTCCAATTTCTATAGGCATAAAAATATTCTTGGTGTTGCTGCATTCATTGCAACAATTTACTCATAATTAGGGTCGCTATATTAGGTTGCTAAACAAGATATGTACATAGCAACAGAAAATGTTTGACAGCAGGTATCAGTTAGGTAGAATGCTCGCCTCTTCCCAGAGGGTGGTTAGCTCAGCTGGTAGAGCATCGCCCTTACAAGGCGAGGGTCACAGGTTCAATCCCTGTACCACCCACCAAGGAAGCAAGGTTATTGTGGACCGGTAGTTCAGCTGGTTAGAATGCCGGCCTGTCACGCCGGAGGTCGCGGGTTCGAGTCCCGTCCGGTCCGCCAATAAATATTAAAGGCTACTTCGCAAGAAGTGGCCTTTTTTATTAGCCGTCAACTCTAGTTTTTATTGCTCCATAAATAAAAATATTTCAAACCAAAAACACCTTCTTAACAAATTACCCTATTTAGCTTCAAAACATCTTTTAAATTGTTGCCAAACAGCATATGCAATTAGATTTCGTTTATGTTACTTTTAACCATGGGCAACCATATTGTGATAAGCACCGCTTATCAATGATAAAAAATAACAATATTATAAAAGCAAAAAAATAGAATATAGCTTCTTTGGAAGTTGCAGAAAAATACGTTAATTAACAAGTATTAGTAGAAATTTTTATTCTAGATAAAAAATACAGGGGAAGATTATGAAACGTTTTAAGCAGAAAAGTAC
>JBMZEV010000049.1:0-8868 GCA_049615065.1 Porticoccaceae bacterium | reverse complement strand
GCTGCTCAGTAGAAATAATTAAACCAGGCTACAAAAAAACCGGCTTCTTTAGGAGCCGGTTTTTTTATACTTATCAAAAATAATTATGCTAAGGGTAAGAAGGGATTAAAAAACTTCAGGCTAAAAATTACAAAGACTGGTTTATTTTTTGCAACATCTGCATAGGGTTTTCAGCCTGAGTAATAGGCCGACCAATAACAAGGTAATCACTACCCTGCTCTATTGCCTGAACGGGTGACACAATACGACGCTGATCGTCTGAAGCGCTATCGGTCAGACGAATACCGGGAGTGACTAATTTAAAATCTTGCCCTAAGGCTTGCTTTAATGCCGATGCTTCTTGAGCGGAACATACAACGCCATCGAGCCCTGATCCTTGTGTTAACTTGGCAAGAGACAATACCTGATCACTTGCGGGCCTGTGGACACCCATTTGCTGCAAATCACTATCATCCATACTGGTAAGCACGGTGACAGCAATAAGCAACATATCGCCGCCATGTTGCTCAATGGCCTGCTTAGCTGCAGACATCATGCGACTCCCACCAGAGGCATGCACATTGGACATCCACACCCCCAGATCAGCAGCTGCAAGAATAGCCTTGGCTACGGTATTAGGAATATCGTGAAATTTTAAATCTAGAAAAACATCAAAGCCACGATCAGTCAGTGATTTAACCAACTGTGGACCAGCAGCAACGAATAATTCTTTACCTACTTTAAGTCGGCACTGACTGGGATTTAGCTGATCAGCAAGGGCTAAGGCTGATGATGTATTATCAAAGTCTAAAGCGACAATAATACGTGGTTCTGGGGTTGTCATAGGTTATTTATCTCTCTTTTTGAAACGTCCGAGTTTACGGCGATAACTACCAATTATTAAGCTACTCACCACAACAGCTAACAGCGCCCCAAACATTAAAAATAGCATCAACCACAATCCTAGACTAATTTCAGGACCACGGAAATAAATAAAGTCGACGCTTATTGGTTGCTTGTTGTGCAGCGCGAACAAAGCGCCTAGCAAAGCAATGGCAAACAAAAATATCGCTTTAAAAAATGATCTGATTGCGCGCACTCGGTGCTCCAAATAAACAAACTCTATTGAACTATTGTAACCGTTGAGTGGAATACAATTAAATAGTCGATCGAGTTAATTTTGATCATAAACAAAAAATGCCGCATGCAAGACCTTACGGCATTCTATTATTATCTCAACGCGACTCAATAAATTATTACTACTTGCCACCTGCAAACCCTTACCTCAACCTGTTATGCTAGAGCACATAAGTACTTTTTCATAAACTCGAAAAAACACGGCAAGCTTTATAAGAAGCGCGGATTCTAGCAATTATAAGACCTAAGACAAAAGGAATTCTTTTAAGATATGCCACAAAATGGCCCAATAATCCTTCGAATTGCAGTTCCATCACCTCTTCGGCGCACATTTGATTACAAATTACCTGAATATTTGCGCTTAAAAATCAAAAACCATGTGCCATTGCCAGGCATGCGGGTCAACGTTGAATTTGGCCGCAGGTCAGTGGTTGGGTTGATTGTGGCTATCCCCGAAACCAGTGAAGTAGCTAGCGATAAACTCAAAGATATTAGCAATATTATAGATTCAGACCCTATTGTCTCCCAAGACCTTTTTGAGCTATTTATTTGGGCCGCTAACTATTATCAACATCCATTGGGTGAGGCATTATTTACAGCGCTTCCGTCACTGCTTCGCAAGGGAAATGCCGCTGAAAAAGCGATGATACCGCATTGGAAAATCTCTCCACTAGGCTCCGAGATAACACCTGAAATACTTAAGCGTGCCCCAAAACAGCAGGCACTGTTAGACTTTATCCAAGCGCACAATGGATGCGTTGCCGAGTCTGAAATCAAGCTATTATTTTCAAGCACTGTGCGCAATCAACTGCGAGATAAGGGGTATATTGAATCTGCGCTTATACAGCAACAACCAAACAAAACATCTGATGAAATTTTAAAGCAACCACGTCTTGAACTTGATAGCCAGCAACAGATTGCTATGCGTGAGATAGATTTACACAGCTTTAATAGTTACCTATTGGAAGGGGTAACCGGCAGCGGAAAAACAGAAATATATTTACAGGCAATCGAGCAAGTGCTGCGCTATGGGCGTCAGGCATTGGTATTAATTCCCGAGATCAGTCTCACACCCCAAACTGAAAAACGTTTTCGCGATCGTTTTAACGCATCCATCGTCACCATCCATTCAGGCTTATCCGACAGTCAAAGACTAGAGGCCTGGCTCGAAGCAAGATCTGGTGAAGCGAGCATAATTCTAGGAACAAGATCAGCTATATTCACACCATTTGAAAATCTCGGCTTGATTATTTTAGACGAAGAACATGACAGCTCCTATAAACAGCAAGAGGGGTTTCGCTACTCAGCGCGAGATCTAGCTGTAATACGATCTCAACGCAATAATATTCCGATTATTTTGGGCTCTGCCACTCCCTCTCTGGAATCACTAAATAACTGTAATCAAGAAAGATATACACACCTAACCCTGGATAAACGCGTCAATAGTGCCAAAGCACCTAAATGGAATCTCATTGATCTTAAGAATGAATCAATACAATGTGGTATCGCTGACTCAACGCTAAATGCCATTGAAGCAACACTAAAGGCTAAGCAACAGGTATTGGTCTTTTTAAATCGTCGCGGTTATGCACCCACTCTACTCTGCCATCAATGTGGCTGGACTGCTGAGTGTCAAAGTTGTGATAGTAAACTCACCGTTCATCGTGGCCGAGGGTTATTAATTTGTCACCATTGTGGCTACCAGCAACGTCAACCGCGCGAATGTCCCAGCTGTAATAGCACAGAACTGATGGCGACAGGTGAAGGGACCGAACGCAGCGAAGATTTTTTACAACAACGCTTTCCAGATTACCCTATTGTTCGAGTCGACAAAGATAGTACCCGTAAAAAAGGTGCCCTAGAGCAGTTTTTTGCTACGGCAGACAGTGGCGAGCCCTGTGTACTTGTTGGCACTCAAATACTGGCCAAGGGCCACCATTTTGAAAACGTTACTCTAGTGGTTATTTTGGATGCTGACAGCGGTCTTATGAGTGCAGACTTTCGCAGCCATGAACGTATGGGGCAATTGCTTACTCAAGTGGCAGGGCGCAGTGGCCGAGGTACAATTAGCGGCCAGGTAATTGTTCAAACTCACCAACCCGAGCACCCAGTTCTAGATCAGCTGTTAAATGATAGCTACAGACCACTGGCGCAACAATTACTTACTCAGCGCCAACTAGGACAACTTCCTCCCTTTAGGGCACTTGCAGTTATTCGTGCAGAATCCATATACCCACAACTAGCAATCAATTTTTTAAGCCACGCACGTCAAATAAGTGAAAAACATTTAATATCCGTTAATGAGGTTGATCTTTTGGGTCCGCTTCCGGCACTAATGGAGAAGCGCTCTGGTCGCTATCGCTATGTGCTTCAAATGACCTCAAAAAACCGTGCAAAATTACAACAACTGCTGACTGTGGTTAGTTCTGATCTAGAACATAGTAAAAAAGATAATAAATTACGCTGGTCTATCGATGTAGACCCGCAGGAGCTGTAGTTGATCAAATAATCCTGTCAGTTTACTTTGCCTATTACAGGCGTTTTCACCTACAATTCGCTTTAACAACAGGTATAGGCAATTATGGCTCAAAACTATAACAAGAAATCAAACGCAGCTAACAAACGGCGCGGCCAACAGAGCAGTAATGGCTTTCCTGTTTTTATCTCAGGTTTTATTCTTGGAATTCTAGCCTGTCAATTGCTGCCTTACCTATTAAAGGCTGATAAACCACATTCCAGCAATGATAATCCTGCGGCTGAAGCAGATGCCCCAGCAAAACCTGATTTTCAATTTCCTAATTTACTTAAAGGCGGTGAAATCAATCTCCCTCGGGGCGAGGCTAATAATGACAGCAACAAGGTTTCGGACTCCAGCTATCTACTGCAGGTGGGTTCATTTAAAAATGTAGATGAGGCTGAAAGCGTTAGGGTCAATTTATTGCTGCTCAATTTACCGGTTTTTATTGAGCCCTTCAAAACATCTACTGGAGGAAGGCTTCATCGAGTTTTAGTTGGCCCGTTTAGCAACAATAAAGACAGTAGCAATGCTCGGAAAAAACTTATGGAGAATAATTTAGACTCTCTTCTACTTAAGCGAAACAATAGCTAAGGGCTTCATTACTTAACATCTGCAACTACACCGCTGGCTTTTAAATCAGCAATTTTTTCCGCATCCAGCCCAAGAGTTGCCAACACCTCATCTGTATGTGATCCCAAATCTGGCCCAGGCCATTCAGTTTCACCCGGAGTTTCTTTAAGCTTGGGTAAAATAGCGGGAATTTTTAGTGGCTCACCATTGATCTCTACCTGCTCAAATAACCCTCTTTCATTAAAGTGCGGATCATTGATCATATCTTCAGCATTGTATACCGGGCCACAGGGAACGCGATTTGACTCTAAAATAGTTAAGGCATCGTCCAGCGCATGCTGACAACACCAAGCTTTTAAAACAGTGTCTATATCCTTCTCATAACGCACCCTATCTGCATTGGTCGCATAGGCTTTATTGTCCGCCATATCCTCGCGACCAACTGCTCGCATCAAGCGCACAAAGATAGAATCGCCATTACCGCCAATAACCAAATACTTTCCATCGGCACACTTATAGGTATTGGTTGGCACAATACCCGTAACTGTTGTACCTGAGGGCTGCCTAATAATATCCGCACCATGGTATTCAGGGATTACAGCTTCCAAAAGATTGAACATAGATTCATACAGAGCGACGTCAACTACCTGCCCCTCCCCCAACTGTTCTTCAGACTTCTGATCACGTGCTCTCAAGGCCATCATAATACCTATTACTGCATGCAACCCAGATACCGTGTCACCCAAACTAAGGTTAGGTCGTACAGGTGCCTCGCCTGGATAGCCATTGAGATACCTAAAACCACTAATACCCTCACAGGCAGAAGCAAATCCCGGCTTTTTAGCATAGGGTCCCGACTGCCCATAACCAGATATCCTGGCATAGATAAGACGTGGATTTTCCCGCCTAAGACTCTCAGGGCCCAGTCCCCAGTTTTCCATTACTCCCGGTCGAAAATTTTCAATCACTATGTCGGCAGTCATTAGAAGCTGTTTGACCAAATCACGACCTTCCTCAGTCTTCAAATCTAACGAGATACACTTTTTATTTCGCGCCAAACTCCGCCACCACAAAGAAGTGCCATCTTTTACTTCACGCCAATTGCGAATAGGATCGCCACCCGGCGGTTCGACCTTAATGACTTCCGCACCAAAATACCCAAGCATACAGCCGGCAAAAGGGCCTGCCAGTAATTGACCCAACTCTATAACACGCAAACCCTGCAGTGGTTTATGCATTTGCATTACTACCTATATAATGAAAATATACTCAATTCTAGCATTGAATGACTAAAACTCACTTTAACTAGGATGATTTTATTGAGCTGTAAAGATAAGACCATGGACAACACATGAAGCAACATCACAATAACGATAATAGCCTTGCCAATAGAGTAAAAAAACTCAGTAAAGAGCGATTTATTATTCTATCGATGCTAGTTATTTCAGCCTTGTGTTATGGCTGGATCAAATTTATATCGTCAACCCATACAGTATGGGATGACAGCAGTATTCAGCTTCCAGACACAGAAGAACTACAGCTTTTTATTGATAAAAAAGTAACTGGCATAACCGAGGTTGATCAACAATTAGGTAATCATTTGGATAACATTATTGATGATCAGGCGATGCAAATAAAAATCTCTGGTCTAACCAAAAATATCACCACAACAAGAGAGCCAAGCCATAAAGAATTAAACGATTTTTATCAGCAACACCAAGAACAGTATCGACAAATATCCAGTTTCCAGTTTACCCAGTATCTATTTACCAACGTTCGCTATGGCGGACAAGCCATTAGTATGGCACAGAAGACACTCACAACATCATCCGCAAACAGAGCACCGCCGCAGACTGAAGTCAGTCTTAATAGCATAGAAATTGAACGTCTGTATGGGGCAGAATTTAACAAAAAACTTGTAGCATTGGTTTTAGAGAATCGAAAAAAATTGCCCTGCTGGACAAAACCAATCACATCAAAAGTTGGCGCTCATTTAATATGCTTTAAACAGGCAGATATTGGCGCTGTGCCCAAACTAGATAGAATAAGATCCCAGCTTATTAATCATTGGCGCTATGAAATGGTAAAAAAACACACAGCAGGCCAGAAAAATTAATCCTTAGGCCATCATTTCTTTAAAGAAGGCGCGCAATCCCTCCACGCCGGACTGCTCCCAAATTTTTAGCGCCGCAGTACCGATAATTGCCATATCAGCATGACCGCGTAAAAAGTCCATATCCTGTTTGCTACTGATACCAAAGCCAACACCAATGGGAACATCTGTATGCTCGCGGCAACGCTTAATCAATGCCAGCACATCATCGCCCATATTAGTTTTAGAACCAGTTACGCCTTTTCTAGCAACAGCATATACCATGCCGCGACTTGCAGAACCCAACTGAGCTAGGCGTTTATCGCTAGACGTTGGGGTCATAAGAATAATCGGTTCAACACCCGCCTTATCGGCAAGCGCGTGTAAGTTAGCCGCCTCTTCAATCGGTAAGTCCGGCAGAATAAAACCCACACCACCAGCCGCTTTTAGGCGCTGAATAAACACCTCTTCACCCATCTTAAATGCCGTGTTGTAGTAACCCATCATTAGCACTTTAAACGGAAATCGTGCGCTAACCTCTGCCATTAACTCAAAACACTGATCAACCGTAGTGCCAGATTTTAATGACTGCTCATTGGCATGAACAAACAGAGGGCCATCAGCGCTGGGCTCAGAAAATGGAAATTGAAGCTCAACAATATCAACCCCCGCGTCAGCCATTATCTCCAATTCTTTCAAATTATCTTCAAAAGACGGGTAACCGCACACAACATGAGCCATCACCAATAAATCTTTCTCTTTTTTTCGCTCAGCAATAAATGATTGCAAACCCATTACTTCTTCTCCGCGCGGTATTGGTCAGCTTTTCCACCGATAAAGGCTTTCCATTTTGCGTCATCAAGGGCATCTGCAATAGTAAAGATATCCTTATCACCTCGGCCGGACATATTGACTATAACGATTTCGTCCTTACGCATAGTAGCGGCCTCTTTGAGCGCCACCACAAAACCATGCGTGCTCTCCAATGCAGGAATAAGGCCCTCAGTGCGCATTGTCAACTTGAGTGTGTCTTTCACTTCTGCGTCGGTAGCGGCTTCAAATCGCACCCTGCCAGTATCATGGAGATGAGAGAAGATTGGATTCACACCAATATAGTCCAAACCAGCGGCAACAGAATGAGTTTCATTCATATTGCCTTCATCATTTTGTAAGAAGTACGTTTTATAACCCTGAGCAACGCCCACTGAGGCATCATCATAAGCCAAGCGAGCCGAATGCATATAAGAACCAATACCCTCACCACCAGCTTCACAACCAATAAGCTCGATATTGGGCTCATCAATAAAGCCTTGAAACAGCCCCATGGCATTAGAACCACCACCGACACAGGCAAACACTCTATCCGGCAATCGACCCGTCTGAGCGAGAATCTGCTCTCGCGCTTCAAGGCCAATAATTGACTGAAACCAGCTAACCATTTCCGGGAAAGGATGAGGCCCACAGGCAGTACCCAATATATAGTGGGTATCGGCCATATTAGTTACCCAATCACGCATGCATTCATTAACCGCATCCTTTAGGGTTTTCTGACCATCCTCTACCGCAATGACCTCGGCACCAAGGTTTTCCATCCAAAAAACATTAGGACGCTGACGGGCGACATCAACGGCACCCATATAAATCTTACAATCAAAACCAAATCTGGCAGCCATGGTCGCAGTAGCAAAGCCATGCTGCCCAGCACCAGTTTCAGCAATAACGCGTTTCTTGCCTAATCTTTGGGTCAATAACCCTTGGCCCATCACATTGTTTACCTTGTGAGAACCAGTGTGATTTAAGTCATCACGTTTTGCATATATCTGCGCCCCACCCAATTCACGGCTAAGGTTTTCCAAATGCGTAAGAGGTGTAGGCCGGCCAGAATAATTCTGTAACAGCGCAACATATTCCTGCCAAAATTTTGGATCAGCCTTACATTCTCTAAAGCATTCAAGCAACTCTTCAATGGTCGCATGTAAAATTTCTGGGAGAAAAACACCACCGTATTCCCCATAGTAGCCTTCACGACCATCGGAGAAATCAAAAATATCCATGAAAATCCTCAATTGTGCACTCTGGAACCCTGTAAAAAAGACCATGTGCCATAGAAATAAGATAAATTACATTTTATCGAGTTAGGCAAGGCGAAACAACTCAACCGCTTAATATTATAGGTTTACGCAATATCCTATTGCCAAGCACACCGGAACCATGACCAATTTATGCACATTGGTCAATATTTATTCATGTGCCCTATTACCACTGCATTTGTGCATCTTATCCACATATTTTTCAACAGCTTACCAACCATATATTGGATTTTTTGAAAAGAAAAGCACAATATATAGTGTAATAGTGCTTGCAACACACAAAATGTTGGATAAACTCTATAGCTAATAACTAGGCAAATTATCCGAACCGCTAATTTAAGTGAAACGGCAAATTTCCACAAACAAGTGGCTACATAAAACTTGTTTGAAAACCAGCCGTTAACTAATGACAAATAAAAGGGCCAATGATGAGCGCAACCAAATTAAAAACCGTAAAGCCAAGCAAGTCATTAAATGATATC
>JBMZEV010000048.1:0-9392 GCA_049615065.1 Porticoccaceae bacterium | reverse complement strand
ATCTGAACCTAAGCTTTTAAACCATTCCCAGTCCATTTGAGCCGAAAACTGCACAGCCTGCGTATCCAGTATGCTCGCGCCTAATTGGTAGGTGAGAAAAAACATTGGCGGAATAGTGACGGGGTTGCTAATCCATATCAAAATAATGCCTATAGGGAGATTAGCGCCAAGCCAATAACAAAGAATTACAGCGATCAATGTCTGTCCAGGTATAGGCAGAAAGGCACAGAATATGCCAATCGCGAATGCTAGTGAGACCGAGTGGCGATTAATATGAAATAGATTTGGATCCTTTGCTAGTGATCTTATCCATCGCAAAGAGGGTGTATTCAATAGTTTATTGATGTCGGGCAAGACGCGATGAATCATTTTTCTAGGCATTGTGTTTAGCCCTATGTTTGGATCCAATCAATTTTATGTCGAATATTGCTCAGAGTCACTACCTTTGATGTTATAACAGCGGACAGACTGTATTATCCAAGCTACAATATAGGAATACTTACATTATACACACAGAGATTGAATTCATTGAATAACCTATCAAATAGCGCTCTATCTATTAAAAATTTAGAAAAAATCTATGACAATGGTTTTCAGGCACTGAAAGGCATTGATTTAGAGGTTGCAGAGGGTGATTTTTTTGCATTGCTTGGCCCCAATGGTGCTGGTAAGTCCACCACTATAGGGGTGATTTGCTCGCTTGTTAGAAAAACAAAGGGCAGCGTTAATATATTCGGTATAGATATAGACGATGATTTTAGTGCTGCAAAGCAGTTTGTCGGGGTTGTTCCGCAAGAGTTTAATTTTAATCAATTTGAAAAGCCCATAGATATTCTGGTTACACAGGCGGGTTATTACGGTATTCCAGCGCCGCTTGCGACTGAGCGGGCAATCAAGTATTTAAAGCTGCTTGGTTTGTGGGAAAAACATAATGTGCCCTCCAGAAGCCTTTCAGGTGGAATGAAGCGTCGATTAATGATTGCTCGCGCTTTAATTCATGAGCCTAAATTATTGGTCCTGGACGAGCCTACTGCGGGTGTTGATATTGAGCTGCGACGATCAATGTGGGGCTTCCTTGAAGATATTAATCGTCAGGGGACGACTATTATTTTAACCACGCATTACCTAGAAGAGGCTGAGCGCTTATGTCGTAATATTGCCATTATAGATAAGGGTAAAATTGTTAAAAATACCAGCGTTAAAAACTTAATAAAACAGCTTAATAAAGAAACCTTTGTTCTTGATTTAAATAAAGAAATTAAAGAGATAGAGCCTCTTGATGGATACCCATTGAGCCTGATTGATAGCACCACAATTGAAGTTGCTGTGGATAAAGACAAATCACTCAACCAGCTATTTAATCACCTTACAGCTATGGATATTGAGATAATCAGTATGAGGAATAAAGCGAACCGTTTGGAAGAATTATTTATTGATATGGTGGAAAAAAATCTGAAATCTGATGAGGCTTCAAGCAATGAATAGCCAGCAAAAGTGGGTTGCGTTTTCGACCATTGTTCGCCGTGAGATTCGTCGTTTTATGCGTATTTGGCCGCAAACATTGGTGCCACCTGTAATTACTATGGCATTGTACTTTGTTATTTTTGGCAAATTAGTCGGTTCACGTATAGGTGAAATGTCGTCATTGCCCTATATACAATTTGTTGCACCAGGTTTAATAATGATGTCTGTTATTACTAATTCTTATTCCAATGTGGTTTCATCTTTTTTTGGCTCAAAATTTCAGAGTAATATTGAAGAATTACTGGTGTCGCCAACCCCAAATTGGATTATTTTGCTTGGCTATATTGCTGGTGGAATGGCGCGTGGACTGGGTGTTGGCTTAATTGTCACCGTATTATCGGTTTATTTTGCTGATTTCAGTCTACATAGCGTACCTGTAACCATTGGTATAGTGTTAATGACTTCGCTAATGTTTTCACTAGCAGGTTTAATTAATGCCATCTTTGCCTCAAGTTTTGATGATATTTCTATTATTCCAACCTTTGTTTTGACGCCACTGATTTATTTGGGCGGGGTTTTCTATTCAATCGAGCTTTTAACCGGTTTTTGGAAGTCCTTAACTTTACTCAATCCAATACTCTACATGGTTAATGCATTTAGATATGGCATGGTTGGAATAACCGATATAAATATTGCTGGCTCGTTTGCAATGGTGGGGCTGTTTTCGGCTATCTTATTCTTTGTAGCCCTGTGGCTGTTGGAAAAAGGCTCGAGGCTAAGAAGTTAATGACTGATTACACATTTACCGAGTTGGGCAAAGAAACCCGCTACAGCGATGCCTATGACCCTAGTTTGCTGTGCCCTATACCCAGAGTTAAAGCTAGGCAGTCGGAGGGTCAGTCTGTGCCTTTGCCCTTTGTTGGCGTGGATGTTTGGACGGCCTACGAGTTATCCTGGTTGAATTTGGACGGACTGCCGCATATTGCTATTGTTGAATTTATAATTCCTTGTGATAGCCAGTCTATTGTTGAATCTAAGTCGTTTAAGCTGTATTTGAACTCCTTTATTCAGACCAAATTTGCCTCTATGGAGGCGGTTCAATTTCAATTAATCAAAGATATCTCAGCGGCCACGGGTGCTACAGTTGAGGTTAGCCTCTATGAGCTGGCTGAATATCAGGGTATACAGCCGATTACTGAGCCCCAAGGGCTATGCATTGATAGGCAGCCAGTAGTTATTGATTCCTATAGCCCTGATCCTAATTTACTGGTGATTGAATCTGACAATGAAGTGACTGAAACACTTTATTCCCATTTGCTTAAAACAAACTGTCCAGTGACTGATCAGCCTGATTGGGCATCGGTGTATATTTTTTATAAAGGTGCAAAGATTGATCAGGCGGGATTACTCAAATACATAGTCTCCTATCGACAGCATCAGGATTTTCATGAGCAATGTGTTGAGCAAATTTTCTTGGATATTATGTCTGCCTGCTCGCCGTCAGAGCTATCCGTTTATGCGCGCTATATGCGGAGGGGAGGGCTGGATATCAATCCATTTAGAAGCTCTCATATGTCACGTCCACCATTGTTTAGGCAGGTACGCCAATAGTTAGGCAAGACTGGTTCTTAAAAACTCTGCAAGAAGATCAATAGCTTGGTTTTTGCTATTTTTACGTACGTTTAAAAGACTGATCCCAACAGTTCCAAGATCTGGGTAGCGCTGTGAAGCAGGGATGATCTTTAGGCTTTCTGGTACCGTGCTTTTAGCCAGTACAGTTACACCCAGCCCCTCTTGTATAGCATATTGAATGCCGGTTAGATCGGGAATGTTATATACAATCTGCCATGGCTGTTTTATTTTTTTGAGAACTTTTATGGCTCGCTGTCGATAGATACAACCCTCAGGTGCAACTATAAGTGGAACCGGTGGTGGTTTTTGACTGTTGTACTCAGGTCCCGAAACCCAGACTAGGGTATCAGTTTTTACCAGATTGTCGGATTCTTCTAAGGGGTTGTTTTGCAACGCCAGAATTAAATCGTGAGCGGCTTTCCCCGATCGTGATAATAGCGTTTTACTGAGCTCACAATTTACTTCCAGGGTGACGTTGGGGTAGGCCTTAGCAAATCGACCCACTATTTTGGGTAAAAGTATGGTGGCAAATTCGCTGGGAATTCCAAGTCGCACCTTGCCCATAACGCTACTCTTGGTATATTCACTAACCGCGAGATCGTTGAGTGATAATATTTGTTTGGCATATTCATAAATAGTCTCACCGGCTTCCGATAAAACAAGATTTTTACCATCCTTAACAATTAAGGTTTCATCTAATAGGCCTTCTAGTCGATTGATCTGAAGGCTAATTGCAGGCTGTGACCTGCCCAATAGATCGCCTGCCTTAGTAAAGCTATTAAACTCTACTACTGTTACAAAGGCACGCAGTAAATCCATGGGTAAATTCTTCATATTTCTTTGGCTTTTTGTGCAAAATTAACTATTTATAAAATTTATGAATACATTATATCTATTAATTTAACTTATTTCATGTCTAGCTATATTATTGACCTATTCTTGAGATAACTTCTGTTTATTTTATGTCTATACCGGAGCCATCAAAAAACACGCGTTTTCACGATTACCATATCGAGGCTGGCGCTAAAATGGTGCCTTTCGCTGGCTATTCAATGCCTATCAACTATGCTGGCGGTATTATGCAAGAGCATCTTCATACTCGTGACTCAGCGGGTCTGTTTGATGTATCCCATATGGGTCAAGTAATAATTCGTGGTAACCAAGCAGCGGAGCAGCTTGAGGCGTTAATGCCGCTTGATTTGCAAACTCTTGCTATCAATAACATGACCTACAGTACGCTAATCAATGAGCAGGGCGGTATTCTCGATGATCTGATTATCACGCGATGGGATGACCAAACCTTTTTTGTGGTAGTCAATGCGGCTTGTAAATATCAAGATATACAACACTTTCGCGATAATCTTCTTGGCACAGAAATAATAGAGTTAGAAGATCAAGGCCTATTGGCGCTTCAAGGCCCATTAGCGATCGATGTTCTTATTAAGCTAGCGCCAGATGTTGCTGATTTGCAATTTATGCAAGGTTGCTCAGTTACTATTGAGGATCGTGCCTGTTATGTTACTAGATCGGGCTATACCGGTGAGGATGGGTTCGAGATATCCATTAAGCCCGAAGATTGTGCTGTGATTGCCGATGCGTTACTTAATGATCCATCAGTTCGGTGGATTGGTCTTGGGGCGCGTGATTCTCTTCGCCTAGAAGCAGGCTTATGTCTCTATGGCCACGATATGAATGAGCAAACAAGCCCCGTTGAAGCAAGCCTATTATGGAGCATTAATAAGTCACGACGCCCAGGCGGGCAAAAGCATGGTGGCTTCCTAGGTTCAGAGACTGTTCTAAAACATATCGATCAAGGTGTTGCGCAGAAGCGCGTAGGTTTTATGGTTGATGGTCGAGCGCCAGTGCGCGAGGGCGCTGAGATTATTGATAAAGACGGCACAGTTATTGGTGCTATTACTAGCGGTGGTTTTTCGCCTAGCTTACAACAGCCCATCGCTATGGGCTATATCGCAATAGATTATGCAACTACAGGAACAACAGTCAATGCGATGGTTAGAGGTAAGTCGCGACCACTGGTTGTTTGTTCAATGCCATTTGTCCCCCAACGCTATTATCGAGGATAACTCAGGAGAAGTTAGATGCTTCAAAAGAAACGTACGCTCAATGATTTGCAACATGCTGAACAATTCGCTAAACGTCATGTAGGCCCAAGTATTGAAGATCAGCAAGCAATGCTTAGCATGCTCAATTGTAATAATTTACAGCAGCTTATTGAACAGGTCGTTCCTGAATCTATCACCAATAATCAGCCATTAGATTTTCCGCTTCAGTGCACAGAATCACAGGCGCTTAAAGAGCTTCGTCAAATTGCTAATAAGAATAAGATCTGCAAAAGCTTTTTGGGTCAGGGCTATTATGGCACCCTAACGCCAAATGTTATTTTGCGGAATATCCTCGAAAACCCAGCATGGTATACAGCTTATACACCTTATCAGCCTGAAATTTCTCAGGGTCGTCTAGAAGCGCTGATTAATTTTCAAACCATGGTGACCGATCTTACCGGCCTAGAAATAGCTAATGCCTCTATGCTCGATGAAGGAACAGCTGCGGCTGAAGCCATGACGCTGTCACGACGTGTGTCAAAATCCAAATCAAATCGCTTTTATATCGATCGTGACTGCTTGCCACAAACTATCGATATTATTGCTACCCGTGCTGAACCCTTGGGTATTGAGGTGGTAATAGGTAATCCTCAAGACTGTGATGGTGATGTATTTGGTATGTTACTGCAGTACCCTGGTGTGAGTGGTGATATTCAAGATCACAGAGACACCATAGCAAAGGTTCAAGCACAAAAGGGCATTGTGGTGATGGCGGCGGATATTCTTAGCCTGGTGCTACTTGAGTCACCGGGATCATTGGGCGCAGATATAGCCGTGGGATCCACGCAGCGCTTTGGGGTGCCCATGGGCTTTGGTGGTCCTCATGCGGCTTATATGGCGACTAGAGAGGCTTACAAGCGCAATCTTCCCGGTCGTATTGTTGGTCTGTCCCAAGATGCGCAAGGTAATCCAGCCTACAGGTTGGCATTGCAAACCAGAGAGCAGCATATTCGTCGCGAAAAGGCGACATCGAATATCTGTACTGCACAGGTTTTATTGGCAGTAATAGCCGGTATGTATGCGGTTTATCACGGCCCTAAAGGTTTAACCGATATTGCCAATCGTGTACATATGCTAACCACAGTATTAGCCAATGGCTTAAATCAACATAATATAACCACAGTAAATACCAGTTGGTTTGATACTCTGACCTTAAAGACTGGAGACAATACCGCGGCTATTATCGGCAGAGCCAAAGCTAATAATATCAATTTACGCCAAATTGATAACAATCATTTGGGAATATCTCTTGATGAAACCACCAGTGCCGAAGAAATTGTACAGTTGTGGGATACCATTATTGGTCACCATAACCTATCCATTGATCAAATAGCCGAACAGGCGGTGCAGAATATTCCTGGCAATATGATGCGAACAGAAAGTTTCTTAGATCATGAAACGTTTAACAGCTATCACTCCGAAACAGAAATGTTGCGCTATATCCGCAAACTATCGGATAAGGATATTGCCCTAGATAGAGCCATGATACCGCTTGGTTCATGTACCATGAAGCTAAATGCAACCGCTGAAATGTTGCCGGTAACCTGGCCAGAATTCGCTAATATTCATCCATTTGCCCCGGCTGATCAAACCATGGGTTATCAGATACTTATAGATCAGCTGGAATCAATGCTTTCAGAGATTACTGGCTATGACGGTATTTCATTGCAACCCAACGCTGGATCTCAGGGCGAATACGCAGGGTTGCTAGCCATAAAATCCTACCATGAAAGTCGTGGTGATCATCATCGCGATATCTGTCTAATACCAAGTTCAGCCCATGGTACTAACCCAGCCTCTGCCCAAATGTGTGGAATGAAAGTAGTGGTGGTTGCCTGCGACGATCAGGGTAATGTGGACATTGACGATCTTAAACAAAAAGCCGAACAACACAGTAATAATCTTTCCGCCATTATGGTGACTTACCCATCTACACATGGCGTATTTGAAGAAAATATTACTGAGCTATGCGACATTGTTCACCAACATGGTGGTCAGGTTTATATTGATGGCGCCAACCTAAATGCCATGGTAGGCGTATGCCAGCCGGGTAAGTTTGGCGGTGACGTATCCCATCTTAACTTGCATAAAACGTTCTGTATTCCTCACGGCGGCGGCGGTCCTGGTGTGGGTCCGGTTTGTGTTGGTGCCCATTTAACCGAATTTTTGCCTCACGATAACTCTGCCACGCGCCGCGGTGGAAGAATATCAGCAGCGCCTTTTGGTAGCGCCAGTATCTTACCTATTACTTGGATGTATATCAGAATGATGGGTTATAGCGGGTTGAGACAGGCAACAGAGGTGGCTATCTTAAATGCCAACTATATCGCTAAGCGACTAGAGTCGAAATACAGCATATTATTTACCGGTGCTAATGATCGTGTTGCCCATGAATGCATTGTTGATACACGCGATATCAAAGAGCAAACCGGTGTAAGCGTTGATGATATAGCCAAGCGTTTAATAGACTATGGTTTTCATGCCCCAACCATGTCATTTCCAGTGGCTGGAACCCTGATGATTGAACCCACCGAAAGTGAGTCAAAGCGAGAAATAGATCGTTTTTGTGATGCCATGCTATCCATTGCCGATGAGGTTGCTGAGGTAGCAAGCGGCAAGTATAGCCTGGAGGATAACCCTCTAGCCGGTGCGCCGCATACAGCGGCTGTGGCTACAGCAGATGAATGGCAGCACAGTTATAGTCGCAGCACCGCCATTTATCCATCAGAATTTAGCCGAGCTAATAAATACTGGCCACCAGTAGGGCGTCTGGATAATGTATTTGGTGACCGAAATCTTGTTTGCTCATGCCCATCAATCAAAGATTATCAATAAGGTTTAAATGGCCGGCGGGGTGTATTTACTCGCGGGCCATTTTATTTGCTGTATAAAGTTTCAAATCTTTTGATAACCACCGACTATCTGCCGATTTATTGACCGTGCACTTAACGTGATTTTTTACCAACTTGTAGGTCTCTTCGGTGATTAGTATTTCATTGGCTTGCGCAATTGACTCTAAGTGACTGGCTAAGTTAACCGTACTGCCTAAAACGGTATAATCCAATGTATTTTCGGTGCCAAAATTTCCCACCCTGCAGTTACCTGTATTTATTCCCATTCTTACACTGGGTGGTGTCGCAATGCCGGCAATTTTCCATCTTTTTTGAAGATTACTCATAGCTTCTTTCATTGCAATTGCCATGCATACACAGGATAGGGCATCATTTTTTTTCCACGGCTGATAGGGTCGCCAAAAAATACCATAATTGAATCGCCAATGATTTTGTCTAAAGTTCCCCCAAATCTAAATGCTATTTCCGGCATCTCACTGATATATGTGTTAACAAGCCATGAAAGTTTGTCTGGCGTCAATTGTTCGGATAATTGACTAAAACCCTGCATATCTGAAAAAAAGATAGTAATAGGCCTGTCTCTTGAATCTACATCAGTATTTTCCTTTGCAATGATAGATTGACACAATCGAGGGGATAAATATTTAGATAGGCTATTAACGTGTGATTTTAACGCATTAATTTTTTGAGATTCTTGTGCAAGCTTTTCATTGAGAGTCTTATCCTCATAACCCTTTATGATACAGAAAGATAATAGGAAACTACCCATCAAAATGAGCAACAGAATTTCAGTGAAGGTTTTAATATCAGATGAAGGGAATGCAGTTATATGACCCGTAATAATAGCGATAGTTACGCCAAAGATCGCCGAGAAAGTCATGGCCGAAAATGCCTTTACGTAAACTAATAAAAACAGGCCAGCAATACCAATAGACAAAGCATGATAAAGCCCGATAAATTGTATTAGTAAACCGGTAATAATGCCGTCAATAAATACAATCATTAAAGTCGTTTTAAGGTTTGGAGCAACATTCTTAAGATTTAACAGTAATACCAATGATTGATATATATTTAAGACAATAAAAATCGTCAGTATCAAATGCTGAGTAGAGTGATGGTTTAAGTAGCTTACTACCAAAACAGTAACCACAAAGTATTGCAGTATTCTATGTAGGTGAAGAATAGGATGGGGAAGAAGGTAAAAGCTATTGGTAATCATTATCATATACTAGCACCTAAAACCGCCAACTGCCGTTTGATTTAAGCAATTAAATTACATTGCTTTTAAAACAGGCATTGTGTAAAGTTTCGCCGCTTAAAA
>JBMZEV010000047.1:0-10401 GCA_049615065.1 Porticoccaceae bacterium | reverse complement strand
CCCACTAGCTTAAACTATAAAGCAGGGGATAAATTCCTGTCCTCAGCCCTAGGGCGCAGTAATCAGAACGTATTCTTGCAGGATACTACAGGCAGATTTTATGCTTTATCCGCCCATACATTGCCCTCGGCACGCGGTCAGGGTGAGCCAGCAACAGGCAGGTTAAACCCCCCTGCCGGATCATTGTTTACGCATTTGGTAATGGGTGATGATTCGCAAAAGATTTTGTTGGGAACTGACGCAGGTTATGGGTTTGTAGCCAAAATAGCTGATCTATTTACCAAGAATAAAGCCGGTAAAGCGGTTGTCTCAATTCCTAAGGGAGCAAAAATATTAGGGCCTAAATTGATTTCTAATGAAAACTTACTTATTGCTGCAGTGAGCAATGAGGGCAGGTTGCTCGCCTTCCCTCTAAGTGATTTGCCAGAGTTATCTAGAGGTAAGGGTAATAAGATTATCAATATACCTAGTTCACGTTTGCAGTCTCGAGAAGAGTTTGTAGTCGACTTTGCCGTCATTCCTCAAGGCGGCTCGCTTGTGGTTCACTCGGGTAAGCGCTACTTGGTTATGAAGTCAAAAGATTTAGAGCATTATCGCGGTGAACGCGGGCGTAGAGGGCATAAACTACCCCGAGGTTTCCAAAAAGTGGATCGTCTTGAGGCAGAGTAAAAGGCTAACGACTATGATTGCTTTAGGGTAAGAATCGCCTTGGCAATTTGGCTATCTCTGCTGCCCGTTTCTTGGGTGGTTGAATCGACAATAATATCCGGTTCAATCCCCTGCCCGTGAATAAAGCGACCATTGGGCGTTAGGTAGTGGGCGGTAGTGAGCTTGATTGCTCGACCATCGCCTAGGGGAATAACCGATTGTACCGAGCCCTTGCCAAAACTCTGGGTGCCTATAATAGTTGCTCGCTCCTGATCCTGCAGGGCGCCGGCAACAATTTCTGATGCTGATGCGCTGCCGCCATTAATAAGAACCGCAATAGGTGCGCCATTGGTAAGATCACCATAGGTTGCATAGTACTGCTTATTGGCGTCAGGTAAGCGACCCTCGGTGTATAGCAATAGCCCCTGATCAATGAGAGTATCAGCTACTTCAACCGAAATAGGCATCAAACCACCCGGGTTATTTCTTAGATCCAATACCAAGCCTTGAAGAGGGCTTTCGGTTTGCAGTTGATGGATTGCAGATTTAAATTCTTCACTGGTCTCTTCCTGAAACACCGCTATGCGAATATAGCCAATACCCTGCTCAAGCATTTGGCTTCGCACAGAACTCTTGGGCGCTAATTCACGCACAAGGGTGAATTCAAGTCTCTCAGATTGACCGGGTCTGGCAATGCCTAAAATAATCTCTGAGCCCTGCTTGCCACGCAATTGCGCAGTTACCTGCCTAAGGTCCATACCTTCAATGGTTTGGTAATTTATATCGACAATTTGATCGCCAGACTGAATTCCCGCTTGCCTTGCCGGGCTATTATCTAGAGTTGTTACCACTTGAATGACTTTTTTGTTAATACTGATATCAATGCCAAGGCCACCGGCATTGCCTGCGGTTTGACCTTGGAGTTGTTTATACTCATTTTGATCGAGATAGGTTGAGTGCGGGTCAAGATTATCTAACAGGCCTTCGATAGAATCTTCCTGTAGTTGGTTGTCTGAGGGAACATAAACATAGCTGGTCCGCACTTTTTCCAAAACCTTAGAAAATAACTGTAATTCAGCGTCTTTTTGCTGGCTAGTATTTTCATTGGCAAGACTAAACGTGTTGGCCAAAATCAAACTGGTGGTAAGAATAATCTTATACATGCTGTATAGCCTGGTTGTTTATTGAATGTACGTAGTAAAAATACTTAGCGTTTACTCAGCCAAGTTTTTGGATTAACCGGCATTCCATTTTCCCGTATTTCAAAGTATAGAGCAGTATCGACTATACCACCGGTATTTCCTGTGCGGGCAATAATCTCGCCACTTTGTATCCAGTCGCCGGTCGCACTTATTAATTCTTTGTTGTGCGCATAAAGAGACATATAGCCAGCGCCATGATCAATAATTACCAGTAAACCAAACCCTCTAAGATAGTTTGAAAAAACTACACGACCCTGGTGAATGGATTTTATCGCAGTGCCCTCTTGAGCGCTAATCAGCCATCCTTCCCAGAAAAGGTCGCCGCCGCGTGGGGTGCCGAATCGTTTGCTCAGTTTTCCTTTAAGCGGCCACTTTAGCTTACCCTTTCTAGAGATAAATGATGGGTAATCTTTGGCTGGGGCTATTTTTTTGGCTGCTTGCTTAACGCTTTTGATTAAGTTTTCTAGTTGCTTGCGCTGTTTGTGATATTCAGCCAATTTGCTATTATCGGCGACGAGTGATTTGTTCAGTGTTGCCAGTATTTTTTCACGTTTTTTAACCTTGTCAGCAAGTTTATTCCGATCGACTTCTAGTAATTTTTTTGAATTAGCAAGATCCTTTTTGGTTGTCTTTATATTTGCAGCGGTTATATCAAGCTGATTGATGTCGGCAGTAAACTGGCTAACTTTTTGACTGCGTGCCTTTAACAAATAATCATAATACTTTAATGTGCGGGCAAGCTTTTGTGGGTCTTGCTGGTTGAGAAAGAGCTTTAAAGGCTCTTCGCTACCGGTTTTATAAGCGGATCTTATATGTTGTGCAATTGCTTGGCGCTGATTGGCAATACGCATTTCTAGGGTGTTTTTTTCAGCAGTAAGTTTTTTAAGCTTTTGGCTAGCGGAAGTGATTTCGTCTTGAAGTGAGCGAATATTTTGGCTGAGCTGATGAGAATCTATTTCAATAATTTCTATTTGAGTTTGAACCTCACCCTTTTCTTTACGCTGAGCATGGAGTTTTTTTTCAAGGGCGAAAATGTTTTTTTTAAGCTGTTTTAATTCAGATTCATGGTGATGGTCTTCGGCGAAGCCGTAAGCGCTTAAACAAAGGTAAATACAACCTATTAAAGGCAATGCCAAAAAAGACCTTGCCCTTAGCTTAGTCATTAGCGAATCAGTGAGCGACCTGACATTTCGGCAGGTTTATCAAGTCCCATCATGTCGAGGATAGTGGGGGCAATATCGGCTAGAGAGCCACCAGAATCTAAATTTAGTTGACGTGAGCCAGCGTAAACCAAGGGTACTGGTAGAGTAGTGTGTTGGGTGTGTGGCTGATTGCTCACTTCATCGAACATCTCTTCAACATTGCCGTGGTCGGCAGTAATCAAAACCTCTCCATCCTGCTTTGCGACCGCCTCTATCACCTGTTTTAGGCAGCTATCGACAGTCTCTACAGCTTTAATCGAGGCATCAAAGCTACCAGTATGCCCCACCTGATCGCAGTTGGCATAATTGCAAATAATGGTATCAAAGCGCCCAGAGTTAATAGCTTCTACTAGCTTTTCAGTAACCTCAAATGCACTCATCTCTGGTTTTTGATCATAGGTTTCTACATCTGGCGAAGGAATAAGAACTCGCTCTTCGCCATCGTATAATTCCTCGCGGCCACCACTAAAGAAAAAAGTAACATGGGCATATTTTTCGGTCTCAGCAATGCGCAACTGTTGCTTGCCATGATCTGCTAGGTATTCGCCTAGCGAGTTGACTAAGTTTTCTGGCGGGTAGGCACAGGGTAAATCCAGTGTGGCCTCATATTCGGTCGCCATAACAAAGCTTGATAGGCAAGGGACTTTTTGTCGTTCAAAGCCGTTAAATTCAGTATCCACAAAAGCATGAGTGATCTCGCGAGCGCGATCGGGGCGAAAGTTCATAGAAATAACGGCGTCCCCATCGTCTATAGTAATAGCAGTTTCACCCTGAGCAACAATTGCAGTGGCCTGAACAAATTCATCATTCTCGTCGCGATTGTAAGCTGCTTCTAACCCATCTACGGCTGATGTGGCTGTATGGCTAGCATAGCCCTCGGTCATTAGGCGGTAGGCTTGCTCAACTCGATCCCAGCGGTTGTCGCGATCCATTGAAAAGAAGCGCCCAATAATTGAGGCTATTTTTCCTGTGCCCAGCTTATCGCATAGGGCCTGAGTTTTTTCTAATGATGGTTTGGCACTGCGCGGTGGGCAATCGCGACCATCTAGTGAGGCATGTATATAGACTTTTTTTGCACCTCGCTGAACAGCCATTTCTAGCATAGCGTTGATATGGTCTTCATGGCTGTGAACGCCGCCTGGTGACAATAAGCCGATAATATGTACGGCCTTATTATTTTTGACTGCGCCATCGATGGCATCACAAAATACTCGGTTATCAAAGAAGTCGCCGTCGGCAATAGCTTTATTAATGCGGGTAAAGTTTTGATACACCACGCGCCCAGCGCCCAAAGTCATATGACCAACTTCTGAGTTGCCCATCTGTCCTTCGGGTAATCCTACCGCCATACCTGAGGTGCTAATTAAAGTTTTGGGGTTATTTTCCCATAGGTTTTGCCAGCAGGGAGCATTGGCTGCCGAGATTGCATTGTATTTGCCGCTATCGCTGTAGCCAAAACCGTCGACAATAATTAACACTTTGGGTGATTTTTTCGAGCTCATAATCTTTATACGCACTAAATGAATATAGGAGTAATTTTAAAGAGTTGCCGAGGTTTTCGCTATGCCGATCGCTAAAATATTAGTGATTTTCTAGTATTTCCCAGCGTTCATAGCAGTGACTTAGCATATTTTGTAGTTCCGATAGCCGGTTTTCTGTTTTTTGAATCTTTTCGCGCTCACTCTTAAAAAAGTCCGGCTCGCTCATTTTTTGCGATATTTCACTAATTTCTGTTTCAAGTTTTTCAATTTGGTCTGGCAATCCATCCAATTCGCGCTGATCCTTGTAGGATAATTTGGTGGCTTTTTTCTTAATTCTACTGTCGACTTTTTTGGGCTTGCTGGTTTGATTTAGTTGCTTAGTGCGTTGGCGCAGCCAGTCATTATAGCCACCAACATAATGATTAAATGTGCCATTACCCTCAAAGGCTAGGGTGCTAGTCACTACATTGTTGATAAAGGCACGGTCGTGGCTCACTAAGATAATGGTACCCTTATATTCGATTAATAACTCCTCCAAAAGATCTAGGGTATCTATATCAAGATCATTAGTCGGCTCATCAAGTATCAACATGTTGGAGGGTTGAGTGAATAATTTGGCTAAGAGTAATCTATTGCGCTCTCCGCCAGACAATACTTTTACCGGTTGCCGGCAACGCTCTGGGGCAAAAAGAAAATCCCTTAAATAGCTGACAACATGACGCGATTTGCCGCCAATGTCTAACATATCACGACCACCTGATACGTTGTCTTGCACGCTTTTTTCTTCGTTTAAGGCGCTTCTGTACTGATCAAAATAAGCAATATTGAGATTGGTGCCTATTTTAATTTTGCCGCCAATCGGCTCAAGTTCACCTTGGAGTAATTTAATTAGGGTAGTTTTGCCGGAGCCATTGCCGCCAATAAGACCAATTTTGTCACCGCGCTGAATCAGCGTAGAAAAGTCTTTTACTATGGGTTTTTTTTCTGGATCACCATCAAATACAAAGTTTACCCCTCTGGCCTCGACAACAATTTTTCCAGATTTTTCAGCCTGTACAACATTGAGCTTGGCTTTGCCCTGATGCTTGCGGCGCTCTGCAAATTCAACACGCATGGCTTCTAGGGCTCGAACGCGACCTTCATTGCGGGTACGACGGGCTTTGATACCTTCTCTAATCCAAGCTTCCTCTTGAGATAGTCGCTTGTCGAATAGCGCATTATGTTTATCTTCTGTTTCCAGCATTTCTTTTTTGCGCTTGAGGTAGGTGGTGTAATTACAGTTAAAATCCATCACCTTGCCGCGGTCTATTTCCACGAATCGAGTAGCTAGATTGTCCATAAACTGACGATCATGGCTAATAAACAGTAGCGCAGCTTCCCACTTCTTTAAAAAAGACTCCAGCCATTGTATGGCTTCAATATCTAAATGGTTTGTAGGCTCGTCCAGAACCAGAAGATCTGGATCGCTTACCAGAGCTCGCGCTAAAAGTACCCGCCGTTTATAACCACCTGAAAGATCGGCAATATCAGTGCTAGCATTAAGCCCCATCTTAGTAATAATGGCTTCAACTCTTGAGTTTACATCCCAGCCGTCCACGAGGTCGAGCTCGGCCTGACAGGCTTCTAGTTCTGCCATATTCTTCTTGGTTGGGTTATTTGCTACCTCGGCACTTAAACGGTAGTAACTTTGAGCTAATTCGCCCTCTTTACCTAAGCCATGAGCGATAACTTCATACACACTTCCCTGAGTATCGGTTGGCACTGCCTGTTCTAGCTGAGATATTTTGACGCCATCGGTATATTTAACTACGCCGTCATCGGCAATGATTTTGCCGGTTAGTATATTCAGTAAAGTGGATTTCCCGGCGCCATTGCGACCGATAAGGCACACCCGCTCCCCGCGCTCTATTGATAGATTAATGCCATCAATAAGCGCAGGTTGTCCGTAACTTAAATAGATATCTTGTAGAGTAACTAGCGCCATAGATGGGTGTCGATTATTTCCCGAGTGGTTTTATCAAAAGAATTAGTTTCGGTAGCAGTGTCATTGAGCCTAATAGCGCAGCGATCATTGCTAAGCCTGTTAAGAGGCCGAAATAAATTGAGGGGATAAAGTTAGATAAAGATAAAATTGAAAAGCCAATAATAATAGTTATTGCAGTGTAAAACAGTGCCTGACCAATACTATTGTGGGCACGATGCATACTAGCTATATAGTTGCTGTCTATAGCAAATTCCCGTTTAAAACGGGTGATGTAATGAATGCTATGGTCCACGCCTATGCCCACAGTGATGGCGGCAATAGTAATAGTCATCATGTCTAGGGGTATTTTAAATATGCCCATGCCGCCAAGTACTGTGCCGGCAGCCAAAAAGTTGGGAATAATCGCGATTAATGACAATTTTACAGACCGGAAAAGGATCAAAAACATCAGCATAATGCCTACAAATACGGCGCCCAGGGTCATTATTTGAGATTTGAATAGACTTTGAAGCATATTGTTATACAGCACCAGCAGCCCAGTAAAGCGGATATCATTTTTGGCTATGCCAATTTCTTGTGTGGCAAATTGCTCGATTTTAGCGAGTAATTGTTTGCGATTTAAACCGGTGGTTTCCATGGCTCGCAATTGAATGCGTGCTTCATCTCGATCTTCAATAAGATAGGGTGCCACCAGTTGTTGATAGATATCCTCGCTTAGACTTTGACGCATAAAAGCAATTTCAAAGTCATTGAGTTTATGCCCAACTAAATCAGTGACTACCTGATTGAGCTGCACTAGCGAACTAACTTTACCAATTTCAGGTTGGGCTTGTAAAAAAGCTGTCAATTCGGTGAGTTTGGCTAGCCCCGCTGATGAAAACCAATAGCTATCTTTTAATGTTTTAGTCGCAGGCTCGGCTTCAACATCACCATACTCATCAATATCACCATAGTCATCAAACTCATCATCAAGGTCGTATTCTTCATCGAAGCCATACTCATCGTCATTGGCTTCTTGATATTCAGAAGTCGTAAATGAGGCTTCAAAACTGGGAGCCTGTAAAATAATATCTAGGGGCGTAGTGCCACCTAGGGAGGTGTCTATGACCTCCATGCCACGATAGATTTCGGTGTCACTTTTAAAGTAATCGATAAAGCGGTTTTCTACTTGCAGGCGAGATATGCCATAGGCCGACAATAGGGTAAGAATAAGTGCCAAGATTATTATTAAGGTGCCTCGGCGCTCGGTAAACCTAGCAAATATAGCGGTTATAGCGCCACTGCGATCCTTACTAGCCGTTTTTTTGTCATTGTTTAAAATCATTATGCCAGCGGGCATTAGAGTAAATGAAACGATAAACGCCACGATAATGCCGATGGTCATCATCCAGCCAAAATCAATCACAGGGCGAATATTGCTAACCACTAAGGAGCTAAAAGCAACAATAGTCGTTAAAACTGTATATAGACAGGGTTTAGCCATAGATTCAATGGTTTCTATAACTAGTAGGCGTTGAGCAGTTTTAGGCTTAGCAGCATACAGTTCGCGATAGCGCACAATCAAATGAATGGTCAATGCAAGCGTGATGATAAGTAACAGCGCTACAAAATTAGATGAAATAACCGTAAGGCGCCAGTCAATCCAGCTTAAAAACCCTAATACTAGGGTTAGACAAATAGCACAGGTTGCCAAGGGTAGAATAACCCAGCGAGCAGATCGAAAAATAAAGGCTAGGGTTGCAATCATAAACAACAAAATACCAATACCAAAGATAACTAGGTCACTTTTGATAAAGTCGATCATATCCGCTGTAATCATATCGGGGCCGCCGAGATATATGGTGGCTCGATCGCGGTATTGATCCATAAGCTTGCGCACCTTTGCTACTCGCAGGTGATCTTCAGCGGCTTTTTGGGTGCGATAGTCAAGAAACTCAGCACTGATAGCTTCTAATTCATAATTTTGCTGCAAGCTCAGTCCTTGGGTGTCTCGCAGTAGTCTTAGGTTGTCGCGCTCGGTTACCAATGACAGGTATTGCTGGTCTAAACTTAAAGTGGCAACAATGCCAGTGGTTTTGCCATCAGCGCTAAGCAACATATCCTTATAGATTGGACTGGTTAAAAATTCTTGTTTAGCAAGCTGCTTGTCTACGCCATTGGAAAGGACTGTATTTAACGACTTATCTAAATCTCTAAAACTTATCTTGGGGCTATAAAGCAAGGGAACATCAAGCATAGAAATAGTCGCCTCTATACCGCTGATGCCCTTTAGCTGGTTGCTTATTGAGTCTAAGGTTTCGAGATTATCCTGATCAAAAAGGTCGCCAGATTTAGGTGAGAATGTGATGATTAAGAAATTATCACTGCCATAGCGCTTAGCTACCTCGCGAAAGTAATTTAGGTCTTCATCATATTCCAAGGTCAAGGAATCAGCGGAGGCGTCTAATTTAAAGTTAGGCAATCCAAGGCTCATCAATAGGGTTGCAGCCAAAACGAAAACTATAGCTCGCCATGGATGGTCTATGATTATTCGTTGGTACAGCGCTAAAAAAGCGTTGGGCATGCTAGTGATTTTCCTAATACCAGAACTAAGGCTTACATTATGCGTTTATACTGGCTCTGGGGAAAGCCCCAAAGCGCTTATCAAATACTATATTGCCAAGGAAAGAGAAGTTCATGAAAAAAAATGCATTTTATGCACAATCTGGCGGCGTGACTGCGGTAATTAATGCATCAGCTGGCGGTGTGATTGAGGCCTGTCGTAAGTACAGCGATAAAATAGGCACGCTCTATGCTGGGCAAAATGGGATTCTTGGAGCTCTTGAGGAAAATTTAATTGATACCAGTTTAGAGTCAGATAATGCTGTGGCTGCATTGCGGCATATCCCCGGAGGTGCATTTGGTTCCTGTCGCTATAAAATGCAAAATATAGCGGACGATAACAGCGAGTATCAGCGTCTAATAGAAGTCTTTAAGGCGCATAATATTGGTTACTTTTTTTATAATGGCGGCGGTGACTCGGCAGATACATGCTTAAAAGTTTCTCAAATTTCTGAGGCTATGGGCTATCCGATTCAGGCTATTCATATACCTAAGACCATAGATAATGATTTACCTTTGACCGATTGTTCGCCAGGGTTTGGCTCGGTTGCTAAATATGTGGCGGTATCCACCAAAGAGGCTAGCTTGGATATAGCGTCAATGTCAGCCTCTTCAACCAAAGTCTTTATTTTAGAGGTAATGGGACGCCATGCAGGATGGATTGCCGCAGCTTCAGGGCTCGCCGCGCAGGATCAAAGCCAGCCGCCGCACATTATTCTTTTTCCAGAAGTTGCTTTTGATCGAGAGGCATTTATTGCCAGGGTCAAAAAAACCGTCGTAAACTTTGGCTACTGTGTCGTGGTGGCATCGGAAGGGGCAACCTATGCTGATGGCAGTTTATTATCGGGTTCTCTAACCGAAGACGCCTTTGGACACAAACAGCTTGGAGGAGTAGCCCCAGCACTCTGCAGTATGATCAAGCATTCCCTTGGTTATAAATATCACTATGCGGTGGCAGATTATTTGCAACGTTCAGCTAGGCATATCGCATCTAAAATCGATGTTGAACAGGCTTATGCGGTGGGTATGGCTGCTGTAGAGAAAGCATTAGAGGGGAAAAATGCCATAATGATTAGTATTCAGCGAGATGCCGGCAAATCCTACAGCTGGTCTTTGGCTGAGGTGCCATTGGCTGAAGTTGCCAATGGAGAAAATAAGATGCCAAATGCATTTATTAGATCAGATGGCTTTGGTATTACTCGAAAAGCGAGAGACTATTTATTACCGCTAATTGCTGGCGAGGACTATCCGCCCTATAAAAATGGACTGCCCTATTATCCGCA
>JBMZEV010000046.1:0-10612 GCA_049615065.1 Porticoccaceae bacterium | reverse complement strand
CTTGCGGTATCTGGCACTCATGGCAAAACCTCTACCAGTAGTATGCTGGCAAAAATTCTCGATACTGCGGGCTATCATCCGGGGTATTTAATTGGTGGTGTGCCGCAAGATTTTGGAGTATCGGCACGAATGGGTGGAACGGCACCCGATGGCAATAACTATTTTGTGATTGAGGCAGATGAGTATGATACTGCTTTTTTTGACAAGCGTTCTAAGTTTGTCCACTACCATAGCGATCAATTGATCATTAATAATCTTGAATATGATCATGCAGATATTTTTGATGACCTAGCCGCTATTGTGAGGCAGTTTCATCATTGTGTTCGCACGGTGCCAAGTAGTGGCTCTGTTATTTTTCCCGCCGATGATAAAGCGGTGCAAGATGTCATTAATCAGGGCTGTTGGAGTCAACTGCGCAGTATTGGCAAAACAGGTGCCGACTGGAATTATCAGCTTTTAGTTGAAGACGGTTCTCAATTTAGAATTACCCACCATAAGTCTGGTCAGCAGGCAGTGGTAAATTGGCAGCAGTTGGGAATACACAATGTAAAAAATGCCATGGCAGCTGTAGCGGCCGCATTTGAGATTGGGATAAATGTTCAACAAGCCTGTGACGCCCTAAGCTTATTTGTGGGGATTAAGCGTCGTATGGAGCCAATCTATAGCGAACAAAAACTAACCATCTATGATGATTTTGCTCATCACCCTACGGCCATAAAAACCACTCTAGAAGGGTTGCGAGCAAAGGTGGGCGATGCATATATAGTTGCTGTAATAGAGCCTAGATCAGCCACCATGAAACTAGGTGTCCACCAACAGGCATTGGGTTCATCTGTAATTGATGCAGATCAGGTGCTGTGGTATCAAAATGCCAGTATAGATTGGGATCTATTATCTGTTGCCAAAGGCTGTGCGGTTCCCGCAATGGTAAGTGAGGATATTGATGGTTTATTGGATGTGGTTACTCAAGCTATAGAGGCTGAGCAAAAATCAGATAAGCCCGTGCATATAGTTATTATGAGTAATGGTGGCTTTGAAGGATTCCATCAACTATTACTGAAAAAGCTAAAGTAGTGACTAGCTGTTGAGTAGAAAGGTAACTGGTCCATCATTGCATAGAGATACCTGCATATCTGCGCCAAACTGGCCGCTGGCAACAGCCCCATTATGATAGTGAGTTGCTTGACCTAGGAAGTGCTCATAAAGAACTTTTGCCTGTTCTGGTGGAGCGGCTGCAGAAAAGCTTGGGCGCAGCCCTTTTTTTGTGTCTGCGGCCAAAGTGAACTGTGAAACTATTAGCAAATCACCGCCAATATCCTGCAGTGATAAATTCATTTTCCCGTCGTTGTCGTTAAAAATTCTATAGTTAAGAAGCTTTTGTAAAAGTTGGTCAGCCTGTGCGTTGGTATCACTTTTTTCTATTCCCAGTAGCAGCACAATGCCCTGATTAATTTGTCCGGCAATATGGTTGTCAATGGAAACTGAAGCGGATGAGACGCGCTGAATCAAACCTAGCATGGTTTTTTCCTTATCTATGAGATCGTCAATTATAGCCAGAAAATCCACCAGTGCTATCGATTGCATTATTTAGCCTAAATTGGCTTATACTGATATGAAAATTAACGAGTAACATGATGCATAATACAGAGGTTCGCTGTTCTTGGTGTGGTGAAGATAAAGCCTATCAAGATTATCATGATAATGAATGGGGCGTGCCTTGTCGCGACGATAAAAGGCTATTTGAGTTTTTGATTTTAGAGTCTGCGCAAGCGGGACTTTCTTGGCTTACCATTTTGCGTAAACGCGAAAATTATCGCAGTGCTTTTGACAATTTCGATGTTCAACGAGTCGCATCATATGATGATACTGATATTCAAAGATTAATGGCTGATACAGGTATCGTACGCAATCGATTAAAGATTGAAAGCGCCATAACCAATGCCCAGTGTTTTATTAGACTGCAGTCAGAGTTAGGTAGCTTCTCTAATTATCTGTGGGGCTTTGTCGACCATCGTCCTGTGGTTAATAACTGGACCAATGAGTTTCAAATCCCAGCATATACTGACTTGTCAGATCGCATCAGCAAAGATATGAAAGTTCGTGGGTTTAAATTTTTTGGTACCACCATCTGCTATGCCTATCTTCAGGCTATGGGGGTGGTAAATGATCATATCATTGGTTGTTTATACCGCCCTGTCAGTTGCTAAGCAGCAATCACCATATTCCGCCCCATTTGTTTTGCCTGATACACGCAATTTTCAGCCAAGGATAAAAGGTCATCGAGCCCCGTAGCTTTTTCTGTTGAGCAAATACCCATGCTTAATGTGATTTTTATTTGGTCCCCTTGAGAAAATAATTCTATTTCAGAGGTTTTCTTTTTTATACGCTCAGCAATTTTTAGGGCGATATTTTGTGAAACGTTGGGTAGAAAAATTATAAATTGATTGCCACTCCAGCGCGCAGCCAAATCGTTTTCTCTAAGTTCTTGGCAAAGTAGCTTGCCAAGTTTTTGTAAGGCTAAATCGCCTAACGCCCTCCCATAGCGATCATTAATTGCTCTGCAATTATCAAGCTCAGTCAGAATAACGCAAAAATAACTCATACCAGTTTCATATTCCCTATAACTGAATCTGAGGTGCTCTTCGATAAAATGCCGATGAGGCAATTTGGTGAGAATATCTTGAAGTTCGATATTTTTCTTTTTAGATAATACAGAATTACGTTGCTGCAGATCACTGGTTCTTTGCTGTTGCGTGGTATTTGACAGTATAACTAGTAGTCCATAGGAAAATAAAAGCCTTAATCCAAGAGTGCCGTCATATTTAATGCTTTCAAGCGGGGACAGCCCGGTTAATGAATATAGAAAGCCGCCAATAAAAATAGTTAGAAGGGCAATAACGGCCAGTATATGACCCAGTAATAAGCCGATAAGCGGCACTGTAGTTAAGCACCACATTGAAGATATCTCATCGGATGAGGTTGCGATCAGAAACATCTGGCCTATTATCATAACAAGCAATAAAGTCCACTTTGCTGTGATATAGAGTAAAAAGACGCAGTAAAAGGCTAGGGTCAGCAAGATTCCGCTACAGACGGCAATAAAAATATCACCATATGAGTTTGTCCGCTGTGAAAGTAATAAATAGCGCAGACGATGGCGATTAGCTGCTGAAACACAAGAAAAAACAGCAAAAAAGATTTATCATATTTTTGTCGTATTTCCATGCATAAAGTCCGTGAAGGCTACCCATAAAGAATAGCCTATCACTGCATAGATTTATAAATAGTTATTGAATAGTTTATTTGGGTGCGCGTTTACGCAGATTTTCAGTCAATAATTTTTTGCGAATTCTGATACTTTCAGGCGTTACTTCAACCAGCTCATCATCTTCAATAAATTCTAATGCCTGTTCTAAAGTATGCTTGATAGGCGGCACTAGTGTGAGTGCTTCATCTGTGCCGGAGGCGCGAACATTGGTTAGCTGCTTGCCTTTGATTGGGTTTACCACCAAGTCATTTGAGCGAGAGTGTATGCCCACCACTTGGCCTTCATAGATATCAACAGCGTGTCCTAAGAATAAACGTCCGCGGTTTTGGATATTGAATAATGCGTAAGCTGCAGTCTTGCCATTAATCATGCTGATCAGTGCGCCATTCTGTCGACTATGTGCCTCACCGCCCTTAACAGGGCCGTAATGATCAAAAATACTGGTCATAATGCCGGAGCCTGAAGTTAGGGTTAGGAAAGTCCCTCTAAAGCCAATTAAGCCTCGAGAAGGCATAATAAATTCAAGGCGAACTCTGCCTTTTCCGTCTGGTTCCATATTGGTTAGTTCGGCTTTGCGCATGCCCAGCTCTTCCATTACTGAGCCCTGATGCTGTTCCTCAACATCAATAACGACTTGCTCGAATGGCTCCAGAACCTCACCATCCTCAATTTTTTGAACAACTTCTGGACGAGAGACGCCCATTTCAAAACCTTCGCGACGCATGGTCTCAATGAGTACCGAAAGGTGTAATTCTCCGCGTCCAGAAACTACAAATTTATCAGGCGTATCGCCTTGAGTAACTCTTAGAGCTACGTTGTGTATAAGTTCTTGTTCAAGTCGATCTTTAATATTTCTGGTAGTCACAAATTTCCCTTCCAGGCCAGCAAAGGGTGAGTCATTGACGCTAAAGGTCATGCTAACCGTAGGCTCATCAACACTCAGCGGAGGAAGGATCTCGATATGCTCTGGGTCGCAAAGTGTGTCAGATATGCTTAAGCCCTCAATGCCGTTGATGCAAACGATATCGCCGGCAGTTGCAAGTTCAGTTTCAACCTTATCTAGACCGAGATAGCCCTTAACATTTAAAACCTTGCCTTTGCGCTCTTTGCCATCAGCGGATTTAACCACAACCTGCTGGTTGGGCTTTAACTCGCCGCGAGTAATTCGGCCAACACCAATGACCCCAACATAGCTATCGTAGTCTAGTGCAGAAATTTGCATTTGAAATGGACCCTCGGTATCTACCTGCGGGCTTGGCACCTGATCTGCAATCATTTTAAATAACGGCTCCATATCTTCAGCCATATCCTCAGCATCATCACCGGCGATACCATTGATTGCAGAGGCATAAATAATGGGAAAATCCAGCTGCTCGTCAGTAGCGCCAAGATTATCAAACAGATCAAATACCTGATCTACAACCCAGTCAGGTCTTGCGCCTGGGCGATCTACTTTGTTCACTACAAGGATGGGTCGCAATCCGCGCTCAAATGCTTTGGAAGTAACAAATCTTGTTTGTGGCATAGGCCCATCAACGGCATCAACCAGAAGAAGTACCGAGTCAACCATAGATAGAACGCGCTCTACCTCTCCACCGAAGTCGGCGTGCCCCGGGGTATCTACAATATTGATGCGATAGTCATTCCAGCTAATAGCGGTGTTTTTGGCTAGGATGGTAATGCCGCGCTCTTTTTCTTGATCATTGGAGTCCATAAGCCGCTCTGCGCCCGCATCTTTGCGATCCAAAGTGCCTGACTGGCTAAGTAGTTTATCGACAAGGGTAGTTTTACCGTGATCTACGTGAGCGATGATCGCAATATTGCGCAAATTTTCTATAGACATGAATATTCCTGAGTTTGACCTTCACATAGGTCGCGAAAAAGTCGCGATTATACGAGAATTTCAGGGAACTGCTATAAAAGTTTTTAATGTTTGCGTAATTTTGTCGTGTAAATGGCATGCTGTGAGGGATAAAAATTTTCTTTAGCCTAATATTTTCGATTTTTTTTCAGTGGTAAGTCATTCTTTAGGTCTTTTACTCAAGGATTTTATCGATCTTGTAATATAGACGAGATATTTAGTCTCAGTATGCTTTATACTGGGGCAATTCTGAGCTGAGCGGCTTAAATTTATTAATTACGCACCAAATAAGTGCTTAAATTAACTAAATGCACCGTATTGGTGCTATTTAGCATTAAGTAACTGTTCTTGCAGTATCCGCTTCAGGTTTAGTTGCGCATTCTAACGGAGTTACCTATTAATATTCGTTAATATAATTTGTATTAATATTTGGCATAAGAATTGCAAGTCACTTCAGGGATTAATAAGGTATTTGCTGCTTGTAACCCAAGTGGGAAGCCTAATGATTTAACAATTAAGTTAGTTTTACACGAATTAAAGTAAAGTGGAGAAAAAAATGTCTAACAAGACCCTAGATCTTATTAAAGAAAGTGAAGCCCGTTGGGTTGATCTTCGTTTCACCGACACAAAAGGTAAAGAGCAGCATGTGTCTATACCCATTTCTGAAGTAGACGAAGATTTCTTTGTCGAAGGAAAAATGTTTGATGGGTCATCTATTTCTGGCTGGAAAGGTATTAATGAATCAGACATGATTCTAATGCCCGATGACAGCACTGCAGTTTTAGATCCATTTACTGACGAAACAACAGTAATTGTTCGTTGTGGAATCGTTGAGCCTTCAACTATGCAAGGTTATGAGCGTGACCCACGTTCAATCGCTGAGCGCGCTGAGCAATATCTACAATCAACTGGTCTAGGCGACACAGCTTATTTTGGTCCAGAGCCAGAATTCTTTGTATTTGACGATGTTAAGTGGGGCGCTGACATGAGCGGAGCCTTCTATAAGATCTCTTCTGAAGAAGCTGCTTGGTCATCATCTGCTGAACTTCCCGATGGCAACATGGGTCACCGTCCAGGTGTTAAAGGTGGTTACTTCCCCGTTCCTCCAGTAGACAGCCTCCACGATATGCGTGCTGCTATGTGTGGCGCTATGGAGCAAATGGGTCTTGATGTTGAAGTACATCACCACGAAGTTGGTACTGCTGGTCAGTGCGAAATTGGTATCCGTTTTAACACTCTAGTTAAGAAAGCTGACGAAGTTCAAATACTTAAGTACTGTGTTCACAATGTGGCTCATGCCTACGGTAAAACAGCGACCTTTATGCCTAAGCCGCTCGTTGGTGATAATGGTTCTGGTATGCACTGTCACCAGTCTTTCTGGAAAGATGGTGAAAACCAATTTGCTGGTGACGGCTATGCAGGTTTGAGTGAAACTGCGCTTTACTACATCGGTGGTATCATTAAGCATGCTAAAGCAATTAATGCGTTTTCAAATGCTTCTACTAACTCATATAAGCGTTTGATTCCAGGTTTTGAAGCGCCAGTTATGCTAGCTTACTCAGCTCGTAACCGCTCTGCATCTATTCGTATTCCATACGTGCCAAGCCCCAAAGGTAAGCGTATTGAAGCACGTTTCGGTGATCCAACAGCTAACCCATACCTTATGTTTGCAGCTATGCTTATGGCAGGGATTGATGGTGTTAAGAATAAAATTCATCCAGGTGACGCGGCTGATAAGGATCTATATGACCTTCCAGCTGAGGAAGCAGCAGCTATTCCACAGGTTGCTGGCAGCCTAAGAGAAGCGCTTGATTCGTTGGATGCAGACCGTGAGTTCTTAACCGCTGGCGGTGTATTCACTGACGATATGATTGATGCATATATCGAACTTAAAATGGAAGATGTCTATGCTGTTGAGCATACAACTCACCCTGTTGAGTTTGATATGTACTACAGCTGCTAGAAAGCATCAATGCAGTGTTAAGTCACTGCATATAAAAACCCGGCGCCTTGTGGCGGCGGGTTTTTTTTATCCTTAAGATTATATATCTGCACCATAATAGTGCATACTGTATTTCAGCTAGTTTTTTTGAGTGCTAATTTATGTCAAATAATGGCGTATTTAATGATTTAGCGCATTAAATTTTCCAAACGCTTAAAGAAATTGGCTCGTAAATTGCAGGTTAACTAAGGCACTGATATTTCAGTTGGGAGATGACCCTAGGTGGTTTTAAATAAAATACATCATTTTTTGATCGATAACCTTAATACAGCAGTGCTGCTGTTGGATGAGGACTTAAAGATTGAATATATAAATGCTGCATTCGAGGCTATGTTTCAGGTAAGCAGTTCTCGCCTTAAAGGATTGCCAGCAAGTGCATTATTTAGAGATGCGGGCAATGTTTTAAAAAGTATCGAAGGGTCTCTGGCGACGGGTCGCCCGTATACAAGGCGACATGAGTTTTTAGACACCTACTCGGCCGGCCCTATCAAAGTCGATTACTCAGGGAATCCGATTGAGCTAGACGGGCAAAAGAAATTATTGATGGAGCTGCAGCCCATAGATCGTTTTTTGAAAATTAATCGCGAAGAGGCAATGCTGTCTGTTCAGGATACTTCAAAAACACTGATTCGCGGCTTGGCCCATGAAATCAAAAACCCTCTTGGTGGCATTCGCGGTGCTGCACAGCTACTTGATGATGAAATAGCTGAGCAGAGTCTGGATGGTGAGACGAGAGAGCTGTGTCAAATCATTATGACTGAAACTGATCGCTTGAGAAATTTGGTTGATCGATTATTAGGTCCAAATCAAGTGCCGACTTATACGCAAATAAGTATTCATGAAGTAACAGAGCGAGTTGTGGTGTTGATGCAGGCGGAGTTGCAGGGTCAGGTTGAAATTGTTCGCGATTATGATCCCAGTATTCCACCGATTGAAGGTGATGCTGAGCAGTTGATACAGGCAGTTCTGAATGTGGCTAGAAATGCCATGCAGGCATTAATTGATTCAGATCAAGAGCAGCCGAGGATCATTTTTAGAACGAGAGTAAATCGAAGCTTCACCATCGCTGGGGAGCGCCACAAGATGATTTGTAAGGTTGAAATTATAGATAACGGGCCCGGTGTATCGGAAGAAATTAAGGAGCAGATATTTTTTCCAATGATTAGTGGTCGAAAGCAGGGTTCGGGCCTTGGCTTAACGATTGCGCAAAATGCCGTTAATGGCCATCAGGGCACTATAGAGTGTGATTCGAGACCAGGTGATACCTGCTTCTCTATTTATTTACCAATAAAGGTATAGTTGCAAATGACTTCAGAAATTTGGATTGCAGAAGACGACCGTTCACTGCGCTGGGTAATGGAAAAAGCCATAAGGCGTGAAGATATTCAAGTTAAAAGCTTTGAAAATGGTGAAGATCTTCTAGTAGCCCTAGAAAAAGATCAGCCTGAGATAATTATTTCAGATATCAGAATGCCTGGCATGGATGGTTTAGAGCTTTTGCAGCGTATCCACGCTGATCATCCGGATATGCCAATTATAATTACTACAGCCCACTCTGACTTGGATAGTGCGGTTTCAGCCTATCAGAGTGGCGCGTTTGAATACCTGCCAAAGCCGTTTGATTTAGAAGAATTAGTGGATGTGGCGCGTCGTGGTATTAGTTTTGCCAATGAGCAAAAAGTATCTTCTAAGGTGGCTGAGTCACCGCAAAGTGAAATAATTGGCGAAGCGCCGGCAATGCAGGAAGTTTTTCGCGCAATTGGTAGGCTGTCTAACTCAAATATAACGGTTCTTATTAATGGCGAGTCTGGAACCGGTAAAGAATTGGTGGCCCAAGCTTTACATAAACACAGTCCGCGGCGCAATAATAAGTTTATTGCCCTCAATATGGCGGCTATTCCCCACGATTTAATTGAATCAGAGCTCTTCGGTCATGAAAAGGGTGCCTTTACTGGTGCTGCGCAGCGACGCGAAGGACGTTTTGAGCAGGCTAATGGCGGCACCCTATTTCTCGATGAAATTGGCGATATGCCTGCTGAGGCGCAAACCCGGCTATTGCGCGTGCTAGCTGATGGAGAATTTTACCGGGTGGGTGGCCACACGGCTGTTAAAGTAGATGTGCGTATTATTGCTGCAACCCACCAAAACCTTGAAACATTGGTCACGGAGAATCGTTTCAGGGAAGACCTATACCATCGCTTAAATGTTATAAGGGTTCATTTACCTCGATTAGCTGATCGGCGAGAAGATATTCCTGAGCTGATGCAGCATTTCTTTCACAGTGCTGCGAAAGAACTGGAAATGGAACCAAAGTCGCTTTCTCCAGAAGCTGAAGAATTTTTGTATAGTCTGCCGTGGCCAGGCAACGTTCGGCAGCTAGAAAATATCTGTCGTTGGTTAACCGTTATGGCAGCGGGTAGAGAGGTGCTTCTCTCTGATTTACCCCCAGAGTTAAGGGCTGAACAGTCTGACAAGGATCAGCGTATCTCAGGTGATTGGCAGACAATGCTGCGCAAATGGGCAGAGAAAGAGTTAAGTGCGGGTCGAGCAGATATATTGTCCTCTGCTATTCCTAATTTTGAACGCACCATGATAGAAGCTGCATTGGCCTACACGGCTGGTAGAAAGAAAGATGCTGCGCAGTTACTTGGCTGGGGGCGTAATACCCTCACAAGAAAGTTACAGGAATACAGTATTGAAAAGTGAGCCGAAATTTTCTTGAGCTAAAAAAACCCGCCTTTTTGGGCGGGTTTTTTAATTTCACGGGAAAGCCTTAATTAATGCTGTGTTCCAGCAGCATTTTCATTGGCTTCTGCTGCTGCTTGTTGAACTGCATTAGCAAAAAGCGCATCAAAATTAATAGGTGGAAGCAGTAGCGCCGGGAATGAGCCCTTTGTTACTACGTTGTCGAGAGTTTCACGTAAATAGGGGAATAAAATTCCTGGGCAAGTGGTATTCAGAATTTGCGGCAATTGCTCTTCTGTAAAGCCCTTGATATTGAACAAGCCAGCCTGCTCAGCCTCAACAATATAAATTGTGTCGTCACCATCGGCAACATTAATGGTTACGCGAAGGGCAACTTCAAAAATCCCATCTTCCACCTGGCTGGTTTTGGTATTGAGATCTTGGCTTACTTTAGGTTGCCATTGCTTTTGAAAGCCAGCCGGCCCCTGTGGGGTTTCAAATGAGAGATCCTTAAGATAAACGCGCTGTATGGAAAATTGCGGCTGTTCAGCATCTTGTTTTTTTGCACTTTCTTTTTTAGTGGTTTTTTTCGCCATGATATAGCCCTTAATATTTAGCTTCTATTTAGCACTTAAAAGGCGATCTAAGTCACCGTTTAATGCAAGTTTGCGCAGATCGGTAAAGCCGCCAATATGTTGCTCGCCAATCCAGATTTGTGGAACTGTTCTCTGTCCGCTCCGTTCAATTATATTTTCCCTAAGATCGGGATTGTTATCAACCGCTGTATACTGATAGG
>JBMZEV010000045.1:0-11787 GCA_049615065.1 Porticoccaceae bacterium | reverse complement strand
GTTTGTATTGCAGTTGCCACTCGATTCCTTTTAAACGCATATCTTCAACATTATCGTAAACATTTTTATATCTTTGAGTTTCACCAAAATTTTCAAGAACAGCCTCATAGGTACCTGTATCTTTAAAGTGGTCAGTATTCCGCAATTCTGATAGAGTCAAAGTCTCATTGTATAGAGATAGACGTTCGTCTATAAGACCTGACATATCTTCATCAAATAACCTAACATCAAGATGAATTGTCCGATCTAAAAAAGAACCTAGATAACCAATTTCATAACTAATTAGCTCTTCCTTTGAAATATCGGGATCGGCCTCAGCGCGTATATGAATGATCTCATCATTATATTTATATTCAGAACTTTGATTGGCCTCTAAAAGTGTTGGTTCTCGGTAACTTTTGCTAGAGGCAATCCGAAACAAATGTTCTTGAGAGAATTGATAGTTGGCGGCTAAGCGAAACGCGTTGGCAGACCGCTTACTTCTTCTTTTTTCTAGAGCATGACCGAAATTCAATGTTAATTGATTAGAAGCTGTCCACTCCATATTTGTATATAGTCTATTACTTACCTGACTTACGCTGCCAGGGCCACTTAAAAAAAGTTCCGTATCAAAACTGTCATGCCTAATAGCTGCACCAAGATTTAATCTAAAATCATCTAAGTGATAAATATTAGCTCTCAAATCAGCATCCCAACGGTCAGAATTATGTGCATAATTTGGTTCAATAATTTTAACTTTGTCTTTATTTTCCTCAGCATTAAGTAATTCACGAGTATTTTGCAAATATAAATATGGGGGGTATTTCTTTGCCTCTTCAAGAACATACTCAACAGACCAATCTGCATCATCATCTACAAAGTCAATGGCATTATGGTAGAGACTAAACTCAATATCACTCCAATCATTAGTAACACGCTTCCAATTAAAATTTTGATACTTATTAATCCAATCGCGCCTAGGAGAAATTTTCTCGGGATCATCTTCGTGCTTAACAGTGGTTTTAGTATCCCCCAACCCTATTTGAAAGTTAATAGTGTCGGTTACTGTCGGCGTCCACAATCCTTGATAGCTAAATGTAACAGTATCAGCGGAATCATCAACACCCATAAACCCGTCATTTTTGCTGGCTCTTAAAGATGTGCGAGTAGCTAGTTGTCCTAATTGCATTGAATGCGAAATACCTTGACTATTAATGCCGCCACTACCCATCCTCATACTCACCTTAGCCCCCAAATCAGCTAACGGAGAACGAGTCACTATATTAACGGATGCGATAAAAGCATTACTTCCATCTGCCGCAGAATTTGATCCACGAACCACTTCAATGTACTCAATATCATCCAACTCCACACCCAGAGTGTTCCACTCTACAGAGGATAATAACGGCTCATAAACAGAGCGCCCGTCAATTTTCACTTCCAGTCGACGTGAATACTGTCCTCCGTGAACGTGATAGGTGACCCCAGGCTTATTCCCGTGAAAAAAATAAACTTGAAAACCAGGAACTAGACGAAATAAGTCCACCAAATCAACCGCAGTTGATGACTCTATTGTTCTGCGATCAATAATCGTCACTGCAGCAGGTACCTGTTGAAGGTCTTGCTTTAGGTGAGTTACACCAGAGACATAATCAATTTCTGCAAATAAATCATCCTCGGTGATAACCCCACGATCTGCCAACACACAGGTTGAAAAAATCCCAGAAGCAAACACCAAGAGATATGCTTTTTTTTGCAAAAACTTCATTAATTTAAACCCTCTACAGCCAAAAAATGGCTCTTATTATAATTTTTTGATAGTTTGAAATGCTTAATTATCAGATTCTAAATCCACCGATTCAGCCAACCCAAGCTTCTGACCGAGTATACCAGCCTGGGTTCGATTAGTTAAACCTAGGGACTTTAACATAGCGCTTACATGAACTTTAACTGTATTCTCTGACAGCCCCAAACCTCGAGCTATTTGTTTATTTGAATGCCCGCGGCTTATACAACTTAAAATATCAAATTGTCTGTCAGTAATTAATTCGGCAATAATTTCAACATTAACACCAGAATCCACCTCGTCAATTACACGAGCGACATCTGGCAGTGCCTCAATCAGATATTTAGGCACATACTGCTCTCCATTTAATGCTTTGGAAATCGCTTCAAACAATGACTCTTTGGGGGCTGATTTTGTCACAAAGCAAGTCACCCCCAACTCCAAACACTTTCTAATATGAGCAGAATTTTCAGATGCTGATAAAACAATGATAGGCAAGCAAGGATAACGCTCATGCAGAAGCCCAATAAGACCAAAACCACCATAGCCACCGGGCATAAATAGATCCAGAATTATCAGATCAATATCATTTTTGGCAAGAATAGAAAGAACTTCCTCTCCCCGCTCAGTTGTAGTTACCTCTACATCGTCCAATTTATCAATCAATGTAGCCTTTAGACCCTCACAGACAAAAGCATGGTCGTCAACTATAAGAATATGCATTATCTAGCCACCACGCCTACAAAAGAAAATAGGCCCCTGTGAATAATTAAATTTTCTAACTCGAAATAGAATTTTTTATTAAATTGAGTATAAAGCATCCTTGCCCCCTTAGTCATTGTCCAACGTTAAACCGACACCGCGATAATAGATAGAGCCATTTTCATTCTAACTGCCTTAATAATAGACGTAATATTTAAGCTTGTCATAAGAAAAATAGTGCAAAAAAAACGACCCATTGGGTCGTTTTTTTTAAATGGCTACTTAGCCAGTTTTTCTTTAATTCTTGCCGATCTTCCTGAGCGCTCACGAAGATAGTAAAGTTTAGCTCTGCGCACCGCACCACGACGCTTTACTTCAATGCTATCAACTAATGGGCTGTAGGTTTGGAACGTACGTTCAACACCAATACCATTAGAAATTTTTCGCACTGTAAATGCTGAATTTAGCTGGCGATTACGCTTAGCTAATACCACACCTTCAAAAGCCTGAAGACGCTCGCGGTTACCTTCTTTTACTTTTACCTTTACTGAAACTGTATCACCTGGACCAAACTCAGGGATTTTCTTTTCCATCTGCTCTTTTTCAAGCGCAGCGATAATAGGTGTCTTATTTGACATTTTTTTGCTCCTCAATTTACATTGGTTGGTGGCAAGCCACCTGATTTAGAGCTCTGTACAGAGAGGATGGCTCTATCCTTTGCCATCATCTGCCAGCGCATCACTCATTTCCTTGAGTAAGGCTAGTTGCTCAGTATTAAGCTCTAACCTGTCCAATAAATCTGGTCTTCTTTGTTGCGTTCTCAAAAGCGATTGTTGTAACCGCCACTGTCTAATTTTTTCATGGTTTCCAGATAAAAGTACATCTGGAACCTTTAAACTCTGATAATTGTCAGGTCGCGTGTAGTGCGGACAGTCTAAAAGACCGTCTGTAAACGAATCCTGAACTGCAGATTCACTGTGACCTAAGGCACCAGGTATCTGCCGTATTAATGCATCAACTAAGACCATCGCGGGCAATTCGCCACCGCTTAGTACATAGTCGCCAATTGACCACTCCTCATCTACTTCCAGCTGGATCAATCGTTCATCAATTCCTTCGTAGCGACCTGCTATAAGAATAATAGACTGCTCTTTTGCCATATTATTCACAGCAGCTTGCTGTAAAACACTACCCTGAGGAGAGAGATAAACCACCAGAGGCTTATCATCAATCCACTCTTTGGCAGCATTAATTGCCCTACGCAATGGCTCAATCATAAGAACCATACCAGGACCACCACCATAAGGGCGATGATCAACTGTAGCGTGGGCATCTTCAGTAAAGTCCCTTGGGTTGAAACTGAAAATCTCTAACAACCCCTGACTTACCGCTCGACCACTGACACCATAATCAGTCAATGCTTCAAACATTTCTGGGAACAGAGTAATCAATGCTATTTTCATAACTAGACCCCCGTCACCTTTACCGACCGTTTAAAAATCGGGATCCCAGGTCACATCAATACGCTGCGAACCTAGATCAACATTTAGTACATATTGTTTAGAGTAGGGTATTAATCGCTCACGACAATCAACACTCTGTGTATCACCTTTGACCACAATTACATCGTTGGCCCCAGTTTCAAGCAACGATGACACAATCCCTAGACGCTCTTCTGTACCTGCAAAGTGGTTATAAACCACTAAATTTTTAAGTTGATGCCAATAAAATTCACTATCAGCCAACTCTGGAAGCAATGCTGCATCAACTCGGATATCTTTTAGACACCAACCGCGAGCAACATCACGATCATCAATTCCTTTGAGGCGGGCAACTAAACCATCACCATGGTGTTTCCATTCCTCAACCTGAATGGATTGAAGCCTTCCATCTTTATCAACCAACCACGGCTGATAATCAAAAATCTTGCTTGCCTGCTCGGTAAAAGACATTACTTTCACCCAGCCACGCACACCAAACACGGCGGAAATACGCCCAACAACGAGGGTTCCTTGAACAATGTCATTATTGTTCATAGGATAATCTCCTCTTATGCTGCTTGCTTAGCTGCCTCTTTAAGCAACGCTGTAACACGTTCACTTACCTGTGCACCCTGGCCCTGCCAGTATGTCGCGCGATCTAAGTCAATACGAAGACGTTCTTCTCCACCGCGAGCAATAGGATTAAAGAATCCAATACGCTCAATATAGCGAGCATCACGTGCTTTCCGCGAATCGGAAACCGTAATGTGAAAGAACGGACGTTTTTTTGAACCACCGCGTGCCAATCTAATTGTTACCATCTACTGATACCCTATTTTTGGACGATTTAAGCGCCCCAAATTATCTATTTAGTCCTGTTCTTACAGCGCAACGCACAAATATGCTACGACCCTAAGAAAGGCGCGGTATATTACGCGAAATAAAGCAGAAAGGAAACCTCTTTGTTAAGCTCTGTTTTTTGCTGTGAATTATGAATTTTTAACCGTCTAAAACTTTGGAAAACCGCCGGGAGGTAACCCGCCGCCTGGTGGCATGCCACCACCGAGACCACGCATCATATTCTGCATACCTTTGCCTTTCATCTTTTTCATCATTTTACCCATTTGCTTATGTTGCTTTAGCAGGCGATTTAGGTCTTGAATCGTTGTTCCTGAACCCTGAGTAATGCGTCTTTTTCTCGAACCATTGAGGAGATCTGGATTAGATCGTTCTTTTGGCGTCATAGAATCAATAATATATTCCATCTTACTAAATTGTTTTGTCATATCCTTTTGTTGAGTCATTTGCGCCATATTGCCCATACCTGGAATCTTATCCATCATACTCTCCATACCACCTAACTGCTTCATTTGCTGCAGTTGTTCTCGTAAGTCTTCAAGATCGAAGCGCTTACCCTTGGCTACTTTTTTGGCAAATTTTTCGGCTTTTTTCTTATCAACCTTGCGCTCAACGTCTTCGATAAGGCTAAGCACATCACCCATCCCCAGGATACGCGAGGCGATTCTTTCGGGGTGAAATGGCTCCAAAGCATCGGTTTTTTCGCCCACACCTAAGAACTTAATTGGCTTTCCAGTAACATGTCGAACTGAAAGCGCAGCACCCCCTCTAGCATCCCCATCTACTTTGGTAAGAACTACACCAGTTAAAGGGAGCGCTTCATCGAAGGCCTTAGCCGTATTGACGGAATCTTGACCAATCATGGCATCGATAACAAACAGAGTTTCTACAGGATTTGCTACCATGTGAATTTGCTGAATTTCCTCCATCATTGCATCATCGATGGCCAATCGACCGGCGGTATCGACAATCAAAACATCGACGAATTTTGTTTTAGCCGCAGCGATTGCTTGATTAACAATATCTACTGGACGCTGATCCTCTGAGCTTGGAAAGAATTCGGCATTGACTTCTCCAGCGAGTGTTTTTAACTGCTCAATCGCCGCAGGTCGGTAGACATCAGCGGAAACCACCATAACTTTCTTCTTTTCACGCTCACTAAGAAACCGTGAAAGCTTGGCAACTGAGGTGGTTTTACCCGCACCCTGAAGACCTGCCATAAGAATCACTGCTGGTGGCTGCGCATTTAAATTGAGGGATTCATTTTTCTCCCCCATAACTGACTCTAACTCAGCTTGGACTATCTTAAGAAACTGCTGACCTGGATTTAAACTACTACTTACTTCGCGCCCTACTGCACGCTGCTTTACAAGCTCTATAAAATCCTTGACTACAGGTAATGCAACATCCGCTTCAAGAAGAGCTATACGCACATCGCGAAGTGTTTCTTGGATATTACTTTCACTGAGACTGGCTTTTCCAGAGATCTTTTTTAGACTCTGCGACAACCGATCGCTAAGATTTTCAAACATTGCCATTGATTAAGCTTCCAAACCTAAGATTTTAAAACAACATTATATCAGTAATTTGCCTGCAGACTTCACCTGTAGCAGTTAATATGCCAAACTTAATACCTATTATATGCGGATACAATTATGTCTACCTTTATTTTAGGCTCTGGCGCTATTGCACTCTATCTCCTGGGGTGGGCTGCCTATGTACTGGAACTATGCAATAAAGGGCGAGTAAAAATCCCTCTAATCCAAGTGATGACTGGATTAGGTATTATTCTCCACGGCATTACCACCTTCGGTTTACTGCTAAACGGCGGAGGCTTAGACCTTAGCCTGCTAAAAATTCTGTCATTGCTGGCATTAGTAATTAATGGCTTAGTTTTCTTGAGCAGTCTTAAGGAGTCCATTCACAGTCTTTATTTGGCACTCCTGCCTATTTCTGCGATCACGCTGGTATTGGCGCTGATTAGCTCTAGCACCAAAACAAGCGCAATAATTCCCTATAGCCTTCAGGCACACATTCTTACGTCTATTGTAGCCTATAGCTTTTTGGCGATTGCGGCTTTGCAAGCTCTTCTAGTGGGATACCAAAACTGGCAACTCAAACACAAGCATCAAAATGCACTTATGCGCACCTTGCCAGCACTTGAAACCATGGAAAAATTGCTGTTTAAGCTTATTTGGGTGGGCGAAATATTACTAACCGCCTCACTGATAACCGGTTTTTATGTCTACAGTGATTTTTTTGCACAACAACTCATTCATAAGGTTACCTTTAGCATTGTTGCCTGGCTGGTTTATGCGGTCCTTATTTTTGGCAGGCATCACTATGGTTGGCGTGGTCAGCGAGCCATTAATTGGACTTGGGTTGGGTTTTCCGCAATCCTGTTGGGCTATATTGGCAGTAAGTTTGTTATCGAATTTATCTTAAGCTAATTAAATTTGGTTGCTAAATTGAAAAATCTCATTCAACATAGCTTCTCTTCGTTATAGAGGCTAAAATTTTTTGGAAGGTTCCCACCCACTCATTCTTTGGTGCATTCTGTTCTCCCTTTTGATTCTGTCCGCATTTTTTTCAGGCTCAGAAACAGGCATGATGTCTCTCAATCCCTATCGTCTCCGACATCAACGCAAGAAAAGTGCGGGGGCTAGGCGTGCGGCAAAATTGCTTAGCATGCCAGATCGTCTTATTGGACTAATTTTAATCGGCAATAATGCGGTTAATATTCTGGCGGCAATTATTGCCAATATGTTAGCGATTTATTACGTTGGTGAGGCGGCAGCACCTTGGGTCGCTACCGCAACCCTAACTATTCTGGTTTTGGTTTTTTCAGAGGTTACCCCAAAAACTATCGCTGCTCAGAATCCTGAATGGTTTGCCTTTAAAGCTAGCCATATTTTAAAACCTCTATTGCAGTTATTCACCCCGCTGGTATGGCTTATCAACAAGTTAACCAATACATTTATCAGTATTTTGGGCTTTGACCCCAACAAGAATCGTGATGACAGCTTAGATTCTGAAGAATTAAAATCTTTAGTGGACCTTTCTGGACATAAAATATCTAACAGCAATCAGGGCATGTTACGTGCCATTCTTGATCTGGATAATATGACTGTCGAAGATATTATGATTCCGCGCAATGAAGTCAGCGGCCTTGATCTTGAGGATAATATAGATTTTCTAATGGAACAGATTCTATCTTGCGAGTACACCAGACAACCGGTTTACTCTGGCGATATCAATAATATTATTGGCATTTTCCATGTAAGAAAAGCCAATCATTTACTTCGCGCAGACACCATTACTCACAACGCAATTAAACGCTTTGCCGATGAAGCTTATTTTATTCCTGAAAGCACTAAACTTACCACCCAACTGCTTAATTTTAAAAAAATGCGCAGTCGCTTTGCGATTGTAGTTGATGAGTATGGTGAGGTTCAGGGTCTGGTTACCCTAGAAGATATCCTTGAGGAAATTGTCGGCGACTTTACCACCAATGAAGCCGATAGAGTTGAGGAAATAATTGCGCAAAGTAATGGCAGCTTTCTTATTGATGGCACGGCAACTATTCGCGATATAAATAAAACCACAAATTGGGACTTACCACTCAACGGTCCTAAAACCTTAAATGGCTTGGTACTTGAGCAATTGGAAAGTATCCCAGATGGTAATGTTAGCTTTAGCATCAATAATTTTAAATTTGAGACAGTTGAAATTAACGGAACGCGCGTGAAAAAAGTGGCAGTTACATCACTATTACCAATACAATCCGCAAACGCTCAATAAACTTAAATATTATCCGCTCTATCTGAGCAGGCCTTTATTATCTGTTGACGCTGATCATCATCGAGATAAATCCAATTTTTTATTTCTTCACTGGATCGGTGGCAACCGACACAGATATCCTCATCGTTAAGCCGACAAATTGAAATGCAGGGAGATAGGGTCTTTTCCATTACTTTTTACCTAACTGATCGAGCTGTTTACGACTGGGGTAGCGAAGTTTTAGTTTGGCATCCAATGTGTTATTAAGCATATCGACCATTACTTTAAGAGTGAAGCCCCAAATTTTGTATTCCTTGTACCTTACGTAAGGTAGTTCAATTTTTCCCTGTGCCAGAAAAAAATATTGATAATGTTTGATATCCAACAAAAAACTTAGAGGAAAATTAAATACACTGGCTATCTCAGAGGGGTCTGGGGTTAACCTAAAAGGCGTATCTACCCATCCCATAAACGGCATCACCCGTATAATGTTAAGCTGTGTTGAATCTGTGGGCAAACTACCCAATATATTAATTTTACTAGATGCTAAACCAATCTCTTCCTGTGTCTCTCTAAGGGCGGTTGCCAACAGATCATTATCATACTTATCTCTCATTCCGCCGGGGAAAGCTACTTCGCCGGCGTGGCTACTCAGATGTTTAGCCCGCTGAGTGAGAATAACTTGAGGATTATCTGGGTCGCCATGCAACAGGAGTAATACCGCTGCTTTTGGCGTTACATCAGAAAACTCAGAATTATCTGATTGCGGCGAGTATTTTTTTAACCGTTGTTTAATTGTTGTTAGCATTAATCGTTTATACTTCTTATTAATAATATTGAGGGTTTTATGAAGTTCTGTTCCAACTGCGGCAACCAAGTTACGCAACAGATACCTGACGGTGATAATAGGCTACGCTTTGTCTGCAATCACTGCAACACTGTTCACTACCAAAATCCATTGGTTATCGTAGGAGTATTACCCGAATACCAACAGCAAATTTTGTTGTGTAAGCGCGCAATTGAACCGCAAAAAGGTCGCTGGACTCTTCCCGCAGGATTTCTAGAAAACGATGAATCAACCCTAGAGGGCGCATTAAGAGAATGCTATGAAGAAGCAAATGCTAAAGTTATAGATCCTGAACTATACGCCCTTTATGATATACCTTATATCAGCCAAGTGTATGTTTTTTATCGCGCTAAATTATCTAATAAAGAATTTGGTCCCAGCTCTGAATCAACCGAAGTCGCTCTATTTAGCGAACAAGATATCCCTTGGGATGAATTGGCATTTCCTGTGGTTAGAGCCGTACTTAAACGCTATTTATCCGATCGCAAAAATAACGATTTCACAGTGATTCAAGACGTTATTACTCGCAAATAAACAATATATGTACATATAAACAAACGCCCGCACTAAATACAGCGCGGGCGTTCGGACAAACTGTAGAATGATTAAAGCTTGTCAGCGTTCTCTGATAGGTACTCAGCTACACCATCGGGCGTATCTTTCATACCACTATCACCTTTGTTCCAGCCAGCGGGGCAAACTTCACCATGATCCTGGTGGAATGCCAATGCATCAACCATACGTAACATTTCATCGACATTACGACCTAATGGCAGGTCATTAACAACCTGATGCCTTACCAAACCGTCTTCATCAATTAAGAATGATCCGCGAAATGCAACACCATCTGTTGGATGTTCAACATCGTAGGCCTGACAAATTTCATGCTTAACATCAGCAACCAAAGTGTATTTTACTGGGCCGATACCGCCGTCATTCACATCTGTGTTACGCCATGCATTGTGAGAAAATTGAGAATCAATTGAAACACCAATTACCTCAACACCGCGGTCAACAAATTCCTGATAGCGATGATCAAAAGCAATAAGCTCTGAAGGACAAACAAAGGTAAAATCTAGCGGATAAAAGAAAACAACAGCTTTTTTCCCTTTGATTGCCTCTGCCAAATTAAAGTTATCGATAATCTCGCCACTACCAGTTACTGCCGCTGCAGTAAAATCCGGTGCTGGTCTGCCTACTAATACAGACATATTACTTACTCCTAAAATAAAAATTACTAAAAAAATTACTCTTTGAGAGCATAGTTTCTTGCTGGCAAATTTTCAACTAAATGTTAGTTTTAATTTATCTAATTTCCGACAAGTTAGCTAACCAAAAAACTCTACAAAGCACAGTAAAAATTTAAAAAAACGATCTATTGCAATACGAAATAGAATCAATAATAGACTTAGCGCCATACGATAATTTATTCACCATAAAAAAGAGGCGACATAGTCGCCCCTTATAATCATTCACTTTAAAGCCAGCCAAGCCTAAAAGTCTTTTCTGAGTGAAAATCTAATATTTCTAGACTCGCCAACAGCTACCTGATGAGTACTGTGTGAATGGGGGAAATAAACCTCATCCGAAAGATTTTCTAGATTTAGCTGAAGCTTTAAATCATTTGAAAGCTCATAATAAACTGCCGCGTCAACTCTAGTGTAATCAGGTAAAAGTAACGTTGGGTTATTATCTTTTACGGCTGATTCACCTTGATGTACCACACCTAGCGCCCAGCCAAATCTAGGGTTCACATCATAGGTTGTCCAGATTGAATAGGTAGACTCTGGTATTTCTCTTGGCTGTCCACCGTCCGCAGTTTCTCCATCTATATTACTGTAGCTGAATGCAACATTAAGATTGTCATTTACTCTACCCTTTAGCTCCAACTCAAACCCCTCGACTGACAATCCTCTCTCAGCAATGTATTCCGAACTGTTTCCATCATAATCTGCAATTTCTGATTCACTTTCAAAGTAAGCTGAAGTGAGACTCAAACTCTTATTGAGGTCAAATTTTATACCAACCTCTGAGCTTTCGTAATAATCTGGCTTTAGTGTCTCACCTGAACCAGCTGTCCCTCCGCTAAGCTTTTTATACTGTTCGCCTGATCTTGGTGAGAAACTTTCACTGTAACTGTAGTATAAAGATACATTATTTTGAGGCTTGTAAATTAAGCCAATTCTTGGGGAAAACTCGGTATCTACTCTGGATGCAGAAGAGGCATTTTTAATATCATCTACTTTCACATCAAATTTATCATAACGACCACCCAGCAAAACGATGAGATTGTCAGTAACATCAATTTGATCTTGGATATAGAAAGAGGTAACACTTATATCCGTCTCGGTACT
>JBMZEV010000044.1:0-11875 GCA_049615065.1 Porticoccaceae bacterium | reverse complement strand
GCACCAAAATGGCTTGGTAGTGTAATAAATGAATTTGACGTAGATTGCTGACGCATAACTCCCCCTAGATGAGTTTTATTAATATTCCAAGAAAAATCTTAGAGATAAACTAATTTCAACCCATGATTTTGTTCGTGTTAAGAACGTAGAACCAGCGTTATTCGGTGAATAGGTGTATATATGCGATGAATCGGTTAAGGCGGGCCCGATATTAGAATCTAACTGGATTCTGGGCATAAATTAGCAGCAAATTTATGCCTTAGTGAAAGCTAAGATAACTAAGAACCACCTAAGCATTTTGGTGATTTAGGAACAGCATCTAAGGACTGCCATTCTTCCTCAGAATAAACATGCAAAGAAAGAGCATGAATTGGATTTCTAAGCTCTTCCGCAAGCTCAGCATAAATAGCTTGATGACGTTTTACAGCGGTTTTTTGACGAAAGAAATTTGCACTTATAATCACTTTAAAATGAGTTTCCGAGCCCTCAGGCACATTGTGAGAAGCGCTCTCATTGATCACATCTAGGTGAGTGGGTGAGAACGCCTTTTTAAGCTTCTGGACAATCGTTGACTCAACTACACCCATTACATACCGCTAACAAGATTGATCATAACGCCAGCAGCTACGGCAGAACCGATAACACCAGCCACATTTGGTCCCATAGCATGCATTAATAAGAAGTTGTGAGGATTGGCCTCAAGACCCACCTTGTTAGCTACCCGCGCCGCCATAGGAACAGCAGAAACTCCCGCAGCACCAATGAGGGGGTTAACCTTATCTTTGGATATTAGATTCATTAATTTAGCCATCAAAACACCCGAAGCCGTACCAATACAAAAGGCAACAGCACCAAGCCCCAGAATGCCCATAGTTTCTGGGTTTAAGAACTTTTCAGCACTCATTTTTGACCCCACACCCAGACCCAAGAAAATAGTCACAATATTGATAAGAGCATTTTGCACAGTATCGCTTAAACGATTAACAACACCGCACTCTTTCATTAAATTACCAAAGCAGAACATCCCTAAAAGAGGCGCCGCCGCAGGCAGCAGCATAGCGACCAAAACAAGTAAGGTTAAAGGGAAAACTATGCGCTCAGCCTTGGAAACAGGTCGCAACTGAACCATGGCGATCTTACGTTCAGATTCTGTGGTTAATGCCTTCATAATTGGCGGCTGGATAATAGGCACCAATGCCATGTATGAGTAGGCTGCAACGGCAATCGGGCCGAGCAGGTCTGGAGCTAACTTACTGGTTACAAAAATAGCCGTTGGACCATCTGCACCACCGATAATACCTATAGATGCAGCATCGCCAATGCTAAAATCCAAAATGCCATAGTAGCTCATAGCAACCGCACCTATCACAGTGGTAAAAATACCAACCTGCGCAGCAGCACCCAACAGAAGTGTCTTGGGATTAGCTAATAATGGACCGAAGTCAGTCATGGCTCCCACACCCATAAAGATAAGCAATGGGAATAACCCTGTCTCGATACCTGCGGTGTAGATCATGTAAAGCAAGCCACCGGCTTCAAGAAAATCCGTACCAGGCATATTTGCCAAAACCGTACCAAAGCCAATAGGCACCAGCAATAATGGTTCAAAACCCTTGCTAATGGCTAAAAATAAGAGCCCAAAGCCAACTAGCATCATCACAGCCTGGCCGCCAGCTATCTGAGCTAGACCGGAACTGGCCCATAAACTAAGTAGATTTTCCATCGTTTAAATCCCTTATGCTAAAGTCACTAGAACATCACCAACAGAGCAGCTATCCCCTGCCTGCACTTTGACTTCAACAATAGTGCCATTAGATGGCGCACTGACCGAAGTTTCCATTTTCATTGCCTCTAGAACAACGATGCTTTCACCTTCGGATACGCGCTGTCCAGGTTTAACTAAAACCTTAACCACATTGCCCGCGAGAGGCGCTGAAACAGGCTCGCCACCGGAAGCAGGAACATCAGGCGCTGATTCAGACTGGCCGCCAACTGAAGCAATACCGCTTATATCACCGCCTGCACTGACGGTTACAGTGTAAGACTTGCCCTCAACCTCAACAGTATAGATTTCCTCACCAGCATCATTGGTAGGCACCTCAGGCTTGCCCGTGGGCACTGGCTCAAAGGCTTGTGGATTGTTGCGATTCTGTAGGAATTTTAGACCCACCTGAGGGAATAAGGCATAAGTTAGAACATCATCAATCTGACCCTCATTGGAGGTCAAACTAAAGCCATGCTCAGATGATAACCCCTCAAGCTCAACCGTTAGGGCTTCGAGTTCGGGTTCAATATTATCTGCAGGACGACAAGTTATAGCTTCCTCATTTTCACCAAGAACTTCAGCCTGAAGATCCTGATTTACCGGTGCTGGCGTAGCGCCATACTCACCCTTGAGGATGCCCTGAGTTTCTTTAGAGATAGACTTATAACGCTCACCTGTCATGACATTAAGCACAGCCTGAGTCCCAACAATCTGAGAAGTTGGGGTCACTAAAGGGATAAAGCCTAAATCTTCACGAACCCGCGGTATTTCTGACAATACCTCGTCCAGTCTATCTTCCGCGCCTTGCTGACGAAGCTGTGATTCCATATTGGTCAGCATGCCGCCTGGCACCTGAGCAACCAAAATTCTTGAATCAACACCACGCAAGGAGCCTTCAAATTGAGCATATTTTTTGCGCACATCTCTAAAGTAGGCTGCTATTTCTTCTAATTTACCAATATCTAATCCGGTGTTGCGCTCAGAATCTTTAAAAATTGAAACTACAGATTCAGTCGCAGAGTGGCCATAGGTCATAGACATTGAAGATATAGCAGTATCAACATTATCGATACCAGCCTCAACACACTTGGTGATAGTAGTGGTAGACATACCGGTGGTCGCGTGGCAATGAAGTTGGAGCGGGATAGCAACTGCTTTCTTAAGTTTCGTCACTAGCTCATAACCCACATAAGGATTTAACAGCCCCGCCATATCTTTAATGCAAATAGAGTCGGCACCTGCATCCTCCAATTGGCGAGCAAGATCAACCCATAGATCAATGGTATGCACTGGGCTTACAGTATAAGAAATAGTGCCTTGCGCATGCTTACCAACCTGTTTAACCGCTCTAAGTGCAGTTTCGAGGTTACGCATATCATTCATAGCATCAAATACACGGAAAACATCAATCCCATTTACCGCTGCGCGCTCAACAAATTTTTCTACAACATCATCAGCATAATGCCTGTAGCCCAGAATATTTTGACCACGAAAAAGCATTTGCTGGGGCGTATTAGGCATGGCCTTTTTAATTTCACGGATACGATCCCAAGGATCCTCACCCAAGAATCTAATACAAGAGTCAAATGTAGCCCCACCCCATGATTCCATCGACCAATAACCAATTTGGTCGAGCTTTTCAGCGATGGGCAACATATCGTCGATACGCATACGCGTTGCAAAAAGTGACTGATGAGCGTCACGAAGAACTACTTCAGTTATTCCTAGCGCAGAGTTTGCAGAGGGCATAAATATGTCCTTTTACCTTTTAAAACCTAAATTTAGAGCCGTTAGCAATCATTTTATACGATTGCTAGCTCCCACGATGCTGATAAATTGCAGCTTGGATTACCTTGACTATTTTTTTATCTACCAGTGTAGAGTGTATTTGATGAGAGCTTACCGCATTCTCGATTGGTTCATCTTTTGCCATACGCATTACAGTGCGCGACATAAGTGCAGTCAGACCCACTAAAACAGTTAAGAAAGTAAATACAGTCCCCATGCCATAAAGCATAAGATCTAAACCTTGAGAAATAAGCAATGAATCCATCAATAGTCCGTACAAATTAAACTAAATACAGCCAAAACTAAGAAAAGGTTTGGCTTTAAAGCCGAAATAATAGCAATGTAGCCATTTTTTGCAAGTTTGGCTTTGCTTTATTCACCTCAAAAACTACAATTCACACTTATAAAACTTAATCGCACTGACCGATTGGAAACTATGAGTATAAAAAACACCCTAAATTCTCGCTTCAAAACTGCCATGCAAGCATTAAATATACCAAGCGAGTACTCACCCCTGCTTAATTTAAGCGGAAAACCACAATTTGGCGACTACCAAGCGAATGGTGCAATGGGTGCTGCCAAGCAGCTCAAAACCAACCCAAGAGAGTTAGCGCAAAAAATCTTAGATCAAGTAGATTTAACCGAAATAGCAGAAAAAACTGAAATTGCTGGTCCCGGCTTTATCAATATCACGCTTAAAAATGATTATATTTCAGCCTGCCTAAAAAACTGCCTGGACAAACCCGTTGCTGCGCAAAAAAATATCGTTATCGATTATTCTGCTCCCAATCTAGCCAAGGAAATGCATGTTGGCCACCTTCGCTCCACAATTATCGGCGACGCATTGGCCAGAATTCTTGAACATCAGGGGCAAAATGTAATTCGCCAAAACCATATGGGTGATTGGGGCACACAATTTGGCATGCTTATAGCCGAGCTAGAACTTCAACTAAGCCAGGGCGATGCAGCAGAACTTGCTCTCAGTGATCTTGAGGTTTTTTATCAACAATCAAAAAAGCATTTCGACGCTGACCCCGACTTTGCCGATACCGCAAGAGCCTATGTCGTCAAATTACAATCTGGCGATAGCAATTGCTTAAAACTATGGCGACAATTTATTGATGTTTCCGTTGCCCACAACGGTGAAATCTATCAACAACTCAATGTTGGCTTAACCGCTGAGCATATAAAGCCTGAAAGCTCGTATAACGAACAATTACAATGGATTATTGACGACCTAAGCAAGCAGCAATTAGCCATTGATTCCGATGGCGCCAAGGTCGTTTTTCTCGATGAGCTAGCCGATAAAAATGGTGATCCATCGCCGATGATTGTGCAAAAATCTGGCGGTGGTTTTCTCTATGCTACGACAGATCTTGCAGCATTAAAATATCGTGTCGACACCCTAAAAGCTGATCGCGTTTTATACTTTATAGATGCTCGACAATCACTTCATATGAAGCAGGTGTTTACTACGAGCAAAAAAGCCAACTATGTTCCAAGCAACGTCAGCTTAGAACATCACGCCTTCGGAACAATGATGGGCAGTGATGGCAAACCGTTTAAAACCAGAAGCGGAGGCACTGTAAAACTTGCCGACCTTCTTGTAGAAGCTGTTGAGCGTGCAGAGATACTAGTTAGAGAAAAAAACACCGACCTAAAAGAAAATGAAATCAAAGATATAGCACGCAAGGTAGGCATAGGGGCTGTTAAATACGCCGATCTGAGCAAAACGCGCACTAATGACTATATCTTTGACTGGGACTCTATGCTGTCGTTTGAAGGTAATACAGCGCCATATTTACAGTATGCCTACACAAGGATTTACAGTATTTTCCGCAAAGCTGGTATTACTCTAGAAGAGTTCTCAGCCGCTATAACAATTACTGAGCCGCAAGAAAAACAACTAGCCCTAAAGCTCCTTCAATTCAATGAAATTGTTAATCAAGTCGCTATCGATTGTTATCCGCATACTCTATGCAATTATCTGTATGAACTCTCTAGTTTATTTATGAGCTTCTATGAGCACTGCCCTATTTTAAAGCCTGAAGTAGAACCTGAGACCGCGCAAAGTAGACTGCAATTATCTGCCTACAGTGCAGCTATTTTACAGCAAGGGTTAGACTTGCTCGGCATTGAAGTCATGGAACGAATGTAGAACCAACTATAACGAAGTATGGATACAAAAAATCCACACATATTTTTTCTCAGATAAAGACTAGAGAGCCATAAATCAAAGGCTTACCGAGCGAATTCTATCAGTAGAATTATCCTTATGAGTCTCCTGGTCTAATCGATCCAATTGAAGATTGCTAAAATCAAATAGATTTTTATCCGCTAACTGCGAGGGCGAAACATTTTTTATTGCATTAAATATTGTGTCTATACGGCCCGGATACTGCCTCTCCCAAGCATTAAGCATCTCTTTGACCACTTGGCGCTGAAGACCGTCCTGAGAACCGCAAAGATTACAGGGAATAATTGGAAATTCGCGCAATTCCGCTAGCGCCTGTAAATCTGACTCACGACAATAGGCTAAGGGTCGAATAACCATGTTTTTCTTATCATCGGCCAATAATTTTGGTGGCATTGCTTTAAGCTTGCCTTGATAAAACATATTTAAAAACAAGGTTTCAACAATATCATCACGATGATGACCTAGCGCCACTTTGGTAGCGCCTATCTTCTGTGCAAAACCATACAGGGTTCCCCTTCTCAAGCGAGAACAGAGGCCACAAAAGGTTTTATCTTCAGCCACCTTACTGGTCACAATACTGTAGGTATCTTTCTCTAGAATATGATATTCAATCTCCAGCGCATCTAAATAATTGGGTAAAACCTCAGTGGGAAATCCCGGTTGCTTTTGATCTAAGTTAACCGCAATTAGTTCAAAATCTATGGGTGCACTGCGTTGAAGATTCATCAGAATATCCAACATAGCATAAGAATCTTTGCCGCCTGACAAACAGACCATTACACGGTCGCCATGCTCGATCATATTATAATCAGCAATAGCGTTACCAACATTGCGCCGAAGGCGCTTTTGCAACTTGTTGGCTTCTAATTGATCCTTTTTATTGAGCATCATATTTCTCAGTTTTAACCATGGGCGGTCATTGTAGTGTTTTACCAGCCTATGACCAACCAAAAAACCATGTGCTTTATGATTATTTGGTATAATTATGCGCTGTAATCGTAAGACTCAAAATATCGTTAATTTTTCATAGGGGTAGTTTCCATCGTGACTGTTGAAAAACACCATTTCTCAGAGATCTCACAAAAAGATCAGCAGTATGTTTGGCACCCCTATTCTTCACTGACCAACCCCATACCTGCCTACGAGGTTATCTCCGCTAAAGGCGTACATCTTAAACTGGCAGATGGCAGTGAACTTATTGACGGCATGTCCTCATGGTGGTGTGCCATTCACGGCTACAACCATCCTGCCCTGAATGCTGCAGCAAAAGATCAAATTGATCGCATGAGTCACGTTATGTTTGGAGGAATTACACATTCCCCAGCAGTTACTCTGTGCCAGAAACTCGTAGAGATAACACCCGATGGTCTCGACAAGGTATTTCTATCGGACTCAGGTTCAGTCAGTGTTGAGGTGGCTATCAAAATGGCATTTCAATACTGGATTTCGCAGGGCCATTCGAACAAGAATAAACTGCTCAGTCTCAAAGGCGGCTATCACGGTGACACTTTTGCCGCCATGTCAGTGTGCGATCCAACAAACGGTATGCACCATATTTTTGATCAAGTCTTACCGCAACATCACTTTGCACCGAAGCCGCAGGTTGGCTTTGCTGAAGAGTGGAACAATAGCGATATAACAGAATTTACCGCTATCCTAGAAACTCACCATAAAAATATTGCTGCGGTTATCCTTGAGCCAATTGTTCAGGGTGCTGGAGGTATGAATTTTTATCACCCTGACTATTTAAAACAGGTACGCCAATTATGTGATCAGCATAATGTGCTGCTAATAGCTGATGAGATAGCGACAGGCTTTGGTCGAACAGGGAAACTTTTTGCTTGTGAATGGGCGCAAATTTCTCCAGACATTATGTGCTTAGGAAAGTCTCTTACCGGTGGCTATATGACCTTAGCTGCAACAGTCTGCACCGAAAAAGTAAGTGATGGCATTTGCCATGGTGAGGCCGGCTGCTTTATGCACGGACCAACATTTATGGGCAATCCATTAGCCTGTGCCGTTGCCAATGCTAGCATAGAGCAACTCTTAAGTGATGATTGGCAAGCTAATATAGAACGAATAGCCGCTGTTCTAAACCAGCAAATTGAGCCTTTCAAAAAGCTTGATTCTGTCGCTGATACCAGAGTTTTGGGCGCTATTGGCGTCATCGAAATGAAAAATCCAGTTAATCTTGCTCAGATCCAGCGCCAATTTGTCAGCCAGGGTATCTGGGTGCGCCCTTTTGGCAAGCTTGTATATGTAATGCCACCTTATATTATTGAAGATTCAGAGCTGGAAGCACTTATGCGAGGTATTTACACAGTTTTGTCGGCGTAAGGTTTGAATGTCTATAATTTCGAACGCCATGGCAGAATGAAATTTGTGCTTTTGATATATTTTTTATAATCAGGTCGACGCGAGGCAATCTCATCTTCTACCTCTTGGGCTGCCTTCACTTTGACCATAAGATAAGTAATGAAAATCGGTGAGACTATCGCCAAAATGTTACCTGAAGGTATCGCAAAAATACCCCATGACCACCAAATAAGACATTCAGCAAAATAATTAGGGTGCCGACAATAACTCCAAAGACCTTTTTCAAATGTACCACTGACTCGTTGAGTACTTTTGCTGTAACGATGAAGTTGATAATCAGCGACAGTCTGCGCGATCAAACCCACGACAAATGCACCCAGTGCAAAACTATGGATACCAGACCACAGAGTGTTTCCCTTGCTAAGATCAAATAATAAGATAGCGAAGATAAAGCTTGCAATCCAAGCAGATAATGCGTGTCCAAAGAATATCTTCGGCAAGCTCTTGCGATAAAAGCTTGAGGAAAGTTCAATTCTCATTAAGCGGTACTGACGCTGCTCTGGCCGGTAATAGTCTCTAATCAATAAAAATAATGCCATTCTCAATGACCAGAGTAGAACCATAGCTACAACCGCTATACTTACAGGTCCCTTGGCGCCAGAGAAATTACTATAAATTAGCGTGCAAACAAGCACCATAATAGGCCAAAGCGGCGCCACAATACTGACCTCATCAACCCATAAGCTATATAACCAACCGGTCACAGCCAGAACAAAAACTGCTGCAAAACAGAGTGAAATAGAAACTGGAATACTGTTTAACTCAAAGATCATTTGAGCAGCTTCCGAGTAGATCGATTTTTATTCAAATCAATGGAATGATAAAACAGAACAAGTGCAAGAAAGACAGCCAGAAGCTTAATAAGTAACAGTGAATTTGGCACAAAAATAACAGAAGTAGCCAATACTGGAGGGAACCACCTGGCATTTAAAATTTTATTTTTAAGTCGTGCAACTAATTTTATCACGGGAATTATCTCTTCCTCTTTTTTAATGCCTACGCAACGGAAAAGAAAATGGATGATAAATTTTATCTAACGACGTTTTCCTCGATTTTGATGCTGTTCACTGGTGCGCAATTTTGAAGCAGAACTTTTCTTAAACAAAATATAAGTAGCACCCAAGCCCCCATGCTGCTTTTGCGCTGAATGGAAAGCTAGGACAGAGTCGATCTGCGGCAACCAGTGATTAACACAACTCTTTAATTTAGCCGGCTCTGCTCGACCATGACCTTTGCCATGTGTAATCAAGCCACAACGAACACCCTGCTTATTACAGTCCTTGATAAAGCCCCACAACGCTTGGCGAGACTGCTCTACGGTTAACCCATGCAAATCGAGAGAAGAATGTATCTCATACTTACCCTGACGCAGATTCTTAAATACACCATGCTGAACGCCTGGGCGCGAAAAAGAAAGCATATCAAAAGGATCTAGTGGTTTAATTTCATCGCCTGAAGCCAATTGATTGCTATACATTGACTCATCACGCTGCGCTGCTTTTCTCCGCTCAACCATGCCAGGTGTTTGTTTTTGCGCCTGTCTGGTTGTATGGGCACCCTTTCCTGTCAGAGGCACAACATCTTCACCAAGCATTGATTCAAATAAATCATCGCCAGTATCAGCAGAATCTAATGTTTTTTCAGATGTCATTTCTCTGCCCCAGAGTGGGTAATTAATGTTAAAATTATGTGCCTAGATCTTAAAGGAAATACGATGCACATTTCACCAAACAAGGTAGTCACTGTCCACTATATCCTCTGCGATGATAACCAAAATATCATTGAGAACACATACGACATTGGCAAGCCAACAGTTTATCTTCATGGTCGCGGTCAAATGGTGCGCGGATTTGAATCACATCTAAGTCAGGCGACGAAAGGTCAAAAATTATCCTTTAGCCTAATGCCTGCTGATGCCTATGGTCTTAAGAATGTGAATAATACCCAACGAATTCCGGTTAAATACCTCAAGCATGAAGGAAAACTTACTGCCGGAAAGCCAATTAAAGTCAATACCGACACAGGGGTTCGTCACGGTACTATAATCAAAGTGGGTAAATTTAATGCCGATGTCGATATGAACCATCCTCTTGCCGGCAAAAATTTAAACTTTGAAGTTGAGGTTATAGATATTCGAGAGGCTACTGACGGTGAAATATCTAACGGGAAAATCTCAAGCTGCTCCTGCTGTTAACATTTTTTATAAATGACTGATCTCAGCCTAGTTCAATTTATTTTTATTGCCCTAATCTTTGCATGGAGTGGCTTTGTTCGCTCTGGTATTGGCTTTGGTGGCGCCTTATTTACACTGCCATTTTTACTGCTAGTGCATGATGATCCATTGATCTTTTTACCCATTATCTCCATACATCTTTTGCTATTTGCTAGCACAACAGTATTTAACGACCAATATCTAAGCCGCAATAAACAGCATAACAGCGTTAAAACAGAGGTTAATTGGTGGTTTATACGCTACAGCATGGCGATTATGATAATTCCCAAAATTGCAGGCGTGATTGGACTACTTGTCCTACCGGTAGATTTGGTTAATCTCATTATATTTTCGTTAATTGGTGCCTATGCTCTGACTTATATATTGGATAAACCTATGCGCAGTCAAAGTCGCATTATGGATATATTATTCCTTGTTATAGGTGCCTATATAAGCGGAACATCACTGGTTGGTGGACCCTTAATTATCGCCGTTGCTATGAGGCATATTGAATCCCACCAATTCAGATCCACCCTATTTGTAATATGGTTTATTTTGGTGGGTATAAAAATGATCGGCTTTAGCCTTGCTGGCGTCCCTTTACAATTCACCAATGCGCTATTGCTATTACCCTTTGCAGCTGTAGGCCATGTTATAGGCCTAAAAACCCATCAATGGCTACTGCAAAGGGATAATCGCAGCTTTTATCGCAATATTGGCTGGATACTTCTTATCACCAGTGCTGTTGGCGCCTTACAGGCTATTTAGTGTTATCAAAATAATCTGCCGGCATTGCCATTAGGGAACCTAAATTAGAAGCTATGGTTTTAAAGTGAACCTTGGACTGCGGAAGGTATCGCTCAAAGAAAAATTCTGCCGTATGGAGCTTATCTTTGAAGAACTGAGAATCACCTGTACCAGCTTCTAACTTTTCTTCAGCCTTAGCCGCCATCATCATCCACATATGGGTCATAAAGGCATAGCCAGAAAACATTAAGAAGTCTACTGAACCGGCACCAATAGAGTCTCGGTCCCTCTTTGCCTGCAAAGCTAACTTGAATGCCAAGTAGCGCCACTTAAGTGCCATTTTAACCGTCCTCCAAGCATATTTACGCAGGGTCATAGATGTTTTTGATGACAGTAAAATTGGCATTGCAAACGCACGCATTTCAGAGGTGAAAACTTTTAATTGAGAAAATTTATCCATTAATGTTTTTCGACCTATTAAATCTAGCGCTTGAATACCGGTTGTACCCTCGTAGATGGTAGCAATACGACTATCTCGCAAAATCTGCTCCATCCCCCATTCTTTAATATAGCCATGCCCACCAAATACCTGAACGCCATAATTGGCGGCAACTACACCCTGCTCTGTGATAAAACCTTTGAGAATTGGGGTACAAAAACCCAATCGATCCTCACCCTGTTTTTTCATAGCTGGGTCTTTAGCTGAAGTGTATAAATCAGCGAACTGACTGGCATAGCAGATCATAGCTCTACTGCCCTCGGCAATCACTCGCTGCGTTAAAAGCATACG
>JBMZEV010000043.1:0-12134 GCA_049615065.1 Porticoccaceae bacterium | reverse complement strand
TTTGCAACCCTATTTCAAAACAACACTGCAAGTTTATCTAGGACAGACTTTTAAGAATTTCAATAACAATTTGTATAATTTGATTAGTATTGCGACACAGTTCACACTTTTTTAAATTATCAGTAAAAAAATGCTATCGATTAGGATATTTTCATGTCCTGCAGTTACAATAATGTTCTACGTTAAATAGCCTGATTTATTAAAATAATTTATGACAAGTAACCATTCTGAAGTAGCCAAGAACCAAACACCTGAGAAACAAGAAAGTCTTCTGCTTAATTTGTTGTGCAATATTATCTTGCCCACCCTCATACTCACCAAGTTGAGTAATGATGCTTATCTAGGAATCAAGCTTGCCATTATTGTTGCCTTGGCATTTCCTTTGATTTACGGCTTACACGATTTTATTACCCGCGGAAAATTAAACTTTTTCTCGGGGTTAGGAATCCTTAGTGTGACCCTTACTGGTGGCATTAGCCTGCTTGAAATGGATGCTATCTATATAGCTATCAAAGAAGCTTCTATCCCTGGAGTACTGGGGATTGCTACATTGCTATCACTGAAGACATCGCAACCGCTTATTCATACTCTAATTCTTAATGATAAGGTGTTTGAGGTCGGAAGAATTAATCAAGCCCTTAAGGACAATGACTGTCATCCAGAGTTTGATCGATTACTTATCAATGCCTCATGGATACTAGCCGGTTCATTCTTTCTTTCTTCGCTGTTGAACTATTTGTTGGCTGTTATTATTTTAAACGCCGAACCCGGCACGGTTAGCTTTAATGAACAGTTAGGAAAAATGACTGCACTTAGTTTTCCAGTTATCGCGCTTCCGGCAATGGCAGTAATGATGGGTAATATTTTTTACCTTTTTCGGGGCATCAAAAAGCTAACGGGGTTAGATCTAGAGTCTATCCTTAAACAGAAATAAGGAATTAATTTTATGTGGTATGCAATTATCAGTGAGGATGTCGAAAATAGTCTAGAAAAGCGAATAGCGGCAAGACCTGATCATTTAGATCGACTTTATCAGTTGCGTGATAATGGGCGTTTACTTTTAGCTGGACCGCACCCAGCGGTTGATAGTGAAGATCCAGGCACGGCAGGGTTTTCTGGCAGCCTTGTAGTGGCTGAATTTGACTCACTCAAATCAGCCGAAAGTTGGGCATCAGAAGATCCTTACATGGCAGCAGGGGTTTACTCAAATGTTACCGTTAAACCGTTCAAGAAAGTGTTACCCTAGTTGAATTTTCTATAAGTTATTAATTACCTTGAATAAAAGGTATCATAGCCCTCAATTATTTCAGCCTATATGGTATTACTATCAATGCGCTATATTAAATTAACTCTTTTATTCGTGACTGTTCTTTGTTCTGGATTTTGTTTTTCAGAGACGTCTTTGGCAGCAGAAGAGATATCAACTGATTCAGAAATCGGTTTTATCTCTGATGAATTCTATGTCCCCCTCAGAAGCTCACCCTGCTCGACCTGTAAGATCGTACATAAGGGACTTAAAAGTGGCACTAAGCTATTTGTTTACGAGCATGAAGAAGATTGGAGTTTAGTGGCAACAGAGAGTGGCTACCGTGGCTGGATTAGACGTCAGCATTTAACCAAAAATAAAATTGCACGCTCAATTTTGGCAGAAAACTTAAATAAAATAGAACGATTAACCAGTGAAAACCGTAGTCTTGAATTAGATATGCAAAACTCTTTTGAGTTAGTAGAGAGTTTAAGATCGCAAATTATAGCGATTGAAAACGATCGAAAAAAATTAACTAAAGAGCTGGCTGGAATTAAGTTAGTGTCATCTAAAGAGATTGCCCTTAATGAGCAAAACCAGATACTAGTTAAGCATAATCATATGCTGCAAGAGGAGCGCGATGTTCTGCGAGCCAATGTTGATGACCTACAAAATAACACTAAAAATCAGTCGTTCCTCTATGGGGGATTTCTGGTATTTCTAGGTGCAATTTTAGTGGCTATTATCCCCCGTTTACGCGGCCGTAAACGCTTATCAGAATGGCATTAGTAAGGGTATTTATGAACAAATTATCTAAATATATTCTCTGTATAACTGCACTCGTTATTAGTAGCCTGTGTTTTTCACAAACAACTGCGCCGAAAGTTTCTCTGCAGACCAATATTGGGGAAATAGTCATTGAGCTAAATCCTCAAGCGGCGCCTGTAAGCGTTGAAAACTTTCTAGGTTATGTTAAAGAACGCTTTTATGATGGTGTTATATTTCACCGAGTAATCAAAGATTTCATGATCCAAACTGGTGGTCATAGATTTGATATGACGCCAAAGCCACCCAACAAACCACCCATAGTTAATGAATCTAACAATGGTTTAAAAAATCTTAAATATACTGTCGCTATGGCGCGCACCCGTATTCCCGATAGTGCTACTAGCCAATTCTTTATCAATCATAAAGACAATGGGTTTTTGGATGGACAAAAAGATCGCCCGGGCTATGCGGTTTTTGGCAAAGTTGTAAAAGGAATGGATGTGGTAGAAAAAATTGCTAACAGCAAAACTAAAAACCTTGAACGCTATGGTAATGTGCCAGTTAAAACAGTCAGCATTATTAAAGCCGTAGTTATCAAAGACGCACCTGCCAAGACGGCTAAAAAACCAAGTGTTAAGACTGAGTTATCTAACAAACCAAAGAAATAATCAGGTTTTTCTATGACTGCACTGAGTATTAATCTCAATAAGATCGCGCTTATTCGCAATTCTCGCGAGGGAAATTATCCCAATATTATTGATTTTGCCAATACCTGTATTGATTGCGGTGTCGATGGTATTACCGTTCACCCCCGCCCCGATCAGCGCCATATAAGACCCAGCGATGTTCGCCAGCTGGCGCAATTGGTTGCGCCTCTAGATGAAGTTGAATTTAATATTGAGGGCAATCCATTTGCTAGTGCCTGTGGTGATTACCCTGGACTAATTGCACTGGTTGAGGAAACTTTGCCTGAACAGTGCACATTGGTACCAGATTCAGATAGTCAGCTTACCTCGGATCATGGTTTTGATCTTAAAATACAGGGTGAGCAACTTATCCCAATTATCGATAAGATTAAATCTATGGATGTTAGAGTCAGTCTATTTATGGATCCCGATCTTGAGCAAATTAAATTGGCTGAAAAAATTGGGGCAGACCGTATAGAGCTGTATACAGGCCCTTTCGCTGCAGCATGGGGTACAGACAAATTAGAAGAAATTTTTCAACAGCATTTGAAAGCAGCGGAATTAGCCAATTCTCTCGGTTTAGGCGTTAATGCTGGGCATGATTTAAACCTAGAAAACCTTGAAAAATTTGCCAGTATCCCCAATCTTTTGGAAGTTTCGATTGGTCATGCATTTACTGTTGATTCGCTAAGGATGGGAATGATTCCTGCGTTGCGAGCCTACCAAGCACAATTGGCCTAGTTCAGCGATGACCAGCAAACCTCGTAATTCTTCTTTACGCCAGAGTGAGGATCGCGCTGAGTATTTGGCGCGTAAAAAGTTGTTTGTTCATATGATCACTATTTACGGTCGAAATCCTGTTATTGAGGCCTTAAGGGACCCTGAATTACAGATCTTCAGGCTCCATTTGGCAAAATCTAACCGCGATAGTTCAACTATTAAAGAGCTTAAGGATTTGGCCGCTAAACGTGATATTGAAGTGGTATTTCACAGCCGCGAGCAACTGGCGAGAATTTCTCGAAATAGCAAGCAAGATCAAGGGGTTGCCTGTGATATTTACTCCCCAGGCTTTCAACCCTATCAGCAGTTACTGGATCATCTTGGTGAATTATCTTGCGCCGACAACCTCTGTATTATTGCACTGGACTCAGTGACCAACCCGCAAAATCTAGGCATGATTATTCGCAGTGTAACTGCTAGTCCTGCCTATGGCTTATTACTTCCCACTAAAGGCAGTGCGGCTATTTCACCACTGGTAATTAAAGCAAGTGCTGGAACGGCATTTAAAGGCAACATTTTGTCCTGTGATGACCTGCAAAAGTCACTTAAAGAATTTCAAAAACGTGGCTTTAAACTTTGCACCCTAACCTCGCACAATGCCACGCCAATTTCAGATTTCAGCCCTAGTGAACCCACTGTATTTATTCTTGGCAATGAAACCCATGGGGTTAGTCAAAGTATTATGGATATGAGTGATTACCGCATTAGCATCCCTATGGCGAATGGGGTTGAATCACTGAATGTTGCAGTTACTGCGGCATTGGTAGCGTTTAATCTTTAACTGCTCGCACACTTTTAACATGCCATAGCGGTGAACGAATCGCAGTGACTATAGAAATACCCAGAGTAATCCAAGCAATAGCAAAAAACGCATCTCTTAAACCAATCCACTCTACTGTTAGACCACATGCCAAAGCCCCCAATGGCGCTCCACCATAGAGACATAGCTGATAAATAGACGCTGCTCGAGATCGCATTTTATCGGGCACCTCATTGTGCAAAATGGTTCGCCCTAAGGTCATTGATAGGCCTGAAAATACACCCCAGATATAAATTAACGGGAACAACAGCCAAAGTGAGGGTTTTAAAGCCACTAGCGCAACTAATGTACCTCGAACAAGAAAGCTTAGGATCATTAACCGACCCGCTTTTAAGAACATATTGGTTAAGTTCATTACCCCTAGGTTGACGGTAATAATACCCAGTGTAAAAACAATCTGTAATGCCGCATATAGTGTTGCGCCGCCCCCATAGAGTTGCTTGGCAATTAACGGAACACCTACCAGGTAAACTCCAAAGGCAAGGAATCCGGTAGCAAAAACGATAAAAATTAAATGCAGTAAACTTTTATTATTTTTAAACAGCACTAAGCCTTCTTTTAATTCGGTAACAAGATTCCTAAATGACGATGGTGGCTTTGGCGATTGCTTTTTCTCTATCTCAGGTATTAGAGGGTGACTACGTCTTATCAGTATTGAACTTAAAAGGAATACCAACATTTGGAAGCACAGCAAATGCAGCGGATCGACAATATCAAGCTGTCCAGCGACTAGGAAACCAGCTCCTTGCGCAATAAATTGCACCACCATAACCTTGGCAACTGCTTGATGCATTAATTCTGGCGCTGCATAGCCTAAAAGACTCTCTCTCGCTGGCTGAACAAAGGCGGTGATAGTGCCAAATAGGGTGCCAAAAATAATTAACTGGATAAAACTGACATTACCTAGCCAAAATAAAATCGACAGACCACCTACGGGTATAAAATACAATAAATACAGCAGTGATAGCCAACTACCGCGGTGCATGCGATCGGATACTACGCCCCCAGGCAAAACAAACAGTAAACTTGGCAGTAAAACGGCAAGTTGTGCCAATCCCAAATAGCTGGGTGACAATTCCAGCACTCCAACTACTAACCAGGGGTACAGCACCTTTTGTAAACCCATAGCAAGATTGCTGAGTCCAATGGTTATCAGAAAGTAACGGAATGAGAAAGACTGAACTGACACTTATTTGCGTCGTCCGCGAATCTTTGAAACGGCCCAACCGAGTAAAGCTGTAGGTATAAAGATAATCATTAGCCCCGCTAATATATAAACAAAATTTTGCATGATTGTGTCTACGGAAAGCCGGTAGTTTTTTATCATTATTAGCAAAAATAATGCACAGGCTAGCATGGAAATAATCCAAGTCGAGCGCATTTTTATTAGGCTTTTTGGCTTCCTCATAACGTTTTTAGCGTCCTGGGTTAAAGGTTATCTAGAAAATCGATTAAAGACTCTTCAGTAAGTACCTGAATATCCAATGCCTGTGCTTTATTAAGCTTTGAACCTGCACCAGGTCCTGCAACCACCGCATGAGTTTTGGCTGAAACACTGCCAGCCACTTTTGCGCCAAATTGTTGCAATCGGTCTTTGGCTTCGGCTCGGCTCATCGTTTCTAAGGTACCTGTTAACACCCATGTCTGACCTTTTAATGGTAATGCCTGTGCGGTTTGATCTATATCTTTCCACTGCACACCAGAATTTCTCAATGCATCAACAATAGATAAATTATCTGGATTTCTAAAGAAGTCGACTATGTGTCCTGCCACTACAGGGCCGACGTCTTCAACTTCCAGCAATTGCTCTGCTGTGGCGGCAATTACGGCATCTAGGGTGCCAAAATTATTGGCTAGGGTTTGTGCTGTTGCTTCACCCACTTCTCTAACGCCCAATGAATATAGGAATTTTGGCAAAGTTGTCTGTTTACTGGCTTCAATAGAATTCAGCAGATTTTCCGCAGATTTTTGCGCCATTCGCTCAAGATTAACCAATTTTTCTAGCTTGAGTTCATAGAGGTCTGCAACGGAATAAATTAAATCATGATCAACTAGTGCATCAACTAACTTATCCCCTAGCCCATCAATATCCATGGCTTTTCTTGAGGCATAGTGTTTAATCGCTTCTTTGGTTTGGGCTCCGCAGAAAAGACCCCCAGTACAGCGAGCTACGGCTTCACCCTCTGTGCGCTTTACACTCGACTGACAAACTGGGCAGCGCTCTGGAAAAATAATTGGCTGAGCGCCCTGTGGCCGCTTATCTAAAACGGCTTTTACTATCTGAGGGATAACATCACCCGCGCGTCTAACAATCACTGTATCGCCAATACAAACCCCTAGACGATTAATTTCATCGGCATTATGTAAAGTGGCATTGCCCACTGTGACACCCCCTACAAATACAGGTTCTAATCGCGCTACTGGAGTGACTGCACCCGTGCGGCCAACTTGAAATTCAACGTCTAATAAACGTGTCATTTCTTCTTGTGCAGGGAATTTTCGAGCTATGGCCCAGCGTGGCGCCTTGGCTACAAACCCCAAACGTTGTTGAAGCTTAAAATCATTAACTTTGTAAACAATACCATCGATATCATAATCTAGCTTATCTCGCAGACTCGCCAATTGCTGGTAGTAGTCTTCACAGGCATCTATACCCTCGACCTGCTTAATATGCTGATTGATTTTAAATCCAAGCGAGCCAAGTAGTTTAAGCATTGCAAAATGGCTGTCTGGCTTTTGATTGCCCTGATATTGTCCGACGCTGTAGGCGCACATTTCCAATGGCCGAGTAGCAGTGATTTTTGAATCTAATTGACGTAGGCTTCCAGCTGCGGCGTTGCGCGGATTTACAAAGGGCTTTTCACCAGTTTCTCGCGCCTTTTTATTAAACGCATTAAACCCAGCACGTGGCATATAAATTTCGCCTCGCACTTCTAACAGCTCGGGGAAGCTGTTGCCTTGTAATCTAAGAGGTATACTTTTGATAGTGCGAACATTGGCGGTTATATCTTCTCCAACACTGCCATCACCTCGAGTAGCGCCTCTTATCAGTAAGCCATTTTCATAGATAAGGCTAACCGCCACACCATCCAGCTTTGGCTCACAGGCATAGGTTATGTTTTGCTCTTCATTTAGATTGATTCTATCTTTAATTCGGCGCTCAAAATCGCTCATTTCTGCATCGGAAAATGCGTTATCCAAAGACAGCATAAGCACTTCATGCTTCACCTGCGAAAAGCTATCTAATGCCATACCTCCCACACGCTGACTTGGAGAATCCGAGGTGCGAAGCTCAGAATACTGCTGTTCTATTGCTTGAAGTTCGCGCATTAGACGGTCGTACTGACTATCTGGAACAGATGGATCATCCAGTACGTAATAGGCATGATTATGTTGGTTGAGTTCGCTTTTAAGGCGCTGATAACGCTGATGAACTTCTTCTGGGACATTTAGCATGATGCTATCGCAACTTTAACCGCTGCGCTCCTGAAGAAGCACCGCCCGCTGTGCACGATGCCGATAGTGATCAATCGTTTGTTTAGTCATTGAACTGCGGGTCTCATCCATAATATTGAGCTGCAACTTGTCTGCAATTTTCTCAGCAATATCCAGCATTAAATCAAAAATTTCACTGGGCTTATCAAGCTCTGAGGGCGTCATAAATAGGGTAACGCCAGTTATTTCCTGCTGCGCAATAGTGGTTAGATCGAAGGTTCCCGGATTAAGTGAATTAGCCATACTAAAAAGTACAGGGCCAGAACCATCTGAGCTGGTATGACGATGAAATATTTTCATATTGCCATAGCGCAACCCGAGAGAAACTACAGTATCCAATAATAACTGACCATCACAGAGCTGATCTTTAGCGGCCATAAGGTGGATAACTAATACCTCTGGCGACTCCACTTGCTCTACTTTATCAACCTTTTCTAAAGATTTTTTAGGGATGGCTTCTAAGTGAGTAGGTGCTGGTTCTTTTTGAACTGGCTCATCATCCCAATTAAATTTTCCCTGTTCCGGCTGGTCGAACAGTGAGTTTTGTTTTTCATTTTCTACTGGGGCTACATAATCGTCATCCCGCGTTCCTGCAACCCATGAACCACCGGAAGGGAATTGGCTTTCTGCAAAGGGATCCTCTTCGCGTTCAAAGCTCGAGCTGCTATTGAAATCGCGAGACATTTGTATACCTTGATAACGACTGTGTTTTTTACGGCGCAGAAAGTCGAGGACAATAGCCAAAAAAACCATTATACAGACTGCAATAACTATCGTTTTCGGTTCAAAGTAATCCATAGGTAAAGAATACTCTAATTGCTCTTGTTAAAGCCACTAATTGTAACTGAATAGAGGGTTTATGCTCCTGCTAGTTCAGCCGCTTCGTTTACATCAACAGTTACCAGTCGGGATACGCCTGGCTCATGCATGGTGACACCCATCAAATGATTGGCTGCCTCCATTGAAATTTTGTTGTGCGAGATAAAAATAAACTGAACTTGGTCTGACATTTCTTTAAGCATTGCCGCATACCGACCGACATTGGCATCATCCAGTGGTGCGTCGACCTCATCCAGCATACAGAAAGGAGCCGGATTAAGCTTAAAAATCGAGAATACCATAGCAATCGCTGTCAGAGCCTTCTCTCCACCCGATAACAAATGAATTGAACTATTTTTCTTGCCCGGCGGTCTAGCCATTAACGCTACACCGGCATTGAGAAGATCGTCGCCAACCATTTCAAGATAGGCATGACCACCACCAAACAACTTTGGAAATAACTCTTGGATATGAGTATTTACAAACTCAAAGGTATCTTTAAATTTGGTTCTGGTTTCTCGGTCTATTTTCTGTATCGCATTTTGTAATGTAGTTAAGGCTTCCTCTAATTCTGCATTTTGCTGATCGAGGTACTCTTTGCGCTCAGACTCTAACTTATACTCATCTATGGCGGCTAGGTTAATCGGCCCCAAACGCTGAATTCGATTAGCCATTACCTGTAGGTTTTCTTCCCAATCAACAATGGCAGAATCTTCGTCCAAGCTTTGCAATAATTCAGAGAGATCACCCTGCTTCTCTTTAATCTGGCTTTCAATAGTTCCGCTTAAAGTCGTGATCTCTTGCGCAGAAAGTCTTTGTTGCTCAAGTTTACTTTGAGCCTTTTGTGTTTCTTGCTCCAACTCAGAACGGGTTTTTTCTTGTTCACGCATTTGGAACTCAACCGTCTCAACTGCAGATCGCGCAGCTGTTAAGGTTTCTTCAACGGCCAAGCGAGAGGCTAATGCATTTTCAAGCTCTTGCTTATAATTTTCTGACGGATCTTCTTTAATATTAAATGCAGCCTTAAGCTGTTCGCGACGTTCACCCAAGCGCTCAACCTGAACCTGAAGTCGCTGGATACCTTCACGCACTGATTCTAATTGCGTAGTTAAAGAGCGCTGCCGTATTTCAAGCTGTTGACGCTGAGAACGGTCTTGATCAGCGGTCTGACGGCTACTATCTAGTTCGGTTCTATACTGATCGCGTTGCTGAACCAACTGTTCTCGCTGTTGACTATCGACATCCATTTTTTCAATGGCCTGTTCGAGCGTCTGGCGTGCTTCCGATAGGTTTTGAGTTTCAGTTTTAGCCTGCCCCTCAACCTCAGCTAATTCTGTTTCTGCTCTTTGTTTACGCGCTTTAAACTGCTCAATTTGCACCTCAAAGCCACTTAACTTGGAACGCAGTTCAGTATATTTATGCTGTTGCTCAGTATGTTTTGCATCTAACGCCTGACGATCCTGTTCAAGCTGCTTAAGAGTTGCTTCGTTTTTAGCCCGTGTTGACTCAAGCTGATCAACTTTTATATTGGTTTCGCTAATCTGTTGTGCAATTTGCTCTAACTCTTGCTTACGCTGCAAAAAGCCTGCGGTAGCATCTTTATCACGCGCTACCCGCAACCAATTTGTACCCAACCAGATGCCCTCTGGGGTAACTACAGATTCCTCTGCGCTTAGCTGTGATTGTAATTTAAGCGCTTCTGCCAAAGTATCTGCGGCATAAATATTTGCTAAAAGTCCATCGACGCCATCGGCTTTGACCAGCTCACTTAACAAACGACCTTTGTCAGCCGAATGTTTAGCTGAGGAGCCTTTACTGATAAGAAGCAATTCACCTTTTTTAAAGTCATCCAGCAAATCAATACTAGATACCACATCATCTACCGCGATTGCTTGCAAATAACTGCCCAGCACGGTCTCTACCGCAAGTTCCCAGCCCTTGGCTGGAACCACCGAATCAGCCAATCTAGGTTTATCGGCTAAACCTTTATCGGCGAGCCACTTTCTTTCTGACTCATCGCCTTTTGCCGCCTGCTGTAGGGCTTCTAAGGAAGCCTCGCGACCCTTTAAGGTCTGCTGATCACTTCGCAGACTATCGTATTCAATACTGGTTTGTTTTTCTTGCTCGCGCAATGACTGAATTTGTTCACTGTGATCCTGACGCTGCTTATCGAGCTGAGTTCGCGCTGATTCAACCTCGGTTAATTCAGCTTGAACAACTGCCATTTGTTTTTCTGCAGGACTTGCCTGGAAACTACTAACCTCAGTAGCTAAAGAGCTACGGCGCTCATCAAGTCGACGCAGTAATTGTTCAATATGCTGAATACGCGACTGCTGAACCTCTGCCTGCTGTCGGGGATCTGCCGCTGAATGAGTAAATTCATCCCATGCTTGCTGCCATTTTTGCATGGCAGTTTCGGCAGTTTGCAATAATTCTGATGAGGCTTTTTCTGCTTCTTGCGCCTTAATTAGCAGCGGTTCTAACTCCAACTGTTCTGCTTCCCAGCCAGCGGCTTTTTGTTTATCGCTGTTGAGGTGTTGTTCAGCTTCAATAAAGTTATGCTCAGTTTGCTGCAGGTCTTTATCCAATTCTTGAGCGCGCTGTTGTGAATGCTCAATCGCCTGTTCTAAGCGAGCAACTTCACCGCCAATCTTATAAAAATTGGCCTGAATTTCATTAAATGAATCACTGGCTTGGGTAAAATCACTGCGCAGTTTTTCAATCGCTGTATCGCAGGCACTGCGTGCAGTAACAAGCTTTTCATGCTCCAGCTCTAGCTGCCCAATAATTTGCTTTTGTTGCTGACCAGATTGGTCATAATCACGCCAACGCAGAGCCAGCAACTCAACCGTTAATTGACGCTCTTGTTTCTTGTACTCAGCGTACTTTTCGGCAGCTTTAGCTTGACGCTCAAGGCGACCGATCTGTCTACCCAATTCATCGCGAATATCGGTTAATCGCTCGAGATTTTCCATGGTGCGATTAATACGCGATTCAGTATCTCTGCGACGTTCTTTGTATTTCGATATGCCCGCCGCTTCTTCAATATAAACGCGCAACTCATCGGGCTTAGACTCGATTAGGCGCGAGATCATGCCCTGCTCGATAATGGCATAGCTTCGAGGCCCTAAACCAGTACCCAAAAAGATATCGGTAATATCGCGGCGACGGCACTTGTTACCATTAAGGTAGTAATTAGCTGTGCCATCACGGGTTACTTTACGTTTAATGGCTATTTCGTTGTAAGAGGCATATTCGCCAACAATACGTCCCTCAGAGTTATCAAATACCAGCTCAATAGATGCCTGACCCACTGGTTTGCGCGCACCGGAACCGTTAAAAATAACATCGGACATCGACTCGCCACGCAAATTCTTGGCTGAGCTTTCACCCATGACCCAGCGCACCGCATCGATAATATTGGATTTACCACAACCGTTAGGGCCGACAACAGCGCACAGATTACTAGGAAACTGAGCATTGGTGGGGTCCACAAAGGATTTGAACCCAGCTAATTTTA
>JBMZEV010000042.1:0-12265 GCA_049615065.1 Porticoccaceae bacterium | reverse complement strand
TGGGTCGCTGGTTCGAGCCCAGCAGGCGGAGCCAAATTCTAAAAAGCCTTGCATTTGCAAGGCTTTTTTATTTTCTGTAATAAGAATGATTTGATCTATTGGTAGGTTCAATAGTTAGTAAAAAAATCCATTGTGGCCGCAGAACTGAGTTTACGCAATAAAGTCATTAAAAACTGTGTCAGTATTTATGATGGACTCATCATTAGATATTGAATTCTCGAGATCTACCAAATTCGCTTCTGCACTTAAATTCCAATTATTCTCATCAAATAAAACACTTTCTTCAGTCATTGTAAAATTTAACAACTCGACCAATTCATTCTCATAGAGAAAATTATCAAAACTGTCAGCAGTATGGTTAATATCTGTATCTGTAGGCTTTGAAAAACCCTGCTGAGTACTTTTAAATACAGACTGAAATTGTTGATGTTGAGAGGACAACTCCCCAGGCATCAACGATAATATAAATGTCTCAATTTCTTCGCTTGTTGTTCTACTAGCATTTAAAGCTGTAGCCCCATCAATGAGTGCATCACCCCTAATATTAAATAGATATCTTAATACTAAGAGACCGTCTGTTAAGGCATCAATGTTTCCATTTCCGTCTATATCAGCAATATGATAGGCAGAGACAAGATAGTCTTCAGTTTGCTCTGGTGTGAGTGGAGAGTTGGCAGCAATAACCCCATCCGTTAGAGAATTGCCCTTTAAATTAAACAAATAACGTAACAGAATGAGTCCATCAGTTAGGGCATCGACTTCCCCATTTTGATCAAAATCTATCGTGTAATTCTGGATAGGAATATCTTCTGAGATAGATAAAAACAATCCTCCCGCTGAAGCAGCCACTGGCTCATCTGACAAGTTATCTGCAGACGAGGTAAAGGCAATTGAATAACCCGAAGAAGATAAAACGCCACCTGTAACCCAATTATTAGCTAAACTACCATTTTCAGAGACAACCTGTGTCGTTCCAAGTTCTTGATCATAGACAACTAACTGCTGTGCTCCAGTGCCAGCAGAAATTTCGGTAGAAATAGAAAGATAGCTTATAAACCTGCCGTTATCACTTGAAGAGAGAAATACAGAACCACTATCTAGCTCATTTTCTTCAAATTCAATTCGCTTTAAATCATCATTATTATCGATAGTGAATGTATCAGGAGATTCATTAAGATCATTTTCACTAATATTTTCAGAGCTACTTGTAAAAATAGCACCCTTATTAGTTATTTTGATATTGTTATCTCGATCAACAAAGCCAGATGCCTTACCCTCATAATCCATAGATATTAGCTCAAATGAAAAGCTACTCGACAAACCACTATCATTAAATTCAGATGACCAAATATATGCATCTGATTTTGAGTTAGCCTGAGTGCTAACGCCGGTAGAATTTATATCTATTTTGGAAGGAGAAACAAAAGCAGCGTCTGTGGTAAAAGCTACTTTTACTAGATTTCCATTGACATCAATATCTTTCAAATAAGTTGGGTCTGTTACTTCACTGTCACCAACATAGCTAATTCTTGTTATAGAGTTATTATCTAAATCAGCAAGATAGATATCACTTGAATCATTGGTGTCTGGCGCATTTTCCGCGGCAAGTTGCTCACTGGATGTTTGAATAGCTAAAAATCGACCATCTTCACTGAGCAAAAAGTCTTCGACTTTTATATCTAATTCTTCTCCGTAAACTGTATGGATAAGATTATTAGAAACAACTTCATTATTTGATAATGATACTAAACGCGTTTCACCGGTGCCTTTGGTTTCAACTAATGCAATTGCAAAAAGATTCTCAGAGGTCCCTGATGTTTGAATTTGCAATACATCAATTTCCCTAGCATTATTTTCACCAGCTATTAACTCATTAAAATTGATCCCATATTCTCTGGACTCGATATCAAACAACCAAACCCCGTAATGAAGGCCAAATGAAGGATCTCCATCGTCAGTGTATGTTGCTCGCACAACTACATCTTGCTCGTTCGCGGTAAAACCATAGGCCTCAAGCAACCTTAATACGGCTCCACCTAAAGAGAGATTACTTAAATCAGGTGATGGAAGTTGAAAAAAAGCCATACAATTTGCCTATACCAACCTATTTTATTTAAACAGTAAAATTTTAAATGCCAACAAAAACATCACCGCTTGAGAGATCTGCACTGTCCTCATCTAGATCAATTTGAGCGACAGTAACAGCCTCTTCATCGCCTGAACCATCAATATCAAATGTCAAAATTCCCTGAGCATTATCAAAGATAAAGTGATCATCAGAATCTAGTGCTCTCGCACCGGCACCAGTAACAAAAGAATCGGCACTCACCAGACCTGATGATAATAAACCAAGCTCCTCTGCAAAGATCCCATAAGAGGCTAAATCTAACACAATTAAATCCTCTCCTGATGTAAAGTCAGTTATCAAATCTGCATCTATGCCGGCACCATTATTAGCAATAACGAAGGTATCAGACCCCTGACCTCCAGTGAGTGTATCGACACCGCCGGCACCATCAAGGATATTATCCGCCATATTACCCACAAGGTTATTTGATAAACTATTACCAATTGCCATGGTATCGGCGATACCAACCAAGTCAGCATTTTCGATATCATTGATTAGTGTAATATCTAGATTAGAGCGAATTGTATCCTCACCGCCCAGATCAATAATGGTATCCATTAAATCACTTAGGACATAGATATCATCGCCCAATCCACCCTCTAGAATATCTGCGCCAATACCACCAGCAAGTATGTTATTGCCGCTATTTCCAATCAAATGATTATCTAAGGAATTACCGCCAGCTGTAAAGTCTCCACCCTCTTCAAGAGTAAGATTTTCTACATTTGAAGACAGTGTAAAGCTGGATGCAGATATTACATGATCAATACCCTGACCCACTTGTTCCACAACTTTGTCAGATTTTGCATTGACATAATAGGTATCATTCCCCAGCCCACCTACAAGTAGGTCAACGCCAGAACCACCATGCAGTGAATCCTGACCGCCCTCACCAAATAGATTATCTCTACCGTCCTGTCCCTGCAGTTCATTATTCTCATCATTGCCCAGTAGAATATTATCTAAGTCATTACCCGTTAAATTTACTTGGGATCCAGCATTGGCCTGAAGATTCTCTACATTATCAGGGGCAGTTAATGAAATTGAGGAAATAATAACATCCTTACCGCCAGAACCTCCCGAAATCACTTCGAGTGCGACATCGCCAAGTGAATCGACAATATAGGTATCACTACCAGGGCCACCTGTCATAAAGTCTGCACCTGTTCCACCATCTAGGTAATCATTACCAGCAGAGCCGTCAAGCATATCATCGCCGCTTCCACCGATAACATAATCGTTTCCAAGACCACCAAGGAGACGATCATCACCTGCATTACCAACCAGGGTATCATTACCATTCATGCCATAAAGAGTGTCATCTAAAATACTTCCGTACAACTCATCATCGCCAACTGTGCCAGAATTAAATGCAGCATCACCCTGAACTTCTAAATTCAAACTCCAATTTGTTGCGGCACCCTGATCATCAACAGCTTGAATAGTTAGGGCTCCAATTGGACCATTTACATTTTCCTCTAGTGCAAATTCCAACCTATTGAGCTGGTCGAAGGTTAATACCTGGTCAACTGATATAGCTTGCCCATCAAGGCTAATAATACCAAGTTGGGGTAATTCATTGACTCGAACAGTATTTAATACTGATTCAGGATCAATTGGTTGTTGAATATCTAACTGAACGACCGACTGCTGCGGATAATCAATAATTAACTTGCTTGATTCAGTTGCAAACCGAGGGGCATCGTTGACTGCATCGACGAAAATATGAACCGATGATTGAGAAGAAACACCGTCATCATCCATTGCCGAGTAGCGAACATATCCAGCATCACCATTATCATCTTCACCAGTCTGGTAGAAAAGCTCAGTCATTTCGTCTGCAGTGAACAGCGCTCCCACAGATACTTGATTGCCAAATTTGTCAATCAGCGAACCTAGACTTGGAATCTCTGTAATTTCAATAATGACATCACCACCCTCAGGATCTTGAGGCTCAGTAATTTCAAGTGCAACTAGACCCTGATCTTCACTAATGACGACTTCTCTAGGGTCTTCAAGGGTTGGCGCCTGATTATCACCAAATTGCAGAGTTAATATATCGGATGTGGACTCACCAAACTCATCAATTGCCTCAACTTTAAGCTTGATAATACCCAAGAAATCCGCTGGTGGAACGCCAGAGAAAGTTCCTGAAGCAGGGTCATAACTCAACCAATCAGGTAATTCTCCACCTGCCGCATCACTGACAATTATTTCCATTTCGGAAGAAGATTCACCATCTGCGTCAGTGAATGCGTCACCTGGCAATTGATAATCAATACCCATACCACTTTCAAGCTGAACTGTGCTGTCGAAGATTGCACTATTGGCAACTGGCGGTTGATTGCCAATTGTCTCGGCAAGATTTAATTCACCATCACTAAATACAATACGCTCAATACCACTCAGAGCATCTATTCCTTCATCACCATTAGATATTTTATTATCTATCACAGTCACTGTTTCGGCATTTGGATCCCAAGAAACACTGTATTCCGCCATCAATCCATTGTAGAAAGCAGTATCGCGGCCGGCGCCACCAGCTAAAATATCATCGCCTTCACCGCCCTCAAGAACATCATTACCAGCGCCTGCATCAAGGTAATTATCAGCAGAGTTGCCTACCAAGCTGTCATTGCCTAATCCAGAAATAGCGTTTTCGACAATGGTCCAGTTAGCGATTGAATGGGTCGTCGAGTTGGCAGCAATCACACCTTGATAGAGATCGATATAAGCATCAAATCTGAGTGGCGACGCATTAATAGTATCCTCACCATATTCATCCTCAAGAATCGATCCAGTTTGATTAGCAAAACCCTCATCAGTAAAGATATAGCTGTCATTGCCATCCTCTCTTTCACCAAATATTCTTAGGGATAAACTTTGAACTGTTCCGGTTTGTTCCGGACGAACATCGGTGACAGTAATGGTCCAAGTACCCGTAGCCTGCTCACCCCAGAATTGAACACTCGAAAAATCCCATAATAGATGTGTTGGCACACCACTATCTTGACCGCTTAAGCCAAAGGGTCGCTCAGAATTCACTGTTGGCCTATCCATAAGCGTGGAAACAGTGCCATTGGGAGAAGTTAGAGTAATTTCTAGATCTCCCATGCGCTGATGCCTAAAATCAACACCCAACTCAACATGTTCTACGGAAAGATCACTATCAATATCAAATGTCATGGTATACGAAGAACCATCACCATCAGGAATAGATTCGACCATACCGAACTTGCGTGCCGAGGCACTAATTTCGTTAATTGAAGTATTTGTATCAGTCCATGTTCTTGCCAATTGAACGGCAGTATAGGCATCAACTAAACCAAAACCGGCTTTATCGTTAAACTGAAGACCACCAAGGTTCCAATCACTAGCACCATTGGTCTTCCAGTCTTGTGCTTCGGGATGTGTTGCTGAATAAGCCAAAATCTTTTGCACATCTCTGTAGCCAAGATTTGGATTCGCCTCAAGCATCATGGCAACAATGCCAGATACCATTGGGGCAGAAGCAGAAGTTCCAGAAAAATCGCCGTAATAATCACCCGCCGAAACACCCAAACCTGGCTGATGTCTATCGGTAGTCATCATTCCAACCCCATAGGAGCTAACTAGCACATTGGCACCAGGCGTTGAAAAACTCGCCATTGTGCCGTCTTTAGTTGCCGCACCTACGGTAATTACCTCACGCGCATTTTGGAAGTTATGATAATTAGTATTATCACCAAGACCTGCACTATTGCCCGCAGAGAACACAAAATTAGTCCCCAAGCCATCGCGACCGTCTTCAACACCTTTTCTTAGAGCCGTCCATCCATAGGTTAAGCTAGTGCTATTAAAGTTGTCACTGAATGGTGAAATAGCGCCCCAACTATTATTGCTGATATCAAATTGCCATTGCAGGCTAAGCGCCTGAATCATTTGATCCCATGACCAATTAACACGGTTTGAGCTCAGTTCAGCATCAGGTGAAACTCCACGAATACCGGTTTCATTATTTGCTTCGGCAGAAATTATGCCGGCGACCAGTGTGCCGTGAAAATCATATATGGATTTATGCTGCCCATCATTAGTATCAAATTGAGTATCGTAGGCGGATGCAAAATCCAAGTTATTTTGTAAGTCGGGGTGAGATGTATCAATTCCATCGTCAACAACACCTACACTAATCCCCGAGCCGGTAAACTCACCATGCAAATCAAATATTCCGGCTTGTTCAAGATACCACTGTGATGTTGCCAGCGGGTCAGCAACACCGCCAAATAATTCTCTTACTCGCGCAGTATAAGTACCTACCTCACCATATTTTGAGGAAATATCAAGGTAGAAATCACCGCTGGTACTTGGTGAAATCTGCAACCGTGGATCTTTACCAGCACCACTATTATCATCAAATGCGATCTCTTCGCCATTGTGATCAATTAAGCGGACTGTGGCATCCTTAAGCGTGCCACCTGCACCATCGCCATCAGCAAGAATATCTATAATATAAGCTTTTCCAGCCTCTAAACCGACTGAAATCCAATCATGATCCCCAGCAACCTCTATCTCACCGGAGGCAGGTAGTCCTGGAGCAACAACAACACCAGACTGTGTATCTGCACTGATATCATCGACTAGGTCTTCACTACTTCCACGCAAGCGGGTATCCAAAGTATAGGTCCCAGTATTACCTGGAAGATCAACTGCAGATATTTCAAGGAAATAACGCCCATCATTGAATACTGAGACTGAAAATTCAGTTCGACCAGTTAGTGCATCATAACTTGCAACTGACACTAATTGTCCAGAGTCATCAAGCAGTCGAACAGCAGCTTGAGCAAGGGTACCAAGCCCATCAAAATAACCTTTTACCGAGAAATCATAAATATTTCCCTGAGTTAGATTAACCGCAATTAAATCATTATCTCCAGCATTATCTATTTTACCCTGGATATTTTCATTAATAGCCACTACACCATGCTCGGCCTCATTAAAGTCAGCAATTGTATTGGGCAAATCATCGGCATTATCCACACCTAAATCGACAATACGTAATTGGTATCGACCTGTTTGGGTATCCTCAAGTGGCGCAACATTTAGACTTAACTTGCCACCTGTGACAGCCGTAAATTCTGCAGAATCAAAGAATGATGGATTGGTAAGTTCAGCACCTGCTGCAATAGCGACAGACTCAGACGCTCCGTCAGCAAGCCATATCATACTTAGGTCAGCCGAGGGCAATGGCGCAACACTAGTGTCGCGCACTGCCACTGTTTCAATACGATAACTATGGCCCTCTTCGAGTATTGCCTCAAAGTTATCGCTATCACCACTTAGACCGATGGTTGCAATGGTAACGCTTTGCTTAATGGTTCCATTATCAGTGAAACTCAGACTTACTGGACCCTGCGAATCCTCATCTGAAGCATCACCAGTGGTTAATTGCAGACTATAATTACCTGTTGCACCCGCACCGTCTACAACGCGCGCATAGTAGGTACCATTTTCTGGCACTTTGAAGGTTGCTACAGCCAATCCATTCTCTGTCTCAAGTCCATCGCCAAATGACATCACTCGACCTTGGGTATCAATCACCTCGACCATAGGTCTACTTAGCATAGATCCATCAGCTAGCTGTACATTGATTGACAAAACTTGATCCTCAACACCAGAAAAAGTAAACCAATCCTCATCAAAGTCGGTAGCAAGGCCAACAGAATCAAATGCTCTCACCCCAAAACTACCGTCATTCCACTGTATGCCACCATTAATGGTTTCATCCATAGTGATAACCGTAGCATCAGTTTGAGTATTAGCGTGATCATCTGGCGCCCTTGTAATCAGGGTATAAGAACCAGTGTCAACACTGCCATTGGCTGCCTTTACAACCAAATAGTAAGTGCCCGATGCAGTGGGGGAATAGCCAAATGCTGGCTCATTGCTAACCAGCATATTGTCAACCATTTGGATAACCTGACCATCAGCTCCTCGAAGCTCCAGCACAGGATCTTCAAGAGAGCCATTGCCACTTGCAGAAGCTTTGACTCTAAAGACATACTGCTCGCCTGCTTCTAATCCAATGCCAAACCAGTCCTGATCATTTTTAGTCAGTAAATTACCGCCAAAACTGTCGCCAGGATTTAGGATCACTTGCGTACTTAAATCATTGGGTACATCATCAGGTGGAAGATTGCGTTGAGATACTGAAATTTCATAGGTTCCCATACCGCGATTATTATTTGATGACACTTCAATATAGTAAGTATCTGTTGATTGTGGCGCGAAATAGAATTTTGCGTCAGTCCCTAAGCCACCATTATTATCAAAATCTAATAATTGGCCATTGCTATTAAATACACGAAGATAAGGGTCTGCTAGCGTGCCAGAGAAACCTGCTAATCCAGACGCCTCCAATAAATAAACTTTACCCTCATCAAGCGTTACCTTAAACACATCCTTATCGCCTGGAATACCAATATCGCCAGATAACGTCGAGGTATTACCGGATCCAAATATCAAAGTGGTTGCTGCGTCATCCACAACAGAAGCATGGTCATCCTCTGGCGCTAGTGCTAAATCAATACTGTAGGCACCGATATCATATTTAAAGGCGCTGCGTGCCTCCAAAAAGTACAAACCATCATTGTCCGGAGTAAAATAAGCTCTGGCATCAAGGGAGCCATTAAAATCATCAGCGCGATGGATAATATCCCCCGCGGCATTGCGGACAATCAGTAAAGGGTCTCGAACAGGATCAAGTCTTGCCTCATCACTAATATCGCCCTTTAGATCAATTACATAGGTTGTATTGGCGCTAAGGCCAACCTGGAACCAATCACTATCAGCAATATAAGAAATTAGACCACTGGTTTGTTCACCCAGTGTAACCACGCCAGCTGTTAAAATTGAATTTGCATAATCATCTGCGAGAGAGGAACCCTGCAAAATATAGGTTCCTTTTGAGGCATTGCCTGATGCACCTGCATCTAAATAGTACCAACCGCTATCGGGCGCAGAGTAATAAATATTCGCATCTGAACCTGAACCGCTATTATCATCTTGGCTTAATAATCGTCCTGTAACAGAACGCAAACTAAGCTGAGGATCATTTAATGTGCCGCCCAGGGATGTACCATCCATCGTAAAGCTATAGGTCAATCCACTATCAAGCCAAACTTTAAACCAGTCATGATCAGTAAGTTGGTTAATCTCACTTTCAACCCTAAAGCTATTAGCAGCTGTCCATTCAATACGCTCGGTAGTTGAAACATTTCCAGCGATTGTATCTAGGCTTGTCTGAGTCAAGGTCCAAGAGCCCTTATTAATTCCTGCAACATCTGTCACCGCAAGATAATAGGTGTCAGTCTCTGTCGGCCTAAATATGATGGCATCATCAGTCCCAGCAACATCTGTGGCTTGATCCATTCCCGCCTCGATAACACGGCCTTGGCTATCTAACAACTGTAACTTGGGATCGACCAATGTACCTGAACCCGATGATAAGCCTTCTAGCCTAAATTCATACTTGGTCCCAGCAATAAGATCTGTTCGAATCCAGTCAGCATCATTAATATCGCCAATATAGCCGCGAATTAAGCCCTCATCAGGGTCCATTTCCCCCTGGGTATCAACGCTACCGGCATAGTCATCTAGGTAATTAAGCGTAAAGGCATAGTCTTGAATTGGGTTATTATCATCAGAATTTATGTAAGTTCTGACTACAACCTGACCACCCTGGTAAGCCTCAAAGCCATCATTAGTATTAAACCCGGGCAACCACTTGTGATCCGCATCCATCCAATTGCTATAGCTGTATTCAACCCAACCATAGACAAGGGATTTAAATTGAATTTGATTACCTGAAGCTACATCCCAAAATTCAAAGCGCCAGCCACTGCCATTTGACGTCGAAGCCTCAATGGATAGGGGCGAATTTGGCGCAAGGTTTGCTGAGAAAAGATCATAGTCATTGCGGTAATCAGATTTACCTGACACCTGTTTACCGTACTCAACAGCAATTAGACTATCAATTAGCTCATTGCTATTTGTCTGGTTTAAATAGTTCCATTGATTATTGGGCGCATCATCAAGAACAACGGTGGTATCAGCAAACTTTAGATTAAGAACATCATACAGCGTATCGGTTCCATCAACCATGGTTCCACGAGCATGCTGAACTGTGACCTGATCTCCATCTCGAGTTCGATCATAATCAGCCATATTTCCAGAGAATACGGCAGTATTTAGCTCGCTAATATAATCGTCGCCAGCACCACCTTCAAAGCTGCCCTGACCCTGACCACTATAACTATCGTTGCCAGCCGAACCCTTGATTACGCCGTCTAGCTTAGTAAATACTGCACCATTGCCATCAAGACTCCAGTTGCCAAACTGTTCCTCAGTAAGAACAATTCTTGCACTACCATGATAGATATTTTCAATATTGGTCAGGGTAACCTGGGTAAGATCAATAATACCTGTAGCGCTTACATCAAAGGTATCGGAACCTTCACCACCATCAATATTTGCAACTAAATTGCCAGAGGCTGAGTGGCGAATCCAATCATCACCGGCACCTGCAACTAATTGATAATTTAGATCATTATAAATATATACCCTATCTGCATTATCGCTTAGGATAAGATCATCAAATGTAGCCTGCAATTCAAATCGATTTTCGTCATTTCTATCATTATCTAAGGTAATAGGATTATTTGTAGCATTGATAACACCAAAAAAACCATGAAGATCAATCGAATGAACATAGTTTTCATTTGATACATTATTGAAATCTAAATCCTCACCATCACCAGTAACACCTAATCGTAATAATGTCCATGGATAGTGGTATCTATAGCCAAATGATACCTGCTCGAAATTATCCCAAACCGATGCCTTAAGGTTTAAATAATTATATTCTGAATTTAAAATTGATAGAGCCTCCACATTACTGACAGCCCCATCCAAAATACTATAAGTACTCCATTGCTCTAAGTTATAGTCAATTTGCAGGGTATCAAAACCTTCGCCACCAAATAGCTTATCGCCACTCATAGTCTGCGAAGAATGGGTATAGGCTGCCCCACCAACCACTAATAAGTCATCACCACTGCCACCTACTAGGGTATTTGTTCCCTTGCCGCCAATTAAAGTATCGTTGCCATAAGCGCCAGAAAGATAATCAGCACCACGACCACCCAACAGGGTGTCTGATCCCGTAGAGCCAGAAATAATGTCATCTTTTGCCGAGCCTAAAATACCCGAAGAACCTAGTAACTCAGAATCAGTATTGGATAAATAAATAGATGCACCTTGAACAAGCTGCAAATCACTGGGCATAGTAAATTCGTTGGTATCTTCAACTAACTGGATATTGACACCCTGGATTTCTTTCAGTGTCTGCAACTGATTTGTGGACATGGTAACAGTGCCGGTACCAGAAAGAACCTCGATACCGGTGATATTAGCACCGGTCAAATCCTGTCCATCAGCCACTATAAGTGTATCTCTGCCCTCACCACCAGAAAGTATGTCACTCACTGTGCTCTTTGCTGTAATATCAAGAGTATCATTGCCGGCACCGCCTTTTAATTCATCAGTACCCAAGCCGGCGATTAAGCTATCATCACCATCTTTACCATCAAGAACATCATTACCTGCATTACCCGCTAAAACATTGGCAAAATCATTACCAATTAACCAGTCATCACCTGCTGAACCACTAAAGCCCTTATAAATAGAGTCAGATTGTAGTGTAATCGTACCCGCTGCTTCCAAGGCCAACGTAAATGATGTTGATGAACCCGGCACCTGGGCAATAATATCTCCCAGAGCAGCCCATTGAGATTCGGTTAAAGAAAGAGAATTTGATGAAACGCGTATAGATTCTATATCCGTTAATTTAGCACCGGACAAGTCAACAGCACCACCACTGATAGTTAATGTATCAGTGCCATCATCGCCGTCGATAACATCCGTGCGTTGACCCTGGCCATCGATTTTTATTTGATCATCACCATCGCCGGCATCGACAGTATTAATCCCCGCCCCGAGCGTAATCAAATCACTATCACCACTACCGGTGAAGTTATAGGCCAGGCTATCACCGATGCGCCAATGACTTATTCCCAAGCCATTGATATGGGCTAAATCAAG
>JBMZEV010000041.1:0-12422 GCA_049615065.1 Porticoccaceae bacterium | reverse complement strand
ATACCGCGGTGGCATTGCCATGTATACCCATTTTATGCTCGATGGAGCCACAGTTAACTCCGTTGCGCTCACCGACAGAGCCGTCGGCAGCGGGCAGAAATTTGGGAATAATAAATAGGGAGATGCCCTTTGTACCCTCAGGGGCATCGGGTAATTTTGCCAATACAATATGAACAATATTTTCTGTTAAATCATGTTCACCAGCACTGATAAATATTTTAGTGCCGTTAACCTTATAACTGCCGTCACCATTGGGAACAGCCTTGGTCTTCATTTGACCCAAATCGGTTCCACAGTGGGCTTCTGTTAGGCACATGGTGCCACTCCATACGCCGCTAATAAGCTTTGAAAGATAGACCTGTTTTTGTTCTTCTGTACCATGATCTTCCAATGTAGCAACTGCGCCTTCACTCAGCCCAGGGTACATAGCCCAGGCCCAGTTGGCAGTATTCAACATTTCGTTGAACGCCGAACTAACCGATGGAGGCAAGCCTTGGCCGCCTAAATCAGGCGTGCCAGTTAAGGTTGGCCAGCCGGCCTCAACATACTTTTGATACGCTTCTTTAAAACCCGCCGGAGTGGTTACATTGCCCTGATTCCACTGGCAACCATCATCGCCTGATTGATAGAGCGGTGATAGCTCATTTTCACAAAATTTAGCACCCTCAGTGAATATTGCCTCTACCATATCTGGCGTAGCTTGATCGCCACCTTTGACGTGCTGATAGTTTTGCTGCATATCCATCACATCATTAAATAGAAACAAATAATCGTTAACTGGTACTTTAAAATCTGACATGTTGATTACCTATGAAATATTACCCTGTAAATGCCTATGTTCACCCGATGAATTAAACAACGAAAATTGCCGTTGGTTGTCAGATAAACTTGAATAAAAATTTACCTTGGACGGTAAAAATACTGGTTTTAAAAAATTAACATCGACACTGTATCCAGCCTCTGGGATTAACGAATCCATAGCTGCCAAACAGCGCGCCTTGCTCCACATTCCATGGGCAATAGCCTGTTTGAAGCCGAAAATTTTAGCGCTCAAGGCTCCCAAATGAATAGGGTTATAATCGCCAGAAATAGGTGCATAACGTCGACCTAAATCACTGTCTAACACCCAACTTTCAGGTTTACCTTGAACCTCATTAATCGGCGAAGAAGTTCGCTCAATACCTGTTTTACAACGATACAAAAATGTAGAACGACTCGACCAGACAATCCGACTGTCAGTCATTACCGAAATTTGCATAGACCACTCTAAACCCTTTGAGGAAAGCTCAGAGTGGTCTACTGCCGCTGAGATACTAAATTTTTTATTTCTGTCCAAGGGACTATGAACAGTAATTTGATTGCGAAGATGCACCTGACCCATTGCCTTGAGCGGAAACTGCTTTGAAACAAGCATTGACATTATGAGTGGAAAAGCACGAACCCATAGGTAGGTGGCTGGCAATTGATCGCTGTCAAAGCCACAGATTTGGTTATAACTGTGAAGATGACTGCTATCTATAGATAAATTATCCCAATGCGCTGTGAGAGGTGGCAGTGAATCACCCAGTTTGAAATGTCCAGTTTTAAAAAGAGCCTTTGCAAGTAGAAGAGCCATACTGGGGGACTCTTCTAAATGCAAAGGGGTTACACTGTGAAGCGGAGATTGTAAATTTTTTTTTGCTGAATCCATGTCAATCATTTTGTTCCTTTAAATAGGGCTTCACATTGGCAATAAAAAAAATCATTTTGTCATTTGAGTCAATTAGGTATGATAGACCAATTATTGGCAGAGAAGTGGCGATATGGCAGCTTTAACGGATTCAGGCACCCTAGTACGCATGGCTTATCAAGGCTTAATCAATCTTGATGTAGATGCAGATGAAGTTCTTCGTCGTTGCGGTTTAGACCCTGCACAACTCTATAAACCGAATCTTCGCACCCAATTCTCTGCACAACCGCTATTTTGGCAAGCCGCCGTTGAGCTTTCAGGCGATCCCTGTATTGGTCTGCATCTTGGTGAGAGTATGCCAGTTTACAAGGGCCAAATACTCGAATACCTGCTGTTGAGTAGTACTACTTTTGGTGAGGGGCTAAAGCGTGTTTTAAATTACCAACGCCTTATTAGCGATGCTATGCATGGTCAAATTACTGAGTGCCCAACACCGTTCTTAACCAACTATTTCTCTGAACATCAATATTTAACCCCACACCTAGCCGAGGCCATGGTAGTCAGTTTGATACGCTTTCTACAATCCGTTAGCGATGATAAATTCAAGCCCTCAAAAATCTGTTTTACCCATCAGGCTAAAACAGATATCGCTGAATATGAGCGAGTATTTCAATGCCCAGTAGAATTCAATGATAAGCAGTTTAGGCTTTACTTTGAGCCAGAAATACTCAATTACAGATCACCCTATGCTGAGCCTGAATTACTTTCAATGCATATGCAAAGTGCCGAACACCATCTGGAGCAACTCGAAAAGCGCGACCTAATTGTAGAGGTACGCAGTCAGGTGGGTGCTCTTTTGGAATCTGGGGATATCAGTTTAGAAACCATTTCACAACAACTTGATATCAGCCCGCGACAACTTCGCCATCAATTAAATTTGGCAGGCACCAGTTTGCAAAGAATTATAAATCAATATAGAAAATCTTTATCGCGGCAACTTTTGAGTCAAACTGACGAAACAATTGCTGAAATTGTTTACCTTACTGGCTTTTCTGAACCCAGCACTTTTTATCGGGCATTTAAGCGCTGGGAAGGCATAACACCAATTGAGTATCGCAATATAAACAACCATGATGTTTAGAACGTCTATTTAGCGTAAAATAACCACCATAACCACCCTTGAGAGATACCAAATTTTATGAACCCAGATGTTCACAGTGCTTTTGAGCTAGTAAGCGTTCAAACTATAGCCTCACTTAAAATACAGTTTGAAGAATATCGCCACAAAATAACCGGGGCACAGCATATTCATCTTGCCGCTGACAACTCTGAAAATGTGTTTTTAGTTGCCTTGCGAACAGTGCCAATGGATTCGACGGGTGTGGCACATATTCTCGAACATACCGCGCTCTGCGGCAGTGAAAAATTTCCTGTTCGCGATCCTTTTTTTATGATGATCCGCCGATCACTCAATACTTTTATGAATGCATTTACCAGTTCAGACTGGACCGCCTACCCTTTTGCAAGCCAGAATAAAAAGGATTTCAATAACTTGCTAGAAGTTTATTTGGATGCGGTATTTTTTGCTCGACTTGATCCTTTGGATTTTGCTCAAGAAGGCCACAGGTTAGAATACGCCACCGCAGATGACAGTAGCTCAGAGCTCACCTACAAAGGCGTAGTATTTAATGAAATGAAGGGTGCCATGAGTTCAATCAACTCTACTTTGTGGCAAACCATGAGCAAGCACCTGTACCCTACTAGCACCTATCATTACAACAGTGGTGGCGAACCGGCGGATATTCCAGATCTTACCTATGATCAATTTACCCAGTTCTATAAAACTCATTATCACCCCAGTAATGCTATATTTATTACCTTTGGTGATATTGCCGCCAAAGATCATCAGCAGAGATTTGAACAGCACGCACTTCATAGATTTGAATCCCTAGATAATCATATTGCTGTTACTAATGAAAAACGGTATTCAGCGCCACAGTATTTTGAAGAGTCATACGCTTTCGAATCGACTGAAGACAACACAAACACTTTAGATAAAACCCATATAGTTATAGCATGGCTACTCGGCAACAGTACCAGCCTTGAAGACACTATGCGAGCTCGGCTACTGGCTAGTGTACTGTTGGATAATAGTGGTTCTCCATTACAGAATTTACTTGAAACAACAGAGCTTGGTACAGCGCCTTCGCCCATGTGTGGGCTTGAAGATTCGCAATTAGAGCTGTGCTTTGCCTGTGGTATTGAAGGCTCAAATCCTGAACAGGCCGATGCAGTTGAAGCTATGGTATTGCAACTTTTACAGGAAGTGGCTGACAACGGTCTGCCCTATGAACAGGTTGCTGCAAGCCTACACCAACTAGAGCTTTCTCAGCGAGAAATTACTGGCGGCTCATACCCCTATGGTTTAAGCCTTATCTTGACCACGCTCACTAGTGCAACTCATCGCGGTGACCCTGTATCGTTGCTAGATTTAGATCCTGTTTTGAATAAATTAAAACAAGAAATCCTCGATCCTAACTATATTAAATCCCTAGCCAGAGAGCTTTTACTGGACAATCAACATCGTATTCGCTTGGTTCTAAAGCCAGATGCACAGCTAGCAAACAAGAAGGATCAGGCAGAAAAGGATCGATTGTCAGCTATAAACGCCTCATTGAGTGACGAGCAAAGGCAGACCATTGTCGATGCGGCAGCCGCACTGAAGCAGCGACAAGAAATGGAAGAAAATTTAGATATTTTGCCCAAGGTCGATCTTGATGATATTCCCAAAGATATTCATTTTTCTGAACCCAATCACCGACAGAAGCTGCCTCTGCCATTGACCAGCTATGCTGCTGGCACTAATGGTTTGGTTTATCAGCAGTTGATTATGCCAATGCCAAAGTTAAGCAATGATCAAATGGACCTTTTGCCATTGTATAGCACCTGTGTCACTGAAATGGGCGTAGGCAATCGCAACTATCAAGAAACCCAGCTTTGGCATTCCAGCGTTGTAGGCTCATACAGTGCCTCCACCTCTGTGCGTACTCACCGCAATGATTTATCAAAAATACATGGCAATATCAGCCTAGCTTGCAAAGGTTTAGCCAGTAATCAAGAAGCAATGAGTGAGCTAATGCAGGAATCCTTTACCTGTGCTCGATTCGATGAATTAGAACGATTAAGGGAATTAATAGCGCAAATACTTACCCACAAAGAATCATCTGTTGTCAGCAATGGGCATGTGCTGGCGATGATGGCCGCTAGCAGCGAAATGTCGCCCTATGCTCACCTTCAACAGCGCTGGGGTGGCATGACCGGACTGGGTGGTTTGAGAAAACTTAATCAGGCTATTTCATCAGATACTGAGTTACAAAATCTTGCCGAGCAGTTAAAAGTCATTCATCAACTGGTACTCAATCAACCGCGTCAATTCCTATTGGTATCAGAAAAACAACGACTGGATGAGTTTAGCGCTAGCATGGCTTGCTCTTTTGCCTATGACAATAAACCACAGCAAACCAACAATTTAATTGACTATCAGCCGCAACTATCTTCGATTAACCACTGCTGGACTGCATCAACACAGGTAAGCTTCTGTGCAAAAGCATTTCCTACGGTTGCCGGTAGTCACCCCGATGCCCCTGCCCTTACTCTATTAGGCGGCATATTACGCAATGGCTTTTTACATAGAGCTATTCGCGAACAGGGTGGCGCCTATGGTGCAGGCGCATCACAGGATAGTCAGTCTGGCGCATTTCGTTTCTTTTCCTATCGCGATCCAAGAATTGAAGGGACTTTGGAAGACTTTGACGCCTCAATTAAGTGGGTTCTCGAGCAACCTATTGGTAACGATAAAATTGAAGAAGCCATTTTGGGCGTTATTGGCAGCATGGATAAGCCAAGCTCCCCTGCCGGCGAGGCTATTCAAGCCTTTTACAGTGAACTTAATGGTCGTAGTAAGGACACCCAAACTGAGTTTAGACAGCGTATTCTCAAGGTCAATGAAAGCGATCTAAAACGCGTTGCAGACCAGTATTTGCGTCCAAATAAAGCACAAACAGCCATTATTACCAGTGCTGATCTTGCTGCCTCTACAGACTTTCAAATAATTAATTAATATGACCAAGTTGAACCGAGACAAATTATTTGCACAGCCACTGGGTAAGGTTCCAAAGTTTGTCTTTGACCACAAGGTGGTTGATATCTTCCCGGATATGATTCAGCGCTCAGTTCCCGGCTACCAAACTATTATTAATCATACTGGTGAATTAGCTGATCGCTTTGTGCAAAAAGATAGCAACTGCTATGACCTGGGCTGCTCTTTAGGCGCCTCAACATTAGCCATTAGAGAGCGAATTGAATCACGTGATGCAACTATTTACGCCGTAGATAATTCACAAGCTATGCTGGATAAGTTAGCTACAATTTTGCAGGGTCAACCCTCAGATACTGAAACCAAACTTATTAAAAATGATATCTGCGATATTCAAATAACCAACGCCTCCCTAGTGGTTCTAAACTTTACTCTACAGTTTGTTCCCCTAGACCGTCGCTCAGAATTAATTAGCACTATATACAGAGGGCTTAACTCGAATGGTTGTTTAATTATCTCGGAAAAACTGCACTTTGAACCTGAATCACTGAATTGTTTACTCACTGAGCTACATCATCAATTTAAACGCGATCAGGGCTACAGTGATCTAGAAATAAGCCAAAAACGCGACGCTATAGATAAGGTTCTTATGCCTGAGACCTTAGCTACCCATATTCGGCGACTGAAAGATTGTGGCTTTAAATCAGCAAGCCCATGGTTTCAATGCTACAACTTTGGTTCACTGATTGCTATTAAATAAAACTCTAAGACAAGAACTTAAGCGCAGTTTTTATTAGCCGTCTAACTTTTGCAGTATAGGGTGGACTTAACATTGCACTGAGTCCCAGTTTATCCACAACAACACTGCGCTGATGGGAAAAAGCCTGAAAGCCCCAAACGCCACCAGATTTTCCCATACCGCTATTATTAACCCCGCCAAAGGGGAGATTCTGATGTATAACATGAATCACTGTTGCATTGATGGCACTATCGCCAGAACTGGTTTGCTTGATAACTTGATTTGATAAGCCATCATCTGCAGAGAAAATATATAAGGCCAAGGGTTTTGGATTATTATTAATTTCAGCGACAACTGTGCCAATATCCAAGAATTCCACAATTGGCAAAAGTGGACCAAAAATTTCCTCGTGCATGATATCAGCATCAGGGTGAATATCAGCCAACAGTGTTGGCGCAATATAACGCTGCTGATCAATTGTTTCACCGCCACTAACAACGCAAGCACCCTTCTCAACTGCATTATTAAGTAAAGACTTAAGTCGCTGATAATGTAATTGATTAACCACACGACAATAATCCGGGTTATTAGGAATATCTGATAATTTACCGTAAAGCTTTTCTATTGCCTTATTCATTGCAACGATAAACTCATCCCTGACATTGCTGTGAACATAAATATGGTCTGGGGCAATGCAGGTTTGTCCATTATTGGCAAACTTACCAAAGCAGATAGATTTGGCCGCTTTAGCTAGATCTGCTGTTTGATCGACGATAACCGGACTTTTACCCCCCAACTCGAGGGTGACAGAGGCTAAATTCTTAGCTGCTGCAGCCATAACCTGCTTGCCTATGGCCGGGCTTCCGGTAAAGTAGATATGGTTAAATGGTTTGGCGGTCAAATAACTAGAAACCGCTGCATCACCCTGAAAAACATATACATGTTTTGGATCAAACGACTGCTCAACGATATCTGCAATCACAGCAGACATTGCCGGCGTCATTTCAGAGGGTTTTAAAATCACCGTATTACCCGCAGCAATCGACCAGATCATCGGGCTAAAACTTAAATTAAATGGGTAATTCCAAGGCGAAATAATCAGAGAAACGCCCTTTGGCTCATATAAAATCTTCGATTGAGTGCCCAACATAGGCGCTGTCGCTCTAACAGATTTTGGCTTCATCCAGCCTTTAAGGCATTTTCGAACATGCTTTAATTCTGAAAGTACAGATAAAATCTCACCGGTATCAACTTCAGCTTCCGGTTTAGAAAAATCCTCAGTAGCGGCTTTATAAAGCTTATCAAAGGAGGCTTTAAACACTCTTTCAAAATTCGCCAATACCGCTAGTCGCTGTTCACAGGTCGATGTTCTTAAATGTAATGAATAACACTGCTGTTCAGCAAAAATACCATCAATAGTAGCTTTAACGGATGGATCTAATACAGACATAAGTAACCCCTAGGCCATCTAATTAGTAATGCGGTGGCTTGTCCATTGCAATAGAGCCACCCTGCCCGCCACCGGCTTCCGCCTCTGCATCCTCTAGGCTTTGAAGTCGCTCCATCGCCTGATGGTGGGCCTTAGTTAACGCCGCGATTTCTTGTTGCTGACGAAATATCTCATCACTTAACTCGGCATTACTAGCTTCTAAATAAGCCAGCTTTTCCTCAAGCGTATCCAAACGATCGTTATCCATAAATGATTCCAAACTTTATGCAGTAATTTTTATTTTAGGGGCAAAAATCAATTATAATCGCTCCTTACATTCAGAGTACCAATATGAACGATCCTTCAAAAAAATACCAGTCTCTCATCGATTGGCTGCCAAATTCGCCACTCGAAACCTGGCATACAAATATAGCCGAGCAGATAAATGATCAGTTGCGCGTCGAACGTTGGGGTGATATGCCAACGTGGCAGCAATGTCTGGAGCGATTACCTGAAATTGATCCACTAACCATGGATTTTAGTCAAACAGTCAGCATCGGCGACCCCGGCTTAATGGATAAGGGTCGAAGACTGCAGCTTGAAGCAACCCTGATGGACCTCCACCCCTGGCGTAAAGGCCCATTTAATCTTTATGGGCTCAACATTGATACTGAGTGGCGTTCAGACTGGAAATGGGATCGTGTGCTGCCGCATATAGATTCACTTGAGAATAAACTGGTTCTAGATGTCGGCTGCGGCAATGGTTATCACTGTTGGCGTATGCTTGGCGCTGGAGCCTCAAGAGTCATAGGTATAGATCCTTCACCAAAATCAGTTTTTCAATTCTATGCCATCAAACATTTCGCGGGTCAGCAGCACCCAGTTGATGTTCTACCCTTTGGCATCGAGCAAATGCCAAAAAAACTACATGCTTTTGATACCGTATTCTCGATGGGTGTCTTATATCATCGACGCTCTCCCATGGATCATCTGTTAGAACTCAAAGAGTTACTTAAAAACGGTGGCCAATTAGTACTGGAAACACTGATTATTGAGGGTGAAAATGGCGAATCACTGGTGCCTAAAGGACGCTACGGCAAGATGCCTAATGTTTGGTTTTTACCCTCTGCTGAAACCCTTATTAGCTGGATGGAAAAAATTGGACTGCGCAATCCGAGAATGGTCGATCAGTGCAAAACAACCACAGAAGAACAACGTTCCACCAATTGGATGACCTTTGACTCCTTAGAAACATTCTTAGATCCCGAGGATTCGAATAAAACCATTGAGGGCTATCCGGCACCAATTAGAGCCGTGTTTGTGGCAGAGGCACCTAATTCATAGAAAAAGTATGAAAATATCTAGAAAAATCACTAACCAAGCACCGTTTATATTGACTCAGTGGGCGCGCTAACCTATAGTACGCGACCTCAGAAATGAGACCTACACGCACTCGTAGCTCAGCTGGATAGAGTACTCGGCTACGAACCGAGCGGTCGAAGGTTCGAATCCTTCCGAGTGCGCCATATACAAAAACCCTGCCCCTTTGGGCGGGGTTTTTTATTGGCTGTACGACGGGGGTGAGAACCTTCTCAGGTTCGACAAACTTGTCCCAACACGTTTAGACCGAGCCGCTATTGGCGGCGAGCCCTTACAGGGTCAAAACGCCCCATAGGGTGTTTTGAGTCAATCCTTCCGAGTGCGCCATATATAAAAATTAAACCCCTGTTTTTACAGGGGTTTTTTTATATTTTAACTACTTAATTATCATATTGTACTTTCTATTGTACTTTAAAACTTAACTGTCTTTATGCAAGCTAGTTAAGATTTGATTCATATAAATATCTGGGTGCAAAAACTCAGAAAAAAGTAAAAAAACCAAAACATTTTAATTCCCATTTTCCAATCACCCCTACCCATACCATAGCCCACACACTTAAACGCGCTTAGAAAGTGCTAGATTGCGTTTAAAGCGGCAATAATGACCCCACTCTTACATGAACAAGGCCAGCTTAGAAACTAATTTTAATTTGGGCGTTTAATAACTTCGTGCAAATTTGCCCCGCCCTTTCCACTATATTTTAGAAGTGAGCAAACTCACTTAAATTTTTTAAATATTCTGGAGAATTATATGAAAACTGAACTAAAAATTGATCAAACAATTAATCCACAAATGCCTAATCATTTTTTAAAAAAGGATTCTTGGAGCAAAGCAAATTATGACGGCAATGTTATTAAGATTCATCAAACATATAAACATGAACTAACCCCTTTCCTCAAAGATTCTAATGCCTATGGCAATATTTATTTTGCTCGCTATTTTGAGTGGCAGGGGATATGCAGAGAGATGTGGTTTACCGAATGTATTTATTCCAATATGTTTGAAATGGATGGCGCATTCCTAACCAGAGCCGCGCATAACGATTATGTACAAGAAGTATTGCCTTTTCAAAAAATCTATTGCGAACTCAATATTAATAATCTCAAAAAAACTTGTTTTGACTTACTTTTTAAATTTTTCAATGAAAAAAGTGAAATAGTATCAAAAGGATACCAAACGGTTGTCTATACTGATTTAGCTACTAAATGTATAAAAAAACTGCCTGCTGATGTTATTGCTAAAGTTAAACGGTATCAAATTGTTTAGATAATAGAGCGGCTATCTTGCTGTAATTAAGCAAAGTGAAAAAGGATAGTTATAAAAATGTATTCATTACTACCAGCTTTAGTTTCAGTTTATTTTTTAGGCGCTGCTTTTTACTTGTGGCGACACACAACTAAACTGGAAAGATCACATAAGGCTTTTCTGCTACTGTGCATCACCACGTTTTTCTGGCAAGCAACCTGGGCTATCCTTTTTCAAACTTCAGAGCCAAAACTTTCAGAGTCGCTAGTGCGTTTTGGCTACTTATTAATCATATTTTTACCGACCAGTCTTTATCAGCTTTTAGCAGAGCTATCTGACAACCGTAAAGAAAGACGATATATAAATTTGTCATACGCCTTTTGTGGAATCTTGACAATTATACTGTTGTTCACTGACTTGTTTATTGATGGTTATTATCAGTATTTTTGGGGTCATTATCCTAAAGCTGGATCATTGCATTGGATTCATGTTCTACAGACAATCATTGTTGTTTTACGAGGTTTATTTATTGCCTCACAAACAGAAAAAATAGCCCAAGAACCGCAAAAATCAATTTTAAAATGTTGCAAGATCAGCGTTTTTATTTATTTCTTGGCAGCCAGTGATTATCTATGTAACTACGGAATCGAATTTTACCCATTGGGTATCTTATTTATTGCCACCAGCTTAACCATCATTGGCTATGCCATGATTAAAAAAGACCTATTTAACATTCGTGTCGTCATTAGCCGAACGGCATCTAGGTTAATCGTCTCAAGTACGATTGTTTTAAGTTTTTTGATTATAAATGTATTTCAATATCAATTGAGTTCACTAGCCATTCTTGCTAATTCCTGTTTGGGCATTATTTGGGCAATGAATGGCGAACGATTGTGTCGAGCATTGCAAACCGCGACGGAAAAAAAATGGATCACTGATTGGTACAACCCAACAGATGTATTGAGCAGTATAATGCACCTACAAAAACACTTAGAAAAGCAAAGTATTTTCGAAGATGTAGCCAAGATTTTAAAAGATTCGATGTCAATTAAAAATACATCAATTTTTCTTATGAAGAACAAAAAACTTTGCTTGTTAGAACGAAGTGAAATAGCAACAGAAAGTCAATTGCAAAATATTGCACATCGCCCCTTAGAACTGGGTGATGTAGGGCATGGCAGAGAAATAGGCTTATGTGATAAAAGTCTTGTTTTGGTTATGCGCTCTTTTGAAAAGATTGAAGGATATATTATTTTAAGTAGCAGGTTCAGCGAAAGCCCGTATAGCAGCGATGACATTAAATTATTGAGTACAGTGACTCAGCAAACAAAGTTATTTTTAGATCGTGCGAACGCCCACGAAAAAAAATTAAAACATATAAAATCCCTCGCCGGTTCTATCGCCCATGAAATGCGTAATCCGCTGTCGCAAATACATGGGGCTATACACCTGCTAAAAAATCACAATATATCAAATAATGATGAATTTCATACCTATTATGAAGATGTTATTGATGTGATTAAAAATAGTCATCAAATCATCGATATCACTATGGATGCAATAAACGAAAAGCCCATTAATAAGCAAAATTTCCATTTGGTTTCTGCCTTAGATATTTGTCATAAGGCGGTATCGGATTATGCCTACAAAGAGTCGGCGCATAGAAATAAAGTATCGGTTACTGGCGGTGATTTTCAGATTTTAGTCGATCCTGTGTTGGTTAAATATATTCTCTATAACTTGATAGGTAATGCGCTTTATTATGTGAAAACAATGCCGGATGCGGAGATTGTTATTTCAATAGTCCATGAAAAACGTCAAATTCAAGTTCAGGACACTGGGCCAGGTATCCCAGAAAATGTG
>JBMZEV010000040.1:0-12720 GCA_049615065.1 Porticoccaceae bacterium | reverse complement strand
CAGGGCCTTACAGAGTAACGCAAATTATGGCGAGCACTGTTTCAGCCTGCGTTGCTACCCCGTTTAAAATTAAGGGAGTTAACTATGCCCTCGCCTCTGCTTGTGCTACTAGCGCGCATTGCATTGGTCATGCGGCAGAACTTATTCAGCTTGGCAAGCAAGATATCCTTCTAGCCGGTGGCTCAGAGGATATGCATTGGTCTATGGCGGGTATGTTTGATGCCATGGGTGCTCTAACCAGTAAATATAACGATAACCCTGAAGTTGCCTCACGCGCCTATGATGCTGATCGCGACGGTTTTGCGCCGGGCCTCGGTGCAGGAACAGTGGTTGTTGAAGAACTGGAGCACGCCCTTGCCCGTGGCGCTAATATTATCTGTGAAATTACCGGCTATGGCGCAACTTCAGATGGCGCCGATATGGTTGCTCCATCAGGTGAAGGTGCAGAGCGTTGTATGCAGATGGCGATGGAAAATATTGATGGCCCAATTGACTACCTCAATACTCATGGTACCAGTACACCCGTGGGCGATTTGGCTGAATTAGGAGCTATTCGCAATACCTTTGGTGATAACTGCCCAGATATTAGTTCGACTAAGTCTTTATCAGGTCACAGCCTAGGGGCTGCAGGAGTTCATGAAGCGATTTACTGCATGCTAATGATGGAAGGTAATTTCGTTGCTGGTTCTGCGCATATTGATAACCTAGATGAAAAGGCTGAAGGTCTGCCAATTCTTAAAGAAAGTAAAGACAAACAGGTTAATCGTGTGATGTCTAATAGCTTTGGCTTTGGTGGCACTAACGCTACCCTTGTAATGGAAAAATATTCCGGCTAACTTTTTAAAAGATCCTTCATAAAAAAGGCACCCATTGGGTGCCTTTTTGCTATCTAACACTTTGTTTTATAGAGCATCAAGAACGGCTTCAGCACTGGATACCTCAAAACCACTTTCATCGACATTAAGCAATTCGACTACGCCATCATTGACGATCATGGCGAAACGCTTACTGCGCACACCCATGCCAAATCCTGTTCCATCAAGCTCAAGCCCAAGGGCAGTTGCATAGGTGCCGTTACCATCGGCTAGCATAAGTAGGTTTTCTGCATTGGAACTTTTGCCCCACGCATCCATTACAAATACATCGTTAACCGAAAGACAGGCTACTGTATCAACACCTTTGGCAATAATATCGTCATACTTGACAACAAAACCGGGAAGATGAGCCATTGCACAGGTTGGAGTGAAGGCTCCAGGGACTGCAAATACAACGACTTTTTTACCGGCAAAAACCTCTGAAGTGGTTAAACCTGCAGGGCCCTCTTCACCCATTACTGTGAACACACCCTCGGGCAGCTTATCTCCAACCTTAATTGTCATATCTGACTCCATAAAATTAATTAAACTTTAAAATCTCTAGAACGGAATATCGTCGTCAAAACCCATGCCGCCAGATGGCGCTGGTGACTGAGCTGCGGCTTGTTTTTGTGGCGCCTGTTGCTGAGAACCGGAGGGTGCGAAGTCTGGCTGTGGCGATTGATCATACCCACCCTGCCCAGCTTGACCACCGCGACTGTCAAGCATTTGCATTTCGCTAGCGACAATCTCTGTAGTGTAGCGATCTTGGCCATCTTGACCCTGCCATTTGCGCGTTCGCAACGAGCCTTCAACATAAACTTTTGAGCCTTTTTTCACATATTGCTCGACGATCTCTGCTAGGCGATTGAAAAATACCACACGATGCCATTCTGTACGCTCTTGCTGATCACCGGTATTTTTATCTTTCCAGGTTTCTGATGTAGCAAGACTTAAATTTGTCACTGCACCGCCTGAAGGCATATATCTTGTTTCTGGGTCCTGTCCACAGTTACCCACTATGATTACTTTATTGATTCCGCGTGCCATTTGGTTCCCCTATCTATGTGCGATTTAAAAAGGGCTGCATTGTGTCTAGATCTATCAAAGTTTTGTCTACCTTTACATAGGCTAAATCTTCACCCTCAATCAGGAGTATATCTTCTACTCCGACTATATTTGAAATACTTTTTACAAAATCATCCGCTTTTGTTTCACCCACCTGCAGTATAAGTGTTTGAAGTGGCTTTGGTGAAATCATTGTACAAGCCAATAAGCACCAAAATAACAGCATCACAGCCAACAACAAAAACAATCCCTCAACACCTAAATTGGCCAGAGCAAAACCGCCGAGTATGCCACCGGCAAAAGCTCCTAAGAATTGGCAGGTTGAATAAACCCCCATAGCTGTTCCCCTATTACCTACAGGGCACACTTTACTCAGCCATGAGGGCAGAGATGCTTCTAAAAGATTAAACGCCGCGAAATAAATAAAGAGCATCAGCAGGATTAACACTGCACTTTGCGTGCTACCTAAAACAAACATTGCAGCCGTCATCAGTCCCACCGCTGCAACAAATATTTTTTTCTGAGCCCTACGCTTTTCCGCAAAAATCATAGCCGGCAACATGGCAATAAAGCCACCGCCTATAAGACTGAGATAAACCCACCACAGCTGGTCTGGATCTATGGATAGCTGATTAACCAACACAGTTGGTATTACAACAAAGGCTGCCATCAATGTTAAGTGAAGAAAAAATATACCTATATTTAAGCGCATCAATGATGGCTCTAAAAACAAGCTACTTAACTGATGTAAATCTGTTTGAGTCTCACGATTTTTTCGCATTGAGATGGTTTTAGGAATCGCTTTAAATACTATAACCGCACCTATCAAACCCATTAATGCCGTCAGCCAAAAAATGCCTGCCATACCAAAGTATGTAGCCACTATTGGACCCAGTACCATAGCTATGGCAAATGATATACCGATACTACCACCTATAGAGGCCATCGCTTTGGTGCGGTTTTGTTCAGCCGTCAGATCGGTGACTAGGGCCATTAGTGTACTTGCTATTGCTCCTATACCCTGTAGCGCACGACCAATAACAACACCGATTGCACTCTCTGTAGTTGCAGCCACTACACTACCGAGAATAAAAAACAGTAGACCACCTAATATGACGGGTCGCCGACCAATTTTGTCAGATAATAACCCCAATGGTATTTGAAAAATAGCTTGTGTTAAACCATAGATACCCAAAGCCAGCCCTAATAAAAAGGCTGAGGATTGATGATAACCCTCAAAGTAAAGTGACATAACGGGCAACACCATAAACAAACCGAGCATACGGAAGCCATAAAGGCTAGCAATAGACAATACTGCACGCTTTTCTAACGGAGAAAATTTGTTTAAATCTGGGGAACTAGTCGTCAATGTAATCGCTTATTGATTAGGTTGCTTGTCTCGCTATAGTAACAGTCAGATGAGCCTGGGAAAATATATATCGTGTAATTTATTCGCCTATTGATTCATCTATATTGTCGATACAAGAGTAAACATTTCAACTTATATCCATTTAACTTTGCTCGGCCTGTGTCTTGAGTCGTATAATGGTCCCTTTCACCTAAATAAAAGTAGTGTTAATGAATACAATTCAAGTTCGCGGTGCAAGAACTCATAATCTAAAAAATATCGATTTAGATATACCCCGTGACAAGTTGGTTGTTATCACTGGTCTCTCTGGTTCAGGAAAATCATCATTAGCATTTGATACACTCTATGCTGAAGGTCAGAGACGCTATGTAGAATCACTCTCTACCTATGCGCGTCAGTTCCTATCAATGATGGAAAAGCCTGATATTGACCATATAGAAGGTCTTTCTCCAGCCATTTCGATTGAGCAAAAATCCACAAGTCACAACCCCCGCTCTACTGTTGGGACCATTACTGAAATATATGATTATTTGCGTTTATTGTTTGCTCGAGCTGGAGAGCCGCGCTGCCCTGATCATGATCTCCCCTTAAAGGCTCAAACTGTGAGTCAGATGGTTGATCAGGTGCTTGAACTACCTGAGGGGTCTAAGCTAATGCTTTTGGCGCCGGTTGTTCAGGACAGAAAAGGTGAGTATATTCATTTGCTCGACAATTTGCGTCGACAAGGGTTTATTCGCGCTCGAATTGATGGGCTAATTTGTGACCTTGATGAGGCCCCTGCCTTAGATAAAAAGAAAAAACACAGTATCGAAGTTGTGGTTGATCGCTTTAAGGTTAAACAGGGTATCGGTACTCGCATGGCAGAGTCTTTCGAGACCGCCCTCGGCTTATCCGAGGGGATTGCACTTATCAGCTATATGGATGGCAATGAAAAAGATTTAATGTTCAGTGCAAAATTTGCCTGTCCAATTTGTAATTACAGTTTAACCGAACTGGAACCGCGGTTATTTTCTTTTAATAACCCGGCTGGAGCCTGTGAAACCTGTGATGGTCTTGGGATTCATCAGTATTTTGATGTCGATCGCATTATTCAGCACCCTGAGGCTTCAATTGCTGAAGGTGCTATTCGCGGCTGGGATCGACGATCGTTATTTTATTTTAATATGCTAAGCAGTCTGGCAAAGCATTATGATTTTGACATAGAAACGCCGTGGAATAAATTGTCTGCTTTGCATCAACAGAAAATTCTGTTTGGTAGTGAAAATGAAGAAATTACCTTTAACTATGAAAACGATCGAGGCACGGTATTTCGCCGAGAACATAGTTTTGAGGGTGTTATACCCAATATGGAACGCCGCTACAGGGATACTGAGAGTAATTCGGTTAGAGAGGACCTCAGTAAGTATATGGCAACTTCTGCATGCCCCGATTGCGATGGCACTAGACTCTGTAAATCAGCACGCAATGTTTTTGTCGACGATAAACGTATTGAAGATATAGTCGCCATGCCTGTAGGTCAGTGCTACGAATATTTTCAATCGATCAACTTGCCCGGACGTCAGGGTGAAATTGCTGAAAAAATTATTAAAGAAATTCGTGACCGCTTTTGTTTTTTAGTGGATGTTGGACTTAATTATCTTTCACTTAACCGCAGTGCTGACACTCTCTCGGGCGGTGAAGCTCAGCGAATAAGGCTAGCCAGTCAAATCGGTGCTGGTCTTGTAGGTGTTATGTATATTCTCGATGAGCCGAGCATTGGTCTTCATCAAAGAGATAATGAAAGGTTACTCAAAACACTCGTGCGTTTACGTGACCTTGGTAATACCGTAATTGTGGTAGAGCATGATGAGGACGCAATCAAAGAGGCTGACTTTATCGTCGATATAGGCCCCGGTGCCGGCGTTCATGGCGGCGAAATAGTCGCAATGGGTGACAGCGAATCTATTATTAACAGCCCCAAGTCTATTACTGGTCAGTTTCTGTCTGGTGCTAGAGGCATTACTGTGCCAAAAAAACGTCATCAAAGTAATGGTAAATTCCTTGAAATTAGTGGCGCTAAAGCTAATAACTTGCAGTCAATTGATGCCAAAATACCGGTTGGGCTTTTCACCTGTATTACTGGTGTTTCAGGATCGGGAAAATCTACCCTAATCAATGAAATTCTCTACCCTGCCGCGGCTGTAGCACTCAATAAGGCTTCTACTCTTAAACCCGCGGCACACGATGAGATTAAGGGTCTTGAGCATTTTGATAAATGTATTGATATTAATCAGAGTCCTATTGGTCGAACTCCTCGATCTAACCCTGCAACCTATACAGGCATTTTTACTCCGGTCAGAGAGCTATTTGCCGGCACTCAAGAGGCACGATCTCGCGGCTATACCCCCGGTCGATTTAGCTTTAATGTTAAGGGCGGACGTTGCGAGGCCTGTCAGGGTGATGGGGTGACAAAGGTTGAAATGCACTTTCTGCCTGACATCTATGTTCCCTGCGATGTTTGTAAGGGCAAACGCTATAACCGTGAAACCTTGGATATAACATTCAAAGGTAAGAATATTCATCAGGTACTGGATATGACTATTGAGGATGCCAGTATATTTTTTGACGCTATACCCAGTGTTTCGCGCAAACTACAGACGCTTATGGATGTTGGCCTGTCGTATATAAAATTAGGCCAGGCGGCAACGACACTTTCCGGCGGTGAAGCTCAGCGAGTGAAGCTGTCAAAAGAGTTATCGAAAAGAGGCACAGGTAAAACCCTCTATATTTTGGATGAACCTACTACAGGTCTGCATTTTCACGATATTGAACAGCTCTTAAGGGTTCTTCATAAATTGCGCGATCAAGGTAATACGGTAGTAGTTATTGAGCATAATTTAGATGTTATAAAGACAGCAGATTGGATTGTAGACTTGGGTCCTGAGGGCGGCGCTGGGGGCGGCACAATTGTCGCAACTGGAACCCCAGAGGATGTTGCTAAAATTAAGAAATCTCACACTGGGGCATTTTTGAAGAAAATGTTGTGATCAAGCCTTTCTGGCCTCGTAATCCAGAATGAGTTGATCCATCGCCTGTTGGTCAAATTCACGAAGACCACTAAGTACTAATTTTTTTTCACCACGCCCAACGACTTTTTCACCATCATTGATAGAAAATTGCAGGCTGACATTACCGCGTTTACCATCCACTTCCATTTGCGCATCTAAAAACTTTACTTCAGGTGAATATAAATCAAGCCGATCCAAGCTTAACGACATAGATTGGTACATTACCAAAGGTCGAGCAGTATTGATCATTACATTATGCTGCTGCATTAAGGGTACCAAAATATAAGGAAAGCTATGTCCAGAAAATTCGACATAACTTCGAACTAGATGCTCAATAATAGACTGGTCCTGTGTTAAATCGCCCTCGCGATCAGCGCTTAAATAAATTTTTTCTCGACTGTCGGAAATGACTAAATCAGACCCATTCCAGTCAGGGAATATAAGGGCTTTATCGGCGGGTACCAGCCCGGCAAAATCGAATCGCATATGCTGACTTAATCCATAGTTATTAAGTGTCAAGGCAAACAAAAGATCGCCTGGAACACAGAAGCGCTTGGATTCAACATCATGTATTGGGTTGTAATCATTACATACTTGCTTGGCAAATTGACTGCCCTGCTCTGCACTAATACATAGTTGATTGCCGGTTTGGGAGAAAAAAGATTGTAAAAACATTTGCTACTCTAACTCTGATTCAAATTCTTCAAGTAAATCTAATGGCTCAAGCTCTTGGCCTTCAAGATCTGTATTCCAGTTGATACCCACACGTAAAACATCTTCATGCATGCCTGTTAACCAGTCATCAAGAAATTCTTCCATCGCAATAGCCACAGGCTTATATATTGACCATTCATCACTACACAACTGAAGGGCTAAATCTTGATTGGACCAAAAAGGAATAACCCCAATATCTGGATCAATACTAGATTCGACCATTGCCCAATTGTCACCTTTATCTCTCAAAGCCCAGATACAACCCTGTTCAAGACTTTCGATAATAAGACGATCATAGTTTTCTTGAAGGCTATCTGACAGCGGCTGCATTTTTCTCTTCTGTAGTAATCAACTGGTTAATGGTCGCCATGTTAACTCCTTTAGTATAAGGCTGCCACTTTTAAGACAAAAACGTAGAATTGTTATCATCATCAAGGGCTATTCTATTGGCATCATCTAAAAGCATTAAGTATTGAATTAAGTTTAAAATTATTTTGAACTGTTTTAGTCGTAATTTTGGTAAACTTAAACAATGAATAACATTGCTTTCCATGAGGATGATTCAGCCTCACGTCAAAACCTTTTTAGGCTGGGCTTAATTCGTGCAGTTGTCATAATCGGACAAGCAATGGCACTGGCATATTTTAGTTGGATTAAGCCAATTAATTTGCCCGTCATCTCAATTGCTGTGGTACTGGCTATATATGCTTCAGTGACAATTGCAACTGCCAATAGAGGGCGAGTAAATATCCCCATTACTGATAGAGAGTTTTTTATTCACCTCTTAGTCGATATATTTTTCTTTAGCACGTTGCTATATCTCAGTGGTGGAGCCTCTAATCCCTTTATTTCCTACTATCTAATATCAATCAGTATAGCTGCAATTGCCTTACCCTGGGGTTATAGTGCTGTTATTTCCGTTATCACTTTAGTCTGCTACAGCTTGCTACTAAGCTATCATATTCCCGTATCGGCAATAGCACCGCATAATATGGGTCACTCAATGGCTGGCAATAATCTTCATATATGGGGCATGTGGGCTAATTTTGTTATTAGTGCAGCGATTATCACCTACTTCGTCAGTCGTATGGCGAGTGAATTGAAAAATCAACAACAAAAAATGGCTGAACATCGAGAACAACAATTACAAGATGAACAGCTTTTGGCAATTGGTACACTCGCCGCAGGGACTGCCCATGAGTTAGGTACACCCCTTAACACTATGAAATTATTGGTCGACGAAATGCTAATACAGCAGAAAAAAAATCCCGACTTGGATCTCTTAAGCCAACAAATTGATCAATGCCGCACAACCCTGAAACAGCTGCAAACGACTGCTAATGAATCATCTACTGAAGTCTATTCACCACAGCTTTTGCACATCTATTTTGACCAACTATTTGAACGCTGGCAGTTAATGCGTCCAGAGCTCAAAACCACCATTAGCTATGCCGATTGTCTTGTACCTGCACCAGAATTAAAATTTCATCCCACGATTGCTCAGTCTATTCTAAATCTCCTTAATAATGCCGCCGACGCAAGCCCTGAATCAGTAGATGTAAGCATTAGCTGGACTGACACAGAAATAGAAATTCAGATTAAGGATTGTGGTGAGGGTTTTGATACAGCCAATATAACTAAGCCCTTTTTCTCAAGCAAATCTGAGGGTTTGGGACTAGGTTTATTTTTATCACAGAGCACTGTGACACGATTTGGCGGTTCAGTGAATTTACAAAACTTAACCGATGGCGGCACATTAACCACTATTAACCTGCCAATCAATTTAACGGTTAAATCTGAGGATTACGAGTGAATTACCTTATTATCGATGATGATGCTAGTTTTTGCTCTGTACTTTCCAGAGTACTGGAACGACTGGGACATCGAGTTGAAATTGCCCATAATGGCAGACAGGCTTCTAAGCTTTGTGAAAAAAGTGACGATATTGAGCGTGTTATTTTAGATTTAAAATTAGAACATGAGTCAGGGTTGTCAATATTAACAACTATTAAGAAGATTCTTCCCCATGTTGATATTTTAATACTAACCGGCTATTCGTCTATTTCTACTGCGGTTGAGGCTATTAAATTAGGTGCTACAAACTACCTCTGCAAGCCGGCATCTGCGAACGAAATTATTATGGCATTTTCGTCGTCAGAAAATAGTGAAAGTGAGGTACCTGTCCCCACTGCGCCGACTTCAGTAAACCGCTTGGAATGGGAACATATCCAGAAGGTATTAAATAATAATGAAGGCAATATCTCAGCAACGGCAAGAAGCTTAGGTATGCATCGCCGGACCCTGCAACGCAAACTACAAAAAAAACCCAGCAAGCAGTAATTATTTGCTGCAGGTCCTAGCCATTACAACGGCATCTTCACGCGCTAATCCATTGCGATAGTAGTCCCTTCGCTCGGCAATCTTAATAAATCCCATGCGCTGATACAGTCTGATTGCTCGATAGTTGCTCACTCTTACTTCAAGATAAAATTGTTCAACCGTATCAGGCAAGCCTGTAACTAGGGCATTCAAAAATAGGCTACCTAGCCCCTTACCTTGCTGCTTAGAGACAATGGCAATATTATGCAGTTCAGCTTGATTTTCAACGATCAAAATAACCGCGAAACCAATAATCAAATTGTCTATATATAAAACAAAAGTTTTATCAATACAGTCATGCAGTAGCTTGTCAGAACTTGGATAGTCTGATGTTTGATTTTCTACAGCACTTATTTTTGCCAGGTCCTGTGGCATTGCGTGAGAAACTGAAAGTTGCTGATAATTTACCAATTCATTATTGGCGGCGGTAATATCAAATACCCTTGAGAGGCTCATGGATTAGCTTTCAGAGCCATTTTTATTGAGAAAACGACAGATCATTTGCCATGTCTCCCGTTTTAATTGTGGCTGGCTAAGCATCTGTTTTAGAGATGGAGCGATTATAGCTGTAACATCGGATGTTATTGCTAATAATCCCTGTTGGCAGGCTGTTTTTTGCTCTGCAGATAACAACCAGTTTTCTGCTGACTCACCCAACACTAAAAGCAGTTTGATCGATTTAGCTGCCAGCTTCGATTTGATTAAGGTAGCTATAAACTCTCTGGCTTCTTGCTCCCCACCCTGCATGCTATGGTGTGGCGGCCATGAAATAACATCAAACTGCGGTAATGAAGCTGAATTATCTATAGCCGCAACTATTCTGGATAGCAAATTAACCTGTTGGCTATCTGGCAACTGTTCATCAGTAGTGGTTGCAATTAATAGCTGATCGGTGGGCTGCCAAAACACAAACTCAAGCGATAATGGAGCCGCGTTAGCGTCAGGACTGGCCTGTTGTTTAACCGGATTTTTACTAGATTTAGCCTCAAAACCCTCCTCGAGTAGATCTTTAACCCCTGACTGCTGGCTTAGTTTCTCTTCAACTGACTTGACAGCATTTTGGGTTTTAGAGCTTTCAACTGAAATGTCAGCCTCAGGGACGACTGGGTTATCGACCACTGTTTCATCGGCAATCTCTTTGGATACATATTGCACTATGCCCAAGGTTTGCAAATAGTGGTCGCGTAACTGAGTCGATGTTCCCTGATTCTGTGACACTAAACACCGCCTAGCTGAGGATGAAGCCTACCTGGATTTCGCATCAAGCTCAGCGCATTGACGTAGGCTTTAGCACTGGCTAACAGAATATCTGTATCCGCACCCTGCCCATTGATAATGCGGCCTTCTTTTTCTAGCCGAACGGTTACTTCACCTTGGGAGTCAGTACCCTCGGTAACGGCATTAACAGAATATAGCTGTAATTTAGTTTCGCTATTAATTAGCTTTTCTATAGCATTGAAAATAGCATCTACTGCACCATCACCGCTAGCTTCTGACTGATGGTCTTTATCTTTGTAGCGAATACAAATTTTAGCCGTTGGCAATTGACCAGTTTTACTCAAAACCTCTAAGTCTTTGACTGAAATAGCATCATCTTCTGAACCTATTTGAACGTCAGAGACCAAAGCCTGAAGATCTTCATCAAAGATCTCGCGTTTTTTATCGGCTAAATCCTTAAAGCGAGTAAAGGCTTGATTGAACTCATCTTTGCTTTCAAAACTTATCCCCAACTCCTCAAGACGTGCCGCAAATGCCGCTCGACCGGATAATTTACCCAGCGATAATTTATTGGTACTCCAGCCAACATCTTCGGCTTTCATGATTTCGTAGGTTTCACGGAATTTTAGAATGCCATCCTGATGAATTCCCGATTCATGAGCAAAAGCATTGGCACCAACAATGGCTTTGTTTGGCTGAACGGGAAATCCTGTTACCGATGAGACTAAGCGCGATGTAGGTACAATCTGCGTAGTATCGATCTTGGTTTGCACCGGAAAGATATCTTTGCGCGTACGAATCGCCATCACTATTTCTTCGAGTGAGGCATTGCCTGCCCTCTCGCCTAAGCCATTAATAGTGCATTCAACCTGTCTTGCACCGGCCTTAACAGCGGCTAAACTATTGGCAACTGCAAGACCTAAGTCATTGTGGCAGTGCACAGAGAAGATGGATTTATCAGCATTTGGCACGGTATTTAAAAGACGTTGAATCATTTCGCCATACTCACCGGGATTGGTGTAACCTACTGTGTCAGGCAAGTTAATGGTTTGCGCTCCAGCATTGATAACCGCCTCGGTAATACGGCACATAAAATCAAATTCTGTGCGACTAGCATCCTCTAGAGAGAACTCTACATCATCGACCAAACCACGCGCTAATTTAACCGCTGATATAGCCTGATCCATGACTTGATCTGACTCCATTTGCAGCTTGTATTTCATATGAATTGGCGAGGTGGCGATGAATGTGTGAATACGCGCCATCTCTGCACCCTTAAGCGCCTCCGCAGCAGCCTCTATATCGCCCTTAACCGCTCTAGAAAGGCTGCAAATACGACTGTCTTTGATAGTATTCGCAATCGCTTGAACTGCGTCAAAATCACCCTGACTAGACACGGCAAAACCGGCCTCAATAACATCGACACCAAGCTTTTCCAGTGCTTTTGCAATTCGCACTTTTTCATCTTTTGTCATTGACGCACCGGGACTCTGCTCACCATCGCGCAAGGTTGTATCAAAAATAACTAAATTATCTTTTGAATCCATGATTATATTCCTGATTAACTGCCATCAGCTGAGAATAACAGTATTGTAAAACTTATTTCCCTGTAAGGGGATAGAATTCCGCTCTAAGTTCAACTATTCGTACAAATATTACCAATAATGCAACAATACTACTTAGAAGCGAAAACGAAAAATTATTTGGGTATAACAGATAGAAGCCCCTCAGGGCAGGAGGCGTAAAGATACAGCAACCAAGCTTGCAGTAGCCTGATTAGCTGAAATATTTGAAAGCATTCTTTGATTACTCATAACCCAACAATAGCAAATGAAAGACATAAAATCGAGCATATGACAATAAATTAATCAAAAACCTCTTCTATCTAACGTTTTTTAAACTAAACTAATATCTATATATGGATAAATATCCCCGATATTTAGAAGCTCCATAAATTTACCCCAAACAAGGATGCTGGTAATTGATTTCTCAGGGAGAGAGACATTAAATCTCAAGTAAAAACACACAAAGCCATTTTTTTTCATGGCATTTTGTCTCGTAACATCACAAT